>JBDUBI010000214.1:0-15349 GCA_040004225.1 Acidobacteriota bacterium
GCTCCCGCCCCGAGAGGCTCCTCCTTCCCTTCGGTCAGGAGACTCCTCCCGCTGCGAGCTTAATCACCCTCATGCTGAAGGCGCAGCTCTGCCCCCTCGCCCCGCGCTCGGGGAGAGGGCTGGGGTGAGGGGAACGCAGGCAGGCGGAGCTCACTCGCGCGTGCGGCGAATCAGGCCAATTTTCGAGCGCCGGCGGACCAGGCGGCAGCCGAAGGTGCCAGCGGGGGAAAGCGATGGGGCCGGCGCCCCGGGGGCTCCTAGCCTTTTGCGAGGGCCCTCGCGAGCTCCGGCTCTGCGCCGAAGTTGGATTCGTACCGCTCGATGAACCTGGCGATCGGGTAGCGCGGCGGCTGCGGTCCCTGCGCCTCGAGGCCGAACACCGCGGCGATGCTGCCCATCCGCCCGGCCACTTCCCAGGAAAGTCCGGCGCGGATGCCGCGGAGCAGACCGGCCCGAAATGCATCTCCGACTCCCGTCGGATCGAGCGCGTCGCCCTCGAGGCGGCCGGCGGGGATGCGATGCCGCTCCCGGCCGCCGAGCACGATCGTCGAGCCGTCCGCCCCGTGCGTTTCGATCACGACGGGGACGCGCGCCTCGATGTCGGCCGCGCTCCATCCCGTCTTCTGGGCGACGATTCCCATCTCGTAGTCGTTCGCTATGAGCATCGCCGCCCCCTGGACGCTGCCCGTTATGTCTTCTCCCGAGAGGCGCGCCACCTGCTGGCTCGGGTCGTAGATGAAGGGAATGCCGGAGGCTCTGCACTCGTCGGCGTACCGCTTCATGCCCTGGGGGTCGTTCGGCGAGATGAGGACCAGGGCGCACTGCGCCGCGTCGAGCTCCGCGAGGGACAGCTCCCGCGCCCGGGCCATGGCGCCGGTGTAGAACGAGGCGATCTGATTCTGGTCGAGATCGGTCGAGACGAAGAACGAGGCGGTGAAGACGTCCTCGAAGAGCCGCAGACCCGAAACGTCGACTCCCTCGCTCGAGAGCCGGTCCCGATAGGCCGCCGCATCGGGGCCGGCGGTGGCGAAGAGCAGCGGCCGCTCGCCCAGGACCGCGAGCCCGTAGGCGATGTTCGCGGCGCATCCCCCTTCGACGCGCCGCATTTCGTCCACCAGAAACGAAACCGAGAGCCGCGAGAGCTGGTCCGGAATCAGATGTTCGACGAAATGGCCCGGGAACGTCATCAGGTAATCGAACGCGACCGACCCCGTCACCACGATCCGCCCCGGCCGGCGAAAGAAGTCCATAGCGGCCCGCTCCGACGCCTCCGTCACAAGTACCGCCCCGCGATGGGAGCGAGGCGGAGGCGCGTCTCTTCCGAAAGGGCCTTGCGGTCGGTCAGGACCGCGTATCGCATCGCATCGCGACAGTCGCACTTCCGGTCCGGAGACACTCTGGCGACCGCCGCGCGCATCGCGCGCCTCGCCCCCGTGGCGTTCTCCGAGAGCACGGCCAGAATCGCCTCGACGGTCACCGGTTCCGCCGAATCGCGCCAGCAGTCGTAGTCCGTAACCAGCGCCAGCGTCGCGTAACAGAGCTCCGCCTCGCGCGCGAGCCGCGCCTCTGTCACGTTCGTCATTCCGATGACATCGGCGTTCCAATCCCGATAGAGCCGCGACTCGGCGCGCGTCGAAAACTGCGGGCCCTCGATACACACGTAGGTGCCCCCGCGGTGCACCGTCAGGCCGGCTTCGCGCGCGCTCGTCTCGAGAGCATCCGAGAGCGCCGCGCAGATCGGATCCGCGAAACCCGCGTGGGCGACGATTCCGCCGTCGAAAAATGTATCCGCCCGGTGGCGGGTGCGGTCGAGGAACTGATCGGGAATGACCGCGTGCCGGGGGGAGATCTCCTCCCGGAGGCTTCCGACCGCCGACGCGGAGAGGAGCGCGTCGCAGCCGAGCATCTTGAACCCGCAGATATTCGCGCGGTAGTTGATCTCCGTCGGCGAGAACCGGTGCCCCCGCGCATGTCGGGAGAAGAAGGCGACCGCAACGCCTCCGAGTGTTCCGGTGAAATAGGAGTCCGAAGGGGTTCCGAAGGGGGTCTCCAGCTTCTCCTCGCGGAGATTGTCGATTCCCGACAGATCGTAGACCCCGCTGCCGCCGATCAGCCCGATCCGACCCGCTTTTCGGTTCATACCCTGACTCCCTCTACCAGCGCCCGCTGGCGTTCGATTGCCTCCTGCACGCGGGAGGCCAGCACGAGCGCGTCGCGTCCGATTTCACCCGACACGAGCGGCACGCCGCGCTCTCGAACGGCGCGGATGAAGTCGGTCATCTCGCGCGCGAGCGGCTCTTCTCTCTCGACCGCGACGGAACTCGGAACGATCTCCGGCTCCCCCGTCTCCCGGGAGAGCCGGTACGCCCGCACGGACTGCGCCTGCATGTCGACCGAAAGCGAAAGAGCCGGCGCAAAGATCTCGCACCGGCGGACCTTGTCCGACGACACCCGCGAAGCGGTCAGCGTCGCCACACAGCCGCCTTCGAACGCGATCCGCGCGTTGGCGATGTCGATCGTGGAGGTCAACACCGGCATGCCGACGGCGCGAACCTCTTCGACCGGCCGTCCCACCAGAGTCTGCACGATCTGGAGGTCGTGGATCATCAGGTCGAGCACGACGTCGACGTCGACGCTGCGGCGCGTGAACACTCCCAACCGGTGGATCTCGATGAAGCGCACGTCGACGGCCAGGGCGAGCGCCGCCTGGACGGCCGGGTTGTACCGCTCGACGTGGCCCACCTGGACCACGCGCCCTTTCGCGCGGGCGTCGCTCAAGAGCGCGTCGGCTTCCGCGACCGTCGCCGTGATCGGCTTTTCCACCAGGACGTCGCAGCCTCGCTCGATCAGCTTCCGTGCGATCTCCGCGTGAGTGACCGTCGGTGTCGCGACGACAACTGCCTCCGCGGCCTCCGCCGCTTCCTCGAGCGACTCGAGGACCGGAATGCCGAATTCGGCCCCGATCTCCCGCGCCCGGCCCGGGTGCCGGTCGACGACGCCGACGCACCGGACACCGCGAAGAGACGCCGCGATTCGCGCGTGATGGCGCCCGAGGTGCCCGACTCCGACGACGGCAACGCGAACTTCTCGCGGGAAGGAGCCCGCGTTCCCCGGCGCCGCGCTCATTTGTGAAATCCCCTCTTGCTCGCCCGGATGAAAAGGACGAGGTCATCGACATCGGGCTCTCCCGAGAGCTCCGCCTCGATCCGCTCCAGGGCCTGCGTGGTGTTGAGCTTCGATTTGATCAGGAGCCGGTACGCCTTCTGAAGCGCTTCGACCCGTTCGTCGGCAAAGCCATTCCTCTTCAGGCCGATGGCGTTGATGCCGTACGTCGTCGCGTCGATCCCATCTGTCTTGCAGAACGGGAGCACGTCCTGCCTCAGTTGCGCGTAGGCGCCGACAAACGCGTAATTCCCGATCCGGATGAACTGGTGCGCCGCGGCGAAGGCCCCCAGGGTCGCGTGATCCCCCACATCGACATGCCCGGCGAGGGCGGCACAGTTGGCGAACACGACTTTCGAACCGATACGGCAGTCGTGGGCGATGTGACTGTAGGACATGAAATAGCCGTCGTCCCCGATGACCGTCTCGCCTCGGCCCGTCACGGTGCCGCGGTGGGCCGTCATGAACTCCCGGAAAACGTTTCGCGAACCGACGGAGAGCCGCGTCGGTTCGCCGTGATACTTCAGGTCCTGGGGCTCGAGCCCGAGCACCGCGTGCGGGAAGATCCGGTTGTCTTCGCCGAACTCCGCGGGCCCGGAGATGTTCGCGTGAGCGCCGACGTGGGTGCGATCTCCGAGGCGCACGCCATCACCGATGACGGCGTAAGGGCCGATCTCGACCCCTTCTCCGAGGACCGCCTCGGGCGAAACGATGGCCGTCGAGTGGACCTCGGCGCTCACGATCGGGCGACCAGGGCGGAGGTGAGCTCGGCCTCGGCGCAGAGCGCTCCCTCGACGGTGGCTCGCGCGCGGCACTTGCAGAGCCGCGATTTCACCGCGAGGAGCTCGACCTCGATACGGAGCTGATCTCCCGGGGTGACGGGACGGCGGAACTTGCAGCGATCGACGCCCGTCAGGTAGAGCAGCTTGCGCTCCTCCTCGGGCAGGACGGCGAGCAGGCCGACTCCCGCGACCTGCGCCATCGCCTCGACGATCAGGACTCCCGGCATGACCGGGTTGCCCGGAAAGTGGCCCTGGAAGAACTCCTCGTTGAAGGTCACGTTCTTGATGCCGACCACGCGCTTACCCGCCTCGAGCTCCAGAATCCGATCCACGAGGAGAAAGGGGTAGCGATGCGGAAGTATTTTCAGAATCTCCAGGATGCCGAGCTCCACCTCAGCCTCGCTTTCCGCGGCCCGGAACGGCCGACTTCTCGAGTTTCTCCAGCCGCGCGACGAGCTCCGGCAGCCTCGCGGTCAAGGCGGCGCGTTTCAGGAAATCCCTGTGCGGAGCGGCAGGATAGCCCGAAAGTACGGCGCCCGCCGGCACGACGGCGCGCGAGGCGATCCCCGCCCGGCCCGTCGCGACCGAGCCGTCTCCGAGCGTCGCGTGGTCGCCGACGCCCGCCTGGCCGGCGAGCGTGACGTGCGCACCGAGCCTGGTGGAACCGGCGATCCCGGCCTGGCCGCACAGGATCGAGTGCTCGCCGATCTGAACGTTGTGGCCGACCTGCACCAGGTTGTCGATCTTGGTGCCGCGCCCGATCACCGTCTCCCCGAGAGTCGCGCGATCGATCGCGGAGTTCGCCCCGATTTCGACGTCGTCTTCCACCCGGACGATTCCCACCTGGGGGATCTTCCGGTGCTGCTCTCCATCCCAGACGTAGCCGAAGCCGTCGGAGCCGACGACGGCCCCGGCGTGGAGCACGCACCGATCCCCCACGAGGCAATCCGCCAGAACGGCCGCATTCGGATAGAGCCACGTGTCTTCGCCGATCACGGCGCGCTCCCCGACGAAGCTGCCCGGGAACAGGACGGCCCGGGCTCCGACGCGCGCGCTCTTCTCGACGATCGCGCCCGCGCCGACCGAGGCGCCCCTTCCGATCTTTGCCGCGGCATCGACGTGCGCGCGCCGCGAAACCCCCGCGGCCGGCCGCTTCTGTGGCCGCACCCGGCCCAACCAGAGGGCGAAGGCGGCCGTCGGATTTGCCACGACGACCGCCGGCCGGCCTCCCGCGTGCTCTTCCTCGGCGACTAAGAGGGCGCCCGCGCGGGTCACGGACGCGGCGCGCGCCCGGCGTGGGTCCGCGAGCCAGGAGAGGTCACCCGCCTCCGCCCGATCGAGTGGCGCGATGCCGGTCAATCGCAGGTGAGGATCGCCGAGAACGCGCCCGCCGACGGATTTCGCCACCTCGGCGAGGGTAAAGAAAAGGCCGCGGGAGCTCGTCGCCCCGCGGCCCTTTCCACCCGTTTTCCCCCCGGATGCGCGTTTCACCAGGGGAAGTGTATTCCGGCTACTTTTTCGGCGCGGGCGTCGGCCGCGCGGCGGCGGTTCCGGCAGCCGGCTTCTGGGCCGCGGCGCCGGTCGCTCCGGCGGGCCTCGGAAGGGCGACCGTCGTGTTGATGCGCTTTAAAACCTCGTCGGTCACGTCCGTGGCCTCGTCGGCATAGATAATCCCGGCGCGGGAATCCAGGACGACCGCGTAGCGCTTCTCCTTGAAGAAGTCCTTCACGATCGGTCCGATACGGCCCTCGAGAGAGCCCATCTCCTTGCGCTCGGCTTCCTGGAGGTCCTTCTGCGCGTCCTCCTGCATCCGCTTCCACGCCTTCTGGCGATCGTCGGCCTGCTTCTCGAGCGCCTCGCGCTTGTCGGGCGGCATGGACTGGCCCTGGTCGTTCAACTTCTGGACGAGGTCCCGGGCCTCTTTCTCGACCCGGTCGAGCTCGTCCTTCTTGGAGTCGGACAGCTTTTTGAGGCGTCCGTACGCTTCCTTTCCCGGGGCGGACTCGAGTGCCAGCCGCTGCGAATTGATGATGGCGACCGGTCCGGAAAACCCGCCTCCGGGCATGGCGCCCGCGGCGGGGGCCGCCGCGCCCGTCTGAGCGGCGGCGATCGCCGTGACGCCGGCGGTCAGGATGGATAGGGCAATGCGTTTCATTCCAAGCTCCTTAAACGTAGTCATATGCGGCGAGAACGCGAAATAGTAGCAGACTCCCCGGGGGCTACAACAGCCGGAAAGCGGCCCCATTCCGAGCGTCGATTCGACCGGAGTTCCCTGGATACGCCATGGGATCCCGACCCCGAGGCCGCTGACTCCCTCACGGTCCGTCGAGGGACCGCCTAAAACGTTCTGCCGATCGAGAAATCGAACCCGCGTTTCTTGTCGCGCAGGCTCTCGATCGGGAAGCCGAACTGGTCGATCGGCGCCTTGGGGCTCAGGTTGAAAGAGTAAATGAAGCGAAGGGGCGCCTGGAAAATGGGCAGGAAGATCCGAAGCTCCGCGCCGACGGACTCCCGCAGGCCCGTCAGGCTGATGTTCTGACTTTCATGAAACGAGTTCCCGACATCGGCAAAAGCCAGGAGTTTCGCCGGACCGATGCTGGCAAACACGTACTCCGCGTTCAGGACGAAATATTTGTTACCCCCCAGAATGCGCCCGTCCTGGTCCGTGAAGATCTGCTGGTTCTTCGCCAGAGGCAGGACGGAGCCGGCCCGGAACCCCCGGAGGCTCTGCTCGCCGCCCAGCTGAAACCGCTCGTAAATCGGAACACCCTGTCCGCCATAAGGCCGCACGTAACCCGCTTCGCCGTTCAAGGCGAGGTAGGAATGTCGGGGGATTCGGACCGGGATGTAGATCGACCCGCCGATCAGGGGCTTCAAAAAATCGACGCTGCCGCCGAGGTAGCTTCCGGCGACCTGGGTCGTCAGGTAGAACCGGTGTCCCGCATTCGGGTCGAACGGGTCGTTCCTGTTATCGAACCTGTAACCGGGAGTGAAGGACGACGTTTTCCCGACCACCTGCGTGAACTTGTCGGGAGGGGCGGGCTGACCTGGCGGCACCGCCGCGCCTCGGACCGGGAAGTTCGACTTGACGTCCTCGTACTGGTAGAGCACCGACCAGCTGTCGAAGAGGCCGAGACCCTTGCCGTAAAAGGCCGTTCCGCCAGTGCGCCGCTCGTCGATGTTCAAATACGTCACGTTGCGCTTGAAGAGCGACGTTCCGACAGTCTGGTTCTTGTCGAGAAACCAGGGCACGGTGTAGGACACGTCGTAATAGTTGGAGATCTTTCCGAGCTGCGCCGAGGCGCCCAGGACCTCGCCGCGCCCGAGGAAGTTCCGGGTTTGAAACGAAAATTGGCCGAAAAACCCGTCGAGCGCCGAAAACCCCGCGCCGAACTGAACCTCGTTGCGTGAGGTCTCGGTCCCCTTCAGGGTCAGATCCACCTTCTTGTCGTCCGGCCGGACTTTGAAGTCCGGCTCCTCGCCCACCTTGAAGTAGCCGAGAGACTGGAGCTTGAGGAGGCTTTTCTTGACGGCCTCCATGTTCATGATGTCGCCTTCGTCGAGCGCGAACTCCCGGCGAATGACCTTGTCCCTGGTGGTCGTATTGCCCTGCACTTCCAGGCGGCCCAGGTAGAACTTGTCGCCCTCGTAGAGCCGCACGTCCACGTCCACCCTGTGATTTCCGACCTCGCGGTAGGCGGGGTCCGCGAACCAGTAAATGTAGCCGCGGACCTTGTACTCGGATTCGATGCGCGACAGAGCCTCGATCAGGTAGTCGCGATTCAAAACCGAACCCGGCGGGAGCTCGGCGAATTGGCGCAGGATCCGCTCCTTCGGCACGACGTACGCCTCGTCTCCCTCGGCAGGCTGACCCGCCTGGTTGACCTTGACGATCTGGATCTGATTCGTAAAAAACTGGTCGCCTTCCACGATGGGGATCCTGATCCGGACCCTCTTCTTCTGCTTCTTGACCGGCGCCTGCGGGTTCTTCACGAAAACGTCGAGAACCGGGTCCTTGATGACGACGTCCTTGTACCCCTTCGCGTGGTACGCGCCCTTGAGGCTCTCGACGTCGGCTTCGTAGTTCGCCTGGCTGTACGTCGTGCTCGACTCCGACAGGAGCCGGAACCAGGTATTGATCTTCGTTTTCTTCATCGCGGCGCGCAGCCGCAACTGCGAAAATACGTGGTTTCCCTCGAAGACGATGGAGGCGATCTTGACCTTGTCGCCCTCGTCGATCACGAACACGACCTTTTTTTCGGTCTTCGACACGTCATCGATGCGGTACTCGACGGTCGCGCTTCGATACCCGTTTTCGGCATAGATGTCCGCGATCATCGACCGCGACTTCGCGATGCTGCGGACGGAGAGGGGCACGCCGGCCTTGACCTCGGCTTTCCCCTCCTTCAATTTGTCCTTGATCTGAGTGGTCGAAACCTTCTTGTTGCCGACGAACTCGACCTCCTTGATCGTCGGGCGCTCCTCGATCGTCACGACCAGAGTGACGCCTTCGGCCCCTCGCTCGGCCTCGATGGCGACGTTTTCGAGGAGGCCGACGTCCCAGAGGGCCTGGAAATTGGAACGAATTTTCTCGGGGTCGTAGGGCTCTCCGACCTTGACGCCCAGGTAGTGGGCGATCGTGTCGGGGGAGACGGTCTGGAAGCCGACGACCCGGATGCCGACGAGGCGATCCTGGGGGGCGACCGGGGTGACCGGTGCGGTCGGAGCAGACGGTGCGGGCGCCTGGCGGGGGGCGGGCGTGGTCGGGACCGCGGAAACGGTCGGAGGCGGCCGGACGGGGGTCGGGGCCGGTGCCGCCGTCTGCGCCCTCGCGAGCCCGCCGGCCATTCCGGCCGCAAGCGCGCCCGCGAAGATCCAGCGTCTCAAGCGGTTGACTCTCCGCCGGGGAAGAGTGCCATCCCGCCCACGGCCGGGCCCCGCCACAGGCAGCGCGCGTCCGGAAGAGGCTTCCATGCAGACATCGGGTTCCTTGTGCAAACGAGCCGGGAGCTTATCTTCTTCCGCCTTTTCGAGAAACCCGGATCCACGCGGCGCCGTGTGCGGCACCAGCGGCTCGAGAGGCGAATCAGTCCTGGACGATGGGCTCGGGTTCCCGGGCAATCACCGTGAGGCCAGCGGGGCCGACCCGCACTTCGATCGCATCGAGCTTCTCTTCCCGCGACTGGATCAGGAGCTCGGAAACCGGATCTTCGACGTACTTCTGGATCGAACGGCGCAGAGGGCGCGCGCCCATGTTCGGATCTTCGCCGCTCTGCTCCAGTAGCCACTGGACCGCCGCGTCGTCCACGTCGATCGAGGCGCCCTTGGTCGCGATGGTGGCGTTGACGTCGTCGATCAACAGCCGGCAGATCTTCGTGAGCTCCGGCTGGCCGAGCGGGTGAAAGACGATCGTCTCGTCGATCCGGTTGATGAACTCGGGCGAGAAGTCCCGCTTCAGCTCTTTCAACACCAGATCCTCGATCTCCCGGCTGTTCTGAATCTCTTTCGACCCGCCGAACCCGAGTCTCGTCCGGTTCACCAGGTATTTCGTCCCGATGTTCGACGTCATGATGATGAGAGTGTTCTTGAAGTCGACCACGTTGCCGTAGGCGTCGGTCAATATCCCGTCCTCCAGAATCTGAAGGAGCAGGTTGGCGATGTCCGGGTGAGCCTTTTCGATCTCGTCGAAGAGGATGACGCTGTAGGGGTTGCGGCGAATGCGCTCCGTGAGCTGCCCGCCCTCCTCGTGCCCGACGTAGCCCGGAGGAGACCCGATGAGCTTGGAAACGGAGTGCTTCTCCATGTATTCGGACATGTCGAACCGCACCAGCGACTTCGGGTTTTCGAAAAGGAACTCTGCCAGCCGGCGGGCGACCTCGGTCTTCCCGACGCCCGAGGGGCCCAGGAAGATGAACGAGCCCATGGGCCGGTTCGGGTTGTTGACGCCGAGCCGCGAACGGCGGATCGCCTTGGAGACGCCGATGATCGCCGCGTCCTGCCCCACGATCCGCCGCCGGAGCGCGTCCTCCATGTGGAGGAGCTTTTCCGCCTCCTCCATCTCGAGGGAAGCGACGGGAATTCCGGTCCAGGACGAGATGATCTCTTCGATATCGCGGCGGGTGACCTCCTGGGTCGCCTCGCTTCTCTCCGCGGTCTGGGCCTTCGTGCGTTCGATCTCTTCCTTCAACTCGATCTCGCGTTCCCGCAGGAAGACCGCCTTTTCGAAGTCCTTGTCGGAAATCGCCTTCTTCATTTCCTTGACGATCTGGCGTGTCTCGACCTCGAGCTTGCGGAGGTTCTGCGTGTCGGCGACGCGCTTCAACTTGACCTTTGCGCCCGCCTCGTCCAGCAGGTCGATCGCCTTGTCGGGAAAGAAACGGTCCGTGATGTACCGATTGGACTGGTACACCGCCGTCTTGATGGCTTCCGGCGAATATCGGACCTTGTGAAACTGCTCGTAGCGATCCTTGACCCCTTCGAGGATCTCGAACGTCTCGTCCTCGGAGGGCGCGGTCACGTTGATCGCCTGGAACCGGCGGAGAAGGGAACGGTCCTTTTCGATGTATTTCCGGTATTCCTTCAGCGTTGTCGCGCCGACGCAGGAGACTTCGCCCCTCGAAAGGGCGGGCTTCAAGATGTTGGCGGCGTCGAGAGAGCCCTCGGCGGATCCCGCGCCGATCAAGGAATGAATCTCGTCGATGAAGATGATGAGGTCCGGGTTCTCGCGCAGCTCCCGGATGATCCCCTTCAGGCGTTCCTCGAACTGGCCCCGATATTTGGTGCCGGCGACGATCAGAGAGAGGTCGAGCGCCAGGATCTTTTTCTGCGCCAGGAACATCGGGACCGCGCCCTCGACGATCCGGGTGGCGAGTCCTTCGACGATCGCCGTCTTGCCGACGCCCGGCTCGCCCAGAAGGATCGGATTGTTCTTCGTGCGGCGGGAAAGGATCTGGATGATCCGTTCGACTTCCTTCTCGCGCCCGATCAGAGGGTCGAACCCGCCGCCGGTGGCGAGCGAGGTCAAATCGCGGCTGTACTCCGCGAGAAACGGGAGCTCCTTCTTCTGCTTTGACACCTCGCGCTCTTTGATGAGCGAGATGGTCTCTTCCCTCACGCCGTACAGGTTGAAACCCCGGGCGGTCAGCAGGCGCCCGGCGACGCAGCCGTCCACGCGCAAAAGCCCGATTAAGAGGTGCTCGGTCCCGACGTAGGGATGCATCATCGACTCCGCCTCGTGCGAGGCGTAAGCGAGGATCTTCTTGGACTCTTCGGAGAGGGGCAGTTCGGCGGTGGAGGAGATTCGCTCGACGAAGATGCGATCGCCTTCGATTTCGCGGCGGACCTCTTCCGGCTTCACGTTGAAGCGGGAAAAGATCTCCTTGATGATGTCTTCGCCTTCCCGGAGTATCCCGAGGAGGAGGTGCTCGGATTCAATTACCTTGGAACCCAGCTTGGAAGCTTCGTAGCGCGCGAAGAAGAGGGCCCGCCTCGCCTTCTCGTTGTACTTCTCAAACATCGGGGCCCCTTGGGAACGAAGTACGACTCACCCACTCGTCAGCGATCCGCAACCTCAAAAACCAGGCGCGGGTGAAATCCCTTCCCGCGACATCAAGTAGATTTTATCACAGCGACTTGCGAGCTCCGGGTTGTGTGTGACGAGAATCGTCGTCATACCGCGCTCCCGGTGAAGCTCTTCGAGCAGCGCGAAGACTCCCGAGGCGGATTCCGCGTCGAGGTTGCCCGTCGGTTCGTCGGCCAGCAGCAGTCCCGGCCCGCGGGCGAGCGCCCGGGCGATCGCGACCCTCTGCTGCTCGCCTCCGGAGAGCGCGCGAGGGCGATGATGCCCCCGGTCCCCGAGCCCCACGCGGTCGAGCAGGGCCGCGGCGCCCCGCCCGGCCTCGGCCGCGCCCATGCCCGCGATCCGCAGCGGAAAGGCGACGTTCTCCGACGCCGTGAATTCCGGCAACAGATGATGGAACTGAAATACGAAACCGATCCGCTCGTTGCGAAACCGGGCCCGCTCCCGCGGGTTCAACTCTTCGAGGCTGTGGCCGAAGATTTCGACGCGCCCCGAGTTCGCGCGGTCGATTCCTCCCAGCAGGTGCAGAAGAGTCGACTTGCCTACGCCCGACGGCCCCATCACGGCCGCGAACGTGGACGACTCGACGTCGAGAGAGAGGCCGGTGAACACCCGTACGGGGGCGCCCTCGCCCTCATAGACCTTGGAGAGGTTCTCCGCGTGAATGGCGAGCATGGGTCAGGACACCGGGGTCAAGATCATCGGGAGAGCCGGACCGCTTCTCCCGGCGCGAGCCGGGCCGCGGCGCGCGCGGGCAGAAGCGCCGCGAGAACCGCCGTGGCGAAAGCAAAGATCGCAACGGTCGCCACTTCGAGCGGATGCACGGCGAATGGGACGTGTGAGAGCAGATACACGTCTCCCGGGAGAGGGACCAGGCGGAACCGGTCGAGCAGCACGGAAGCGCCGACGCCGACCAGGATGCCGCCGGCCGTTCCCGCCGCGCCGATCGCGGCGCCGAGGGTCAGATAGATCCGGGCGAGCGAGGCCGGCGCGGCTCCGAGCGACGTGAGCACTCCCAGGTCCCGCTTCTTCTCGACGACGAGCAGCGCGATGTTCGAAACGATGTTGAGAGCGGCGACGACGATGACCAGGGCGACGGTCGCGAAGATGACGACTTTCTCGAGTTTCAGCGCAAACGCGAGCGGCGCGTTCAAGTCCCGCCAGGTCTGAACGCGGTAGCCGGGCGGCAACGCCGCACGCACCGTCGCGGCGGCGTGGTCCGCCATCGAAGCGTCGCCGAGCCGGGCCTCCCAGGCGCGCGCGCCCGAAGCGATGCCCGAGAGAAGACGCGCGGTCGACTCCGGCAGCTCGATGTCGGCGGGCTTTTCGACGAGACTGCCGCGACGGATGTCTCGAACCTTGACGGCGACGGCAATCGGGACCGGGCCGAGAGGCGACAGACGGGTGCGCGACGAGAGCAGGCGCAGGACGCTCCCCCGCTCCGACCCGGTCCGTCCCGCGACCGCGGACGAGAGCCGGGCGGGCGGATAGCCCTCCCCCGTCTCGTCGGGGAACGAGCCGGGAGAGGCGTTCCTGAATCGCACCGGCAGAGTGGTGCGCGAGGCCGAGTCCGAGAGCCAGCCGCGCCCTTCGATCGCGGGCTGCGTCGAGACGACCCCGGGCACCGAGGCAAGAACGCGGCTGACGAGGTCCGCGTCGGAGAGCCGGTCGCCGCGCTGCGGCGAAACGACCAGGTGGGGACTGCGGTCGGACATCTGCGCGCGAATCCGATCCTGAAACCCGGACAGCAGGGAAAGCGAGAGGACGAGCGCGGCGACGCCGACGCCGAGTCCTACGACGGAAATCGTGGAGATCAACGCGACGTGAGCGCTCCGCCGGGACGTCGCGAGGTACCGGAGAGCGATGAACGACTCGAAGGTCATGACGAAAGCCGGGAAACGGCGTCTGGCTTCTTTCGTTTTACGTTTCCCGTTTCCCGTTTTCCGCCTCTTCTCATCTCGGCCTCATCAGCGGAAACAGGATGACGTCGCGGATCGAGGGCTTCTCCGTCAGGAGCATCGTGAGCCGGTCGATTCCCACCCCTTCGCCCGCGGTCGGCGGCATGCCGTAGGAGAGGGCCTCGACGTAGTCACTGTCGAACTGCATGGCCTCGGCGTCGCCGCCCGCTTTCTGACGCGCCTGTTCGACAAACCGGCGTTCCTGCTCGGCGGGGTCGTTCAACTCGGAAAACCCGTTGGCGATCTCCATGCCTCCCGCGTACAACTCGAAGCGGTCGACCCACTCGGGGGCCTTCGGGTCCTGCTTGGAGAGCGGCGAAATCTCCGTCGGGAACTCGTAAAGAAAGGTGGGCTGAAGAAATCCCGCTTCGCCGACGGCTTCGAAGAGCTCGGCCAAGAGCTTCCCCTTCTGGCCCGCAAAGCGGTCCGGTTTTTCGACTCCGAACCTCCGCGCCGCGGCGAGAAGCCCGTCCGCGGTGGCGAGCTCTTCGGCTCGCACGGGTCCGCGCGCGTCCTCGCGAGTCGCTTCGAGCACCGCATCCCGCATCGTGACCCGGCGGTAGGGCGGAGACCAGTTGATCGAATGATCGCCCCACTTCGTGACGCTTCCGCCGACCACCTCCGCGACGAGTCCAGACAGCATCGTTTCCGTCAGGTCGATCAGGTCCGTTGCTCTCGCATAAGCCTGGTAGAACTCGAGCATCGTGAACTCGGGGTTGTGGTGCGTCGAGATGCCCTCATTGCGGAAGTTTCGGTTGATCTCGTACACGCGCTCGATGCCGCCGACGACGAGCCTCTTCAGGTAGAGCTCGGGCGCGATCCGCAGGTAAAGCTCCAGGTCGAGGGCGTTGTGATGCGTGACGAAGGGCCGCGCCAGAGCGCCTCCCGCCACGGGCTGCATCATGGGCGTTTCGACCTCGAGAAATCCGCGCGCATCCAGGAACCGGCGGATCGCCCGGACGATGGCGGCCCGCTTCTCGAACACCGCCCGCGCGTCGGGGTTCACCGCGAGGTCGAGGTATCGCTGCCGGTATCGCACCTCGACGTCCTTCAGACCGTGCCACTTCTCCGGGAGCGGCTTGAAACACTTGGCGAGGAAGGTCAGGCTCTGAGCCTTCACGGACAGCTGCCCGGTCCGGGTCCGGAACATGGGCCCCTGGACCCCGATCCAGTCGCCGAGATCGAGCGCCCGGAAAAGAGACCAGCCTTTCTCTCCGACCGCGTCCATGCGCACGTAGGCCTGCATCCGTCCGAGACCGTCTGAGAGGTCGAGAAAGCCCGCCTTCCCCTGGATGCGAAGGGCGAGGACCCGGCCCGCCGCGGCTTCGACGGCCGGTTCGCGGTCGAGGTCCTCCCCGGAGAGCCTTGCGTAGCGATCCGCGATCGCGGAGACCGTCGCGGACGCCGGAAAAGAGAAGGGGTATGGGTCCGTCAGCCCACCGATCTGTTCGAAGCTCTCCCGCCGGTGCCGGAGTAGCTCGGCCTCCGAAACGCTCTCCGATTCAGGCGGTGCCGTATCCCGCGGACTGTCCGTCATGGGCGGGCAGTATACGGTCGCGAGACCGGTAAAAGACCGCCTCACTCCGTGAGGGCGGCCGAGCCGGGGACAGACACATCTTGCCGGGGCGAAGGCGCGAACCCGGAAGAGTTCCCTTTCGGGATTCGCCGGTATTCCTGACGCTCGAAGAGCGCCTTTCAAAATCCGGCGGCCTGCCGCGCTTCCACGCGAGGAGTCATCGGATCTTCTGGACGATGATTTCCACGCGGCGATTTTTCCGCCGCCCTTCGGGGTCGTCGGAGCCATCGGTTCGGGTGTTCGGCGCGACGGGTTTCTTCGCGCCGAAGCCGGCAGTCGCGATACGGGCGTT
>JBDUBI010000132.1:0-4487 GCA_040004225.1 Acidobacteriota bacterium
GGTGATTAAGCTCGCAGCGGGAGGAGTCTCCTGACCGAAGGGAAGGAGGAGCCTCCCGCTGCGGGAGCCGAAGCGAACGAAGGGACCAGCCCGGCGGTCGAGCCAACAGGCGAGCCGCCGGGCGATGCGTTAGCCCGCAGGCGAACGCAGGTCCCGCAGTGAGCGGAGGCGACGGTTGGCGACGGTTGGCGACGTTTTACAATCCCCGGCTCATGCCATCCCCCGTGACCCCTCTCCGGATTCCCGGCCGCGCTCCGCGCGTGCTGACAGTCGACGTCGAGGACTGGTTCCACGTGTGCGGCGACGATTACTTCTCCGACGCGCGGCGGTGGCCGTCTTTTGCGCCGCGGGTGGAGTCCACGCTCCGGAGCGTCTTTGACGCGCTCGACGCGGGAGGGCATCGGGGAACGTTCTTCTTCCTCGGCTGGATCGCCGGCCGCTATCCGGATCTCGTCGCCGAGGCGGTGCGCCGGGGCCACGAAATCGGAGTGCACGGCCACCTTCACCGCCGGTCGGATGACGGGACGCCCTCCGAGTTCTCCGACGACCTCGCCCGGGCCCTGGACGAGCTCGAGCGCGCCGGGGGAAAAGCCCCGCTCGCGCACCGCGCCGCGGAGTGGTCGATACGCGCTCCCACCGATCCCGCTCTCGCCGTGCTCGTCCGTCACGGACTCGTCTGCGACGCGTCCATGACGTCCGTCCCTCCCCTGGGCCGCGCCGACAATCACCCGGGACCCCAGCGCATCGCGGTTCCCGGCGGCTCGATCCTGGAAGTCCCGCCGCTGACCGGACGCGGATTCGGCCGCACGCTTCCGATGGGCGGCGGATGGCCGTTCCGCATGTTTTCGCCCGACCGGATCGGTCGCGCGGAAGAGGCTTTCCGGTCCGCCGGATGGCCCGCCGTTTTCACCTTTCATCCCTGGGAGTTCGACCGCCAGCATCCCCCCATGGAGGGTCTCGCTCCGCTTCTCCGGCTGGTCCACTTCTACAACCTCGGCGCGACGCTCGACCGGTTCGAGCGCTGGCTGGCGCGCGACCGCTGCGTGGCGCTCGAGGACGTCCTGCCCCGGCTGGCGGCATGATTTCGAGAGCGGGGTTTCTCTATCCCGGCCAGCTCTCCGAATGGGTCGGCATGGGGCGCGATTTCTTCGAGGCCGATCCCGAGGCGCGGCGCCTGCTCGCGTGGACGTCGGAGCGGTGCGGCCGCGACCTCGAGCAGCTGATGCTCTCGGGGCCGGTCGAAGAGCTGCGGGAAAATCTCGCGGCGCAGTCGTCGGTGTATCTCGTTTCGACTCTCGCGACGCGCGCCCTTGCCCGGGAAGGGATCGAGCCTCCGGCGACGGCGGGATACAGCCTCGGGAATTACGCCGCGCTCTCCGCGGCCGGAGCGATCTCCTACGAGGACGGGCTCGACGTCCTGATCGCCGTGTGGCGCGAGACCGAGCGCCTCGCCATTCGCGGATCCATGGCGGCTGTCATCGGCTGCCGGCGCGAGGTGGCCGAGACCGTGTGTGAGGAGCTGCGGGCGTCGGGAAAAGCGGTCTGGATCGGCAACGTGAATGCCGCCACGCAGTTCGTGCTGACCGGACGTCCGGAAGCGGTGCAGGCGGCGCTGGAGGCCCTCGCGCCGCGGTCGCTTTCGGTCCTGCCGCTTTCGATGAGCTGGCCGATTCACAGCGAGCTCATGCGCCCGGTCGCGGAGGCGGTCGCTCCGGCCGTCGCCGCGTGCCGGTCGGTCCGCGACCCCGTCGTGCCGTTTTACGGACCGGACGGCCGCATCAAGACGACGGCGGCGGAGGTTCGAGATCTGCTCGGGACCGAGTTCATCTATCCCACTCTCTGGAACGCGACCTTCGAGGCCATGGTCGCCGACGGGTTCAGGACGTTCGTCGAGGTCGGGCCGGGCGTGATGCTCTCGCGCATGAGCCGCTGGATCGACCGGACCGTGACGTGCCTTCCCGCGGGCACGCGCGAGACGATCGCGACGACCGCCGGTATATTGCAGCCGGAACGGTCGGGGGAGGGCGCGTGACGGCAGGCCGGACGGCGATCGTGACGGGAGGCTCGCGGGGAATCGGCCGCGCGATCGCGGTCGAGCTCGCCCTGTCCGGGCACCGGGTCGTCGTGACCTGCCGCTCGGACATGGACCGCGCCGAAGAGGTCGCCGAAAGGATCCGCAAAACGGGCGGCGAAGCGGTCGCGGTGTGCGCCGACGTGCGCAGCGCCGACCAGGTGAAGGCACTCGGCGAGCGCGTGGGGCGCGATTTTGGCGGGGCAGACGTGCTCGTCAACAACGCCGGGATCATCAAGGACGCCCTTTTCCCCTTCCTGCGCGAGGAGGACTGGGACTCGGTGATCGACGTCGACCTGAAGGGCGCATTCCGGATGACGAAAGCGGTCGTTCGGGGCATGCTCCACAAGAAGTGGGGCCGCGTCGTCAACATCGTGTCCGTGAGCGGGATCTCGGGGCACGTCGGACAGACGAACTACTCGGCCGCCAAGGGAGGGCTGATCGCCTTCACCAAGGCGCTCGCGCTCGAGATGGCGACGCACGGGATCACCGTCAATGCCGTCGCTCCGGGACTGATCGACACCGAGATCATCGCCCACTTAAAACCGGAGGCCCGCAAGGAGTTCGTGCGGCGGATCCCGATGGGCCGCTTCGGGACCCCGGAGGACATCGCGGCCCTCGTCTCGTTTCTCGTATCCGACAGGGCCGGATACATCACGGCGCAGGTCTGGCGGGTGGACGGGGGAATGGCGTGACGCCCCGGGGAAGGTCGAAAGGCGCAGGGGGAACGGCGGACGGTCGAGAACGGCGAATGTCGGAGTCTCGCTCGCGTGGCTCGCTCGGCTCACCCTATAATCCGGCCGGCAAGGAGCCTGAATGACCAAGGAAGAACTCAGGCCGCGCGTCAAGGACCTGATCGTGCGGCGGCTGAAGCTCGAAATCGACCCGAACACGATCGACAACGAGGCCCCTCTGTTCGGCGAGGGCCTGGGGCTCGACTCGATCGACGCCCTGGAGCTCGTGCTCGGGCTGGAGCAGGAGTTCGGAATCAAGGTCGAAGACGAAGAGGTCGGTGTGAAGGCGTTCTCCTCGGTGGACGCGCTCTGCGACTTCATCGAGAAGAAAAAGCAGGCTTGAACGCCCCCGCTCTCCCTCACGGATATCCCTTCCGGTTCGTCGACGCGGTCGTCCAGGATCGCAACGCCGACTTTTCCAGAGGCACGGTCTCGCTGCGAGTCACCGCGAACGGCCGCGCCGCCATGGGGGAGTGCTGGGGCTCGACGCTCCTGCTGGCGGAGGCGATTGCGCAGTCCGCGCTGCTTCTCGAAGGAGGCGACGCCGAGCTCGGCCGCAAGGGGTTTCTCGCGGGGCTCGATGCGATGGAGCTCACCCGGCGCCCGCGGGCCGGCGAGACCCTGCTGGTCGAGGTCCGCCTGGCGGGCCAGTTCGGGGCGATGGCCAAGTTCCACGGACACGTCAAGTCCGGCGACGAGACTCTGGCGCGCGGATCGATCCTCGTGCGCAAAGGCGATTAGAAATCTTGGCCGACGAGACCGCCTCGAGCTTTGAGTGCACGAACCTGCCGCCGCACCGGTTCCTGATCACGGGTCGGACCCGCAACGCCACGGGCATTCTCATAACAGTCCAGCGGCTGGATAGCCCTTACCCGCCCCGCGAAATCTTCGTGACCAATCGCGAGATGAAGATGGGGTACGACGACGTGCTGAAAGCGTGTTTCGTCTGTGTCGACAGAGGTATCAAGGAAAAAGCCGTCGCCATCCCGAAAGCGGAGATCGAAGCCGGTCTGCCGGCCGCATGAAATCCGATCGCGCGAATTCTCCAGACGCCATGCCCACTCCCTCTGAGCCCCGCCCTCCGGAGGTCGACGCCGGCCCCTACCTCGACCGGATGATCGAGCTCAAAGTGTTCGGCAGGAAGCCGGCGACCGACGCCCCTTGCTATTCGACGGACGACGCCGCCGCCGAGCGGGTGATCGCCCAGCTGAACCGGTCTCCCCTGAGATGGATGGTCATTCACGAGGAAAACGGCTGGACGTTCTCCTGGCGGCAACCGTCGGTCAACCCCGACCTGGACACTACGGCTACCCGCTACCTGCGGCTGATCTCCGCTTCGGCTCCCACGCGCCCGCTCGCCATATGCCGCGCCGCCTTGAAGCTGCTCGCGGCGACGAAATAGCCGACGGAGTTCCGGGGAGTCCCGGCGCGAACCGCCACGGACCCGAGGCGGTCATTCAGGATCGCCGCGGGTCCGTCGCGAGCGAGGGGCCACTGCTGCGCCGCCGAGAGAGGCTTCAGTAGAACCCGCCGGGTCATGGGGCATCGGGCCATTGATTCCGAAGGGAGTTGCGACTAGCATCTGCCTCCCTGCGAAAGTGGCGGAACTGGTAGACGCGCAGGTTTCAGGAACCTGTGGAGCAATCCGTGGGGGTTCGAGTCCCCCCTTTCGCACCAGCCAC
>JBDUBI010000048.1:0-4484 GCA_040004225.1 Acidobacteriota bacterium
TCAAGGCTCCGACCTCAGGCCGCGCGATTTGTAGCCTACCGTTCCGGCGAGCCGCAGGGAATCGGGACATCGCGTTCACAGGTTGTCCGCCGGGCTTCGGATCCCGCGCCCGCCTGCCCGGTTTTGGACGTGTGTGTAGATCAGGGTTGTCTTGACGTCGGCGTGGCCCAGGAGCTCCTGCATGGTCCGGATATCGTAACCGTCTTCGAGCAGGTGCGTGGCGAAGGAGTGCCGCAGGGTGTGGCAGTGAACGGGCTTCTTATGCCGGCGTCGCGCACCGCCTGGGCGAAAGCGCGCTGCACCACGCTCTCGTGCAAGTGCTTTCGGCGCTCGACTTGCGTGCGGGGTCACGGCTTCTCTTCTCCGCCCGGAAGAGCCATTGCCATCCCCAGTTGCGCTCGGCGGCCGTGGGCTTTTTCGTTCGGAGATTGTAGTGGCGCGCCCGGATCGCGATTCGAACGCGATCCACAAAGCGCGGCTGCCGAGACGCAACCAAAAGGTTGCATTTCCCCCGGCCGAGTGCCAATATGCAATCCGGAGGTTGCATATGAACACGACCGATCGAGTCGAGAAGAAAATTGTCCTGCGCGCATCGGGCTCCCGGGTCTGGCGGGCGATTTCAGACGCGAAAGAATTCGGCTCCTGGTTCGGCGTGATACTCGAGGGGCCCTTCCAGGCGGGCGCCCGAGTCCGAGGCCAGATCACCGTCAAAGGGTACGAACACGTGCGAATGGAGATCACGATCGAGCGGATGGAGCCCGAGCGCTTTTTCTCGTATCGCTGGCACCCGTTTGCCGTGGACCCGGCAGTGGACTACTCGGCCGAGCCCACGACCCTCGTGGAGTTCACCATCGAGGAGGTCGGCGCGGGCACGGAGCTGACCGTCGTCGAATCCGGCTTCGATCGCATTCCCGCCGCCCGGCGCGCCGAGGCCTTCCGCATGAACGACCAGGGCTGGACCGGCCAGCTCCGGAACATCGAGCGGTATGTCTCGGCCTAGCGCCTCCGCCGCGGCGGCGGCGCGGGCCAGGCCCGTCTTCTCCGCGCTCGGCGACGAGACGCGCCTCGCTCTCGTCGCCCGGCTCTCCGCGGGCGGTCCCCAGTCGATCGCGCAGCTCACCACCCGCGCGGGCGTCACACGACAGGCCATCACCAAGCATCTCGCCGTCCTTGCCGGCGCGAAGGTGGTCCACGACATCCGCCGCGGGCGCGAGCGTATCTGGGAGCTCGATCCCCAACCGCTGCAGGACGCCAGCCGGGCCCTCGACCAGATCTCAAGGCGATGGGACGAGGCCCTCGGCCGACTGCGCGCACTCGTCGAGGAGTAAAAAGACGTTCGCCCTCTCCCCGGGCCCGGGGAGAGGGTCGGGGTGAGGGGGCAGGGCTCTCAGCGGGCGGCCGGAGTGAATTTCGACGAGGAGGGCCTGCGCCGACGACCTGCCGAAACGCGGCAAACTTTCGTCGCGCCGATCCCATCCTGAAATAATCCACGCCGCCGTGTCGATCCGACCGCTCCCCAATCGTCGTGATAGGAGAGCCAGGGTCTGAATCCGGCCCAGACGGACCGGAGCCCGGCCCGGACAAAGAAGGAGAGAGACGATGCGATTTCTGGTAATCGTCAAGGCGAACAAGGATTCGGAGATGGGCGCTTTGCCCGACGAGAAGCTGCTCGCGGAAATGGGCAGATTCAACGAAGAGCTCGCGAACGCGGGGGTTCTGCTGGCGGCCGAAGGGCTCCATCCGACCTCGAAGGGGGCGCGCGTCCGATTTTCGGGAGACAGGAGAACCGTAATCGACGGGCCGTTCTCCGAAACCAAGGAGCTGATCGCGGGATTCTGGCTCTTCCAGGTGAAGTCGAAGGAAGAGGCGATCGAGTGGGTCAAGCGGTCGCCGAACCCTTTCCCCGACCGGGATTCCGAGATCGAGATCCGCCAGGTCTTCGAGGCCGACGACTTCGGAGCCGAGTTCACTCCCGAGCTGCGTGCGCAGGAAGAGCGCATTCGCGCGCAGGCGGCCGCGTTGAAAAAGTAGCCGCTCGCTCTGCCGTCGCGGGTCTCCCTGCGGCGCGAATCCAGCCGACGCGCGGGGAGGCGGCGGAGGCGATGCCGCTTCAAAGGCGGTTTCGGAAAGCCGCAAGGGCGAAGGAAAACGGAGATCCGCGGGTCTGCACGAGCCTCCAGAATTTCGCATCCGCCTCGCCGCGCCGCGGGGCTCGCGGGGATGGTTCGCGACGTCGGACTCGCCGGGGATCCGGCGCAGGGCGCGCTCGTTCAACGCGAACCTTCCGGCTGACCGGCGGAGGTTCCTTCTTCGGATCGGAACGTCGGCGGCGAAACCGGCCCTTGAGAGGGTCCCTCCGATTCGAGTATCAGGGGACGACGGAGATATTGCCCGTCATGGCGTCGTGCCCGACTCCGCACGCCGAATTCGTGCAGGCAAACTCGAACGTTCCGGTCTGGCGCGGAGTGAAGCTGCGGGTGATCGACTCGCCCGGAGCGACGCTCACCGCCGACAGGCCGAGCGGCGCGATTCCGCTGAACGTGTGGAACGAGCTGTCCGGCGGGCCGTCGTTGAAGAATTCGATCTCGTAGCTCTGGCCCGACCGCAGCGTGATGCTCGCGCCGCCGGCCGTCAGCCCCGCGCCGTAGAAATCCCATTGCCAGTTGATTCCGCGGAGGCGGATCGAAATCGCGGCCGGGACGGCTGTCGGGGTCGCGCTCGGCGCGGGAGGAAGCGCCGGGGTGGGCGTCGGAGTCGAGAAGGACGGAGGCGCCGAAGGAGTCGCGGTCGGCGACGCCGCGGGCGTCCCTCGCCGGGGGATCCGCACGATGGGCATCCGCGGAACCACCGGGTCATCGGCCGTCGAGGAAACAGTCCCCCGGGACGCGGGCTCGGTCGGCAGGCTCGTCCGGTCCGAGTGACAGGCCACACCCACGAGAAGAGCCGGGACGCCCGCCGCGAAGAGAAACCGCGCGCGGACCGCCCCGCAGGCGGCCGCGCCCCGCCTCAAACCAGAAATCCGAGGTTCGGCGTCGAGAAGCGGGAGAGGAGCGGAAACACGGCGGGAAGATCCCCGCCCGGAAGCCCGAACCACGTGGCGAGGGTGGCCGCGTACTGGTCGACCGAGGAGGTTGGAATCCATCGCCCCCGGTTGTCGGTGTCGTTTGGACCTGCCAGCGTCAAATCCGGAAAGACGGTCCCGCCAGGCCCCGGCACACCGTAGAAGTCGCCGCCGACGACCGCGCCGCCCAATACGAACTGGTGGCTCCCCCAGCCATGGTCGGATCCCACCGTCCCGACGCCGGAGCCGGAGGGCTGGAGCGTCCGGGCGAAATCCGAAAGGGTGAATGTCGTCACGCGGGAATCGACGGCGAGCTCCACCGTGGCGTCGTAAAACGCCTTCATGGCCGCCGAAAGCTGCGCGAGCAGCGCCTGCTGGCTGGAAATCTGGTTCTGGTGCGTGTCGAATCCTCCCAGGGTGCAGAAGAAAATCTGGCGGTTGAGGCCGAGCGCCGGGGCCGTCTGGTTGAGCTTGATTACCTTCGCGACCTGCTTTAACTGATTCGCGAGGCCCGTATTGGGGAAGATGGTCGTCAGCGTCGGATCCGTCCCCCCGAGAGACGCGATGATGTCCGCCGCCGCCTGCGTCGCGTCGCTCGCCGCGGCGACCAGAGTCGCGGAGCGGTCGATGGTGCGCAGAAAATCCATGGAGTTTCGTCGGGCGACGTCCGTCGTCGACGTCGTGAAACCGTTCAGGACGAGAACCTGGTTGAGAGCCGTCGGCGCGGCCGCAATCGAGAGGGGGCGCGTCGCAAGCCCCTGGCCGAAGACCGCCGCACCCGAGACGGACGTGACCAGGGGGAAGGTCTTGCCGGCGTTGAAAGACAGCGTCTGGTCGGCCGTTCGTCCGCCCCAGCCGAGCTGCGTGCGAACGTCGGCCCTCGAAGTCTGCCACTGCGCGACCTGATCCGAATGGGAAAAGAGCTGATACGGGCGCGCTGCGCCGCTCTGGTATTGCGTCCGCGTCAACGGCTGGACGAGCGGGCCGACGTTGCTGACGACCGCGACCTTCTGCTGGCTCCACAGGGTCTGGAGCTCGGGCATCGCCGGGTGGAGCCCGAAGGGAGTCCCGATCGACGACGGGGTGATCGAAAGAAGCTGACCCTGGGCGAGCGCGAGACCCGAAGCACTGCGCGCCGCGGAATAGGAGTTGTAGCCGGTCGTGTCGAGGGGCACGACCATGTTGTTCGAATCGTTTCCGCCGCTCAGGAAGATGCACACGAGAGCGCGGTAGTCCGTCGGCGCAGCCGTCATGGCGCGGGCGCTGATCAGTCCGAACTTCTCGAATCCCGCCGAAAACGCCGCCGCGCCGAGCGCGGCGCATCCGGTCCGGACCAGAAAGTCGCGCCGGGTCTGTTCCATTTTTTTCGTCATCGTTCCACCTGATATTGCGACGAGGTTGCCATGAGGTAGAGCGCCTGCTG
>JBDUBI010000193.1:0-15175 GCA_040004225.1 Acidobacteriota bacterium
GACGTCATCAAGTTCTTCTTCAAGGAGGACTTGATCCCGGGCAACGTCGACCGCGGGCTTTACGTGCTAGCCCCGGCCCTCGCCGTCTTCGCCGCGCTGACGACCTTTGCCGTCGTCCCGTACGGCGCGACGCTTCCGCTCGGTGCAAGGAACGTCCCTCTGATCGGCGCGGACGTCTCGATCGGGCTCCTCTACGTCTTCGCGATCACGTCGCTCTCCGTCTACGGGATCGTGCTCGCGGGCTGGGCCTCGAACAACAAGTTCTCCCTGATGGGCGGCATCCGGTCGAGCGCCCAGATCATTTCTTACGAGCTCGCGATGACGACAGCGGGGGCGGGCGTGATCCTGAATGCCGGGTCGTTCCGCCTGACCGACGTGATCGCGTCCCAGAGCGGCACGTGGCTCGGGTTCATTCCGCGCTGGAACGTCATCCCGCAGCTCCTCGGGTTCATCGTGTTCTACGTCGCGGCCTTCGCGGAGACCAACCGCACGCCCTTCGACCTTCCGGAGGCGGACGCGGAGCTCGTTGCGGGGTACCACACCGAGTACTCCTCCATGAAGTTCGCGATGTTCTTCATGGCCGAGTACATCAACATGATCGTCGCGTCGGCGATCACCGTGACGCTCTTTTTCGGCGGCTGGACGTTTCCCGGATTCACGCCCCACGGCGTCCTCGGCGCCCTGCTCTCGATCGTCGTCTTCACCATCAAGACGCTCTTTTTCGTCTGGGTGTTCGTCTGGGTCCGGTGGACGCTTCCCCGTTTTCGCTACGACCAGCTCATGAACCTGGGATGGAAGGTGCTTCTCCCCCTCGCGCTCGTCAACCTCTTCTGGACCGCGGGCCTGATCGCGGCGCAGAGGCTCTGATGGCGGGCTTTCCGATCGACCGCCTCGCTTTCGACCTCGCGGCCGCCGTGGCGATCCTCTTCGCCGGGGTCATGGTCGTCCACCACCATCCCGTGAAGAGCGTGCTCGCGTTAGTCGTGGGATTCTTTGCTCTGGCAATCTGCTACGTGATGCTCTGGGCGCCTTTTATCGCCGCGATCCAGGTGATCGTGTACGGCGGCGCGATCCTGGTCCTTTTCCTGTTCGTTCTCATGCTGTTGAACGTCGGGAGCGAGACGCGGTCGCCGGGCAGCCGCCGACCCGTCCAGGCGTTTCTTTCCGGGGCAGCGCTCCTCCTGTTCGCGGCGCTGCTCCTGGGGCTCCTCCGTCACGGCGGCGCTGCCATCCCCAATGGAAGCCGGGGGCCCGCCGCCGCGGACATCGCTCCGCTCGCGCGGCTCCTCTACTCGGATTACCTCCTGCCCTTCGAGGCTCTCTCCGTGCTGCTCCTCGCGGCTCTCGTGGGCGCGTTCGTTCTCGCGCGCCGGGAGGCCAGCCCATGATCGGCGGGATTCCGTTAGGCGACGTCCTGCTCGCGTCCGCCGCTCTCTTCACGATCGGCGTGGCGGGCGCGCTCCTGCGCCGGAGCGCCATCACCATCTTCCTCTCGATCGAAGTGATGATGAACGCCGCGAACCTTGCCCTGGTCGGCTATGGCGCGGCCCTGGGCACGCGCGAGGGTCAGATCGTCGTCTTCTTCGTCATCGCGATTGCCGCCGCGGAGGCGTCGGTCGGGCTGGCGATCTTCGTGTCCCTCTTCCGGCACACCGAATCGATCGACGTGAACGACATCCACCTGCTGAAATGGTAACGACAGGCGTAACGCGAACGGCGAAGACCTTCGGGCCGGGGAGTCAGGCGTTGTCGCCCTCCGCGGCGTTCGCCGTTCGCCCTTCGCCCTTCGCCCGGACGGAACCGCGATGACTTTGCCTCTCTGGCTTCTCCCCGCGCTTCCCCTGGCAGGGTTCCTCCTCTGCCTGCTCCTCGGCCGCCGCGCCGGGAAGGGGTTCGTCTCCGTCGTGGGCGCCGGGTCCGTGGCGCTTTCGACTGTCGCCGCCTATTCGCGCCTGATCCCGTTTGTCGCGGGCGACCGCGCCCCGGTCGTGGAGCGGCTCTCCGGCTGGATCACCGCAGGCCCCTTCTCCGTCGATCTCTCGCTGCGCCTCGATCCGCTTTCGGCGCTGATGGTCTCCTTTGTCACGTTCGTCGGCTTCCTGATCCATCTCTATTCGATCGGCTACATGTCGCACGACGAGACGAACGCGGGCTACGCCCGTTACTTTGCGTATCTCAACCTCTTCATGTTCTCGATGCTCGTCCTCGTGCTCGGAAACAACTTCCTGGTGATGTTCGTGGGCTGGGAGGGGGTTGGGCTCTGCTCGTACCTGCTGGTCGGCTACTACTACGACCGGGAGTACGCCGCGAACGCGGGTCGGAAGGCGTTCGTCGTCAACCGCATAGGCGACTTCGGATTCCTGCTCGGGATGTTCGCCATTTTCGGGCTCTTCGGGAGCCTGGATTTTTCAACCGTCTTCGGGGCCGCCGCGGCGGACCCCGGGCGGTTCGCGCCCTACCTCACGGCCGTGTGCCTCTGCCTGTTCGTCGGCGCGATGGGCAAGAGCGCCCAGGTGCCGCTCTACGTCTGGCTCCCGGACGCGATGGCCGGCCCGACGCCGGTCTCGGCGCTCATCCATGCCGCGACGATGGTCACCGCGGGCGTCTACATGGTCACGCGATGCAACGTCCTCTTCCGCCTGGCCCCCGACGCGATGCTCGCGGTGGCGATCGTCGGAGGAGTGACCGCCATCTTCGCCGCCGTCATCGCCGTAGCGCAGAACGACATCAAGAAGGTCCTCGCCTACTCGACCGTGTCCCAGCTCGGGTACATGTTCCTGGCATGCGGCGTCGGGGCGTACGTCGCCGGCATGTTTCACGTCATGACACATGCCTTCTTCAAGGCGTGCCTGTTCCTGGGTTCCGGCTCGGTCATCCACGCGATGGGCGGCGAGCAGGACATGCGCAAGATGGGCGGGTTGCGGTCCAAGATGCCGGTGACATTCTGGACGTTCCTGATCGCCACCCTGGCGCTCTCGGGGATTCCGCCCTTCGCCGGTTTCTTCTCGAAGGACGCCATTCTTGCGGGAGTCTTCGAGGACCGCCGCTACATCCTCTTCGCCGTCGGCGTGGTCACCGCCGGATTGACGGCTTTTTACATGTTCCGCCTCGTCTCGCTCACTTTTGCCGGCCGGTTCCGGGGAACGGCGGATCAGGAGCACCACCTTCACGAGTCGCCGTCGACGATGACGATTCCGCTGGTCGTTCTCGCCGCGCTGTCGGTCGTCGGCGGGTGGGTCGGTCTTCCCCGCGTTTTTTCCGAGACGGGCGACAAATTCGGCGCCTATCTCGCGCCGGTCTTCCCCGCGCTTCCGGCACACCGGGAGGCGGGCCTCTCCCACGGGACCGAGTGGCTGCTGATCGCCCTGTCCACGGCGGTGGCCGCGGGGGGACTTCTCCTCGCCTGGAAGTGGTATGCGAGGGACGACGGACGGGAGCCGGACGCCATCGTCCGGGCGCTGCCTGGCCCCTACGCACTGGTCCGCGACAGGTTCCGCGTCGACGAGCTGTACGAGGCGGTGATCGTGAGGCCTTTCCGCCTTCTGGCGCGCGGCCTCTGGAAAGTCATCGACGTGCTCGTCATCGACGGCGTCTTGAACGCGGCCGCCTTCCTCGTGGAGCTCGCGGGCGACCTGCTCCGTTTCCTGCAGACCGGAAACGTCCGGAACTACGCGCTCGGCTTTTTTCTCGGCGTCGTCGGGCTGATGCTGTTCGTCATCGGAGCCTTCTGATGGCGCTCCTGCTTTCGAAGCACCTGCTCTCCGTCCTGATTTTCCTGCCCCTGGCGGGCGGGGCGATCCTCCTGGTGGTCCCGGAAAGCCAGGCGCGGGCGGCGAAGGCGTTCGCCCTGGCCGTGTCGGTCCTCGAGCTCGCCCTCTCCCTTCCCCTCTGGATTCAGTTCGATCCCCGCCTTCCCGGATTCCAGTTCGCCGAGCGCTTCGAGTGGGTGCCATCCCTCGGCATCTCCTACTCGCTCGGGATCGACGGGATCTCGCTGGTCCTGATCCTCCTGACGACGGTCCTGACGCCGGTCTCGCTCCTTTTTTCGCTCACTCACGTCTCGAAGAGCGTCCGGGCCTTCTCGTTCGCCTTTCTCGCGCTCGAGACCGGCGTCATCGGAACCCTCTGCGCGCTCGACCTGGCGCTTTTCTACGTCTTCTGGGAAGTGATGCTGGTCCCCATGTACTTCATCATCGGAATCTGGGGCGGCACGCGCCGGATCTACGCGGCGATGAAGTTCTTTCTGTTCACCATGTCCGGCAGCCTGCTGATGTTTCTGGCGATCCTCTACATCGCCGGACGGCACAGGGCGCTCACCGGAGAGTGGTCGTTCCTGCTTTCGGACCTCCTGCGGGTCGGTTTCGCGCCCGCGGCGCAGACGGTGCTCTTCCTGGCGTTCGCCCTAGCGTTCGCAATCAAGGTGCCCGTTTTCCCGCTGCACACCTGGCTCCCCGACGCGCACACGGAGGCGCCGACCGCCGGATCGATCCTCCTCGCCGGAGTTCTGTTGAAGCTCGGCGTCTACGGTTACCTGCGTTTCGCCCTTCCCCTCTTTCCGGACGCGGCGATGCGGTATGCGCCGTGGCTCGGCCTTCTGGGCGTCATCGGGGTCGTTTATGGCGCGCTCGTGGCGTTCCCCCAGAAGGACATGAAGAGGCTGGTCGCCTACTCCTCGGTGTCGCACCTCGGACTCGTCGTCGTCGGCATTGCGGCGTGGACCTCGACGGCCCTGTCCGGCTCCGTCCTTCAGATGGTCAACCACGGCCTCTCGACAGGAGCCCTTTTTCTCCTCGTGGGCGTCCTGTACGAACGCCGGCATACCCGGGAGATCGACGCGTACGGCGGGATCGCGGGCGTCGTCCCCGTGACCACCGCGCTCTTTCTCGTGGCGACCTTCTCCTCGATCGGGCTGCCGGGGTTAAACGGCTTCGTCGGGGAGTTCCTGATCCTCCTCGGGACGTGGACGTCCGCGCACCGGTGGTGGTCGGTCGTCGCCGCGACGGGAGTGATTCTCTCCGCGATCTACATGCTCGCCCTCGTCCAGAGAGTCTTCTGGAATCCGATCGTCCACGAGGAAAACCGCTCTCTGCCCGAGATCCGCCCGAGTGAGCTCATGGCGGCCGCTGTTTTAGTCGCGCTGATGGTCTGGATCGGCGTCCGGCCGAACGACGTGCTGGACCGGATCCGCCCGTCGGTCGATGCGCTTCAGGCTTCCGTGAACGCACGCCGGACCGAGGCGCGCAC
Source organism: Acidobacteriota bacterium (assembly GCA_040004225.1). Taxonomy (GTDB): domain Bacteria; phylum Acidobacteriota; class Thermoanaerobaculia; order UBA5066; family Gp7-AA6; genus JALYUA01. The sequence continues at coordinate 5,245 of JBDUBI010000193.1, forward strand.
GGTGGGCCTCCCGATTCCTCCGGAGACCCGCCGATGACGTCCGGGCTCCTCCAGTTCGGACCGGAAGAGCTCGCGGCCATCTGGCCGGAGATCATCCTTTCCGCGGCCGGGTGCCTGCTCGTACTGCTCGACGCATTCGCTCCTCGATCCCGCAACTGGTTCGCGACGCTCTCGCTCGCGGCGGTCGGAGGATCTCTCGCGATGCTTCTGAAGGCGCCGGTGGGCGCTTCCTTCGGGGGCCGCCTCGAAACGTCGGCTCTGACATCGCTGATGGGAATCTTCATCGGGGGCACGGCCGTGGTGGCAATTCTCGTGGCGAGGAACTACCTCCGGCGGACAGGGGAAGAGAGGGGCGAGTTCTATGCTCTTCTTCTCTGGGGGCACGTCGGCGTCTCGCTGCTGACCCGCGGCCTCGATCTTCTCGTGCTGTTCGTGGGGCTCGAGCTGCTGTCGCTCTCCTTCTACGTTCTCGCCGGAATCTTCCGCAACATTCCGGCCTCGTCCGAGGCGGGGCTGAAGTACTTTCTGACCGGCGCGTTCGGGTCCGCCTTCACGCTCTACGGAATCGTGTTCCTGTTCGCGAAGAGCGGCAGCGTGCGGCTGTCCGCGCTCTCCCAGGTGGGACTCGCGCACGACCCCCTCGTGCTGTTCGGCCTTCTGCTCCTTCTCGTCGGCTTCGGTTTCAAGATGTCGGTGGCGCCCTTCCACGCGTGGGCCCCCGACGTGTACCAGGGCATGCCGACACCCGCGGTGATTTATCTCTCAGTCGCCCCGAAGGGGGCCAGCATCCTCGTTCTTTACCGGGTCTTTACGGCGGTTTTTCAGGGAGGCCTGCCGGACCGATTCCGTCTGGCGATCGCCGCGCTGGCGATCCTGTCGATGACGCTCGGGAACGTCGTCGCGCTCGCGCAGCGGGACATCAAGCGGCTCCTCGCCTACTCCGGGATCGCGCAGATGGGATACGTCCTGATCGCCCTCGCGGTCTTCGGACGCGACGCGCTGGCGGGAGTCGTCGTCTTCTTCTTCGCGTATCTCGCTTCGAACGCGGGCGCCTTCGCGGCGGTCGCGGCCCTTTTCCGCGACGAGACAAAACCCCACCCCATCGGCCTCCTGGCCGGCGAAGGCCGGCGGTCGCCGTTTGCCGCGGGTGTTCTCGCGCTGTGCCTCTTCTCTCTCGCCGGGATTCCGGCGACCGCCGGGTTCATGGGAAAATTCTTTTTGTTCAAGGCCGCCGTCGATCGCGGCCTTTTTGCGCTCGCGATCATCGGGGTTCTGAACAGCCTCGTCTCCATCGGGTACTACCTGAAGATCGTCTACATCCTGTACATGCGGGAGCCGGTGGAGACGGAGCGGCCACCCCGCCTCGCGGTCGCAGACGGGCTGGCGCTCGGCCTCTGCGCCATCCTGATCTTCGCTCTCGGAATCTTCCCTTCGAAGCTGTGGGAGCTGGCGCGCGGGGCAGCCGACAGTTTCCCCTTCTTCGGGCCCTGACGCGGGCAGAGTCGAAGCCCCATGACCCTCGACCGCCGGTCCGTGTCCGAGTCCACGGCGACGCGGCTCTCGCTGTACGTGCGCTCGCTCGAGGTCCTGGAAGGGGATGGGGTCCGAAACGTCTCTTCCGAGTCGTTCGCCCGCCGTTTCGAGCTGAACTCGTCGCAGATGCGCAAGGATCTCGCGACGTTTGGCGAGTTCGGAGTGCGCGGCGTCGGCTACGAGGTTTCTTCCCTGCGCCGGCACCTGCTCACCCTGCTCGGTCTCGACCGCACGCGTCACGTCGCGATCGTCGGCGCCGGCCGCCTCGGCACCGCGCTCGCCGATTATCCCGGCTTTCGCTCGGGCGGCTTCGCCGTGACGGCGGTTTTCGACTCCAACCCTGCGATGATCGGGTCTCGCACCCGTTCGGGCCTGACGATTTCGTCCGTCGGGGAACTGCCGGAGAAGGTTCCGGAACTGGCGATCGAGATCGCCGTGCTAACGGTGCCCGAAGAGGCGGCGAGCGGCGCCGCGCGCCTGTGCTGGGAATCCGGCATTCTTGGAATCCTCAACTTCACGCCCGCGCGACTCACGCCGCCGCCCGAGGTTCACGTCAAGAACGTCGACCTGAAGATCAACCTGGAAACCCTGTCGTTCTACATCGGGACGGGACCCCCTCGCCCCGCACGAGATAAGGAGGAACCATGGCGCCGAACCCGAAGCCGGTCGGTACCCCGGAGAACCTGAATCCCTACGAATTCGCGCTTCGCCAGTTCGGCCGGGCCGCCGACGCGCTCGAATTGAATCCCGGCATGCGGGAGGTCCTGCGAAACCCGAAGCGGCAGTTGACAGTCTCGATTCCCGTCAAGATGGACGACGGCTCCATCCGGGTTTTCCCGGGACACCGCGTGCAGCACTCGATCGCGCGCGGTCCGTCCAAGGGGGGTATTCGCTACCATCCCGGAGTCACGATCGACGAGGTGAAGGCGCTCGCGATGTGGATGACGTGGAAGTGCGCCGTCGTCAACATCCCGTTCGGCGGCGCCAAGGGCGGCGTGACGGTCGACCCGAAAGCGCTTTCGCCCGGCGAGAACGAGCGCCTGACCCGGCGCTTCACGTCCGAGATCGCCATCATCCTGGGACCCGATCGGGACATCCCGGCTCCGGATGTCTACACGAACTCCCAGACGATGGCCTGGATGATGGATACCTATGCCATGACCTCCGGGCACGCGAGCCTCGGGGTCGTGACCGGAAAGCCGCTCTCCTTAGGCGGGTCGGTCGGGCGCAACGAGGCCACCGCGGAGGGCTGTTTCGTCGCCATCGAAGAGGCCGCCCGGCGGCAGGGCCTGAACCTGAAGGGCGCGACGGCGGCGGTCCAGGGATTCGGCAATGCCGGCTCCTTCGTCGCGAAGTTCCTGGCCGAGGCGGGCGTACGTGTCGTGGCCGTCTCCGATTCGGCAGGAGGGCTTTACAACGAGAGGGGAATCCCGCTCGACGCCGTCGCGGACGCCAAGGCGCGCAAGGGAAGCGTCTCCGCCGGCAAGGGCGACCGGATTTCAAACGACGAGCTGCTCGAGCTCCCCGTCGACGTGCTGGTCCCGGCGGCGCTCGAGGGCGTCATCACGCGGAAGAACGCCTCGAAAGTGAAGGCGAAGATCGTCGCGGAAGCCGCGAACGGCCCGACCACGCCCGACGCGGACGACATCCTCCGCGCAAAGGGCATCGTCGTGATCCCGGACATCCTGGCCAACGCCGGCGGAGTGACCGTCTCCTACTTCGAGTGGGTCCAGAATCTCTATTCGTTCTTCTGGGACGCGGAGATGGTTCGCACCCACCTTCAGAAGACAATCCGGCGCGCCTACGAGGACGTCGAGTCGACCGCGCGCAAGCACGACACGGACCTGCGCACGGGAGCGCTCGTCCTCGCGATCGCCCGCGTCGAAGAGGCGACGCGAATCCGCGGCATTTTCCCGTAAGAACCGCGCGAACACTTTGAGAGAATCCCCGCTTCATGCGTATGGGCAGAGAAAAGGAGCGTCTTCTGGTGACCACCCGTAGAACCTCGTTTGCGTTGTGCGGCGCGTGGCTTCTTGCCACTTCCCTCCTCGCCCTCGACGGCACCCCCGGGCGCAACCCCGCCCAGCCCGTGGACGAGGAGTACACGAAGAAGATCCGCGAGTACACCACCGAAACCTTTTTCCTCTCGCCCCTGATCGACTACCTGCCGGCGTCCGCCTCGGTCCCGACGCCGCAGTCGGTGCTCGGAGACGTCGCGGGAGCACCCGGCAAGCTGCCGTATTCCGAGGAGATTTACAGGTACTTCCGGCTGCTGGAAAAGGCGAGCCCGCGCGTTCGGGTTCGGACCATCGGGCACACCGAAGAGGGTCGGGAGATGATCGCGGTCACCGTCGCGTCCGAAAAGCTGATGGCGGAGATGGATCAGAACAGGTCCCGCCTGACCCGGCTGGCCGATCCCCGGCTCCTCCACATGGACGACGCGCAGGCCGAGACGCTCGTGGCCGCGTCGGCTCCCGTTTACTACATCACCGGGACGATCCACTCCCCCGAAACCGGAGCGCCCACGGCCCTGATGGAGCTCGCTTACCGGCTGGCGGTCGACGAAAGCCCTTACGTTCGCGACATCCGCGACCACGTCGTGACGGTCATCACCCCGGTCGTCGAAGTGGACGGCCGCGACCGCCAGGTAGACGTCTACCGGTGGCACCTCGCGCACCCGAAGGAGAACTGGCCCCCTCTCGTGTACTGGGGCAAATATGTCGCGCATGACAACAACCGGGACGCCATGGGACTGGCCCTCGCGCTCACCCGTAACGTGTTGAATGAGTTCCTGTACGAGAAGGCGACGGTGCTGCACGACCTGCACGAATCGGTGCCCTACCTGTACGACAACACCGTGGGCGATGGCCCGTACAACGCCTGGCTCGATCCCATCCTGACGAACGAATGGCAGATGCTCGGATGGAACAACGTGGCGGAGATGACGCGCCTCGGAATGCCGGGCGTGTTCACCCACGGCACCTTCGACACGTGGACGCCCGGATACCTGATGTTCATCGCCGCGACGCACAACGGCATCAGCCGCCTGTATGAGACCTTTGGAAACGCGGGCGCCGACACCGTCGAACGAACACTCACCCCGCAGGAATACTCGCGGAACTGGTACCGGCAGAACCCGCCGCTCCCCCGGGCGAAGTGGTCGCAGCGGAACAACAACAACTACCAGCAGACGGGACTTCTGGTATCGCTCCATTACTTCGCCGAGCACGGACACGAGTTCCTGCGGAATTTCTACCGGAAGGCAAAGCGATCGATCGAGAAACCCGCCGCCGAAGGGCCCGCGGCCTACGTTTTTCCGGCGGACGACCGGCGGCCCGGCGCGCGGGCGGAGCTCCTACGCATCCTGCAGATGCAGGGTTGCGAAGTCTCGCGGGCGACGGCAGCGTTCAAGGCGACCGTCGACGTGCGGAGCAAGCCTTCGAAGAAGGACGACGATGCCCCGGCTCCCGACGCTCCTCGCGACCGGGAGTCCGCCAAGGAAACCGCCCGCGAGCAGGACCGAAGCAAGGACACGGCGGAAACGGCGCTGAGCGCGCCGCGAGGGCCCTCCTCGCGTGTCCGGGAGTCCGCGGCGGCCGACGCGGGGCCCCCCGCGAAGAAGCGCAAGACCTGGGTGAAGGAAACGAGGACCTTTCCCGCCGGCAGTTACGTCGTCCGGATGGATCAGCCCTACAGCCGCATCGCCGACATGCTGCTCGACTATCAGTACTGGAGTCCCGACGACCCGCAGAAGAGCCCCTACGACGACACCGGCTGGACGTTCGGCGAACTGTTCGGCGTGCAGGTGCGCCGCGTCGCGGATCCCGCCGTTCTGTCCGCCCCGATGGTCTCCGTCGCCGCGCCCCTGGCGCCGGCGGGGGGACTGCAGGGGTCGGGTGCCGTCGTCGCCATAGCCCACAACGCGGATCCCGGACTCGCGACGCTGCGATACCGGTTTCCAAAGGCCGACCTTCAGGCGGCGGAACAGCCCTTCGACTCGGCGGGCCGCCATTTTCCTCGCGGCACGTTTCTGGTCCGGGGTGTGGAGGCCGGGGAGCTCTCGCGGGCGCTCCGGGAGCTCGGCCTCTCGGGAACGGCGCTGCCCGCGGCTCCGCGAGTCGCCACCCATCCGCTTCGGGCGCCTCGCATCGCAATCGTCCACACGTGGCTCTCGACGCAGGACGAGGGTTGGTGGCGCCTGGCGTTCGACGAGCTCGCGATCCCCTACGTCTCGATCAGCACGCAGACGATCGCCTCCACGCCGGACCTGCGCGAGCGGTTCGATGTCCTCCTGTTCCCGCCCGTCGGCCGCGGAGCCCAGGCGATCGTGTCGGGAATGCCTCTGTGGGGGAACGCCCTGCCGTGGAAGAAGACTCCGGAAACGCCGAACCTCGCCTCCGTCGACACGACCGAAGACATGCGGCCGGGCCTCGGCTTCGAGGGGCTCGAACACCTGCGCTCTTTCGTTGTCCGGGGAGGGCTCCTCGTTTCGGTAATGGACACCGCCGAGCTGGCCGTGAACTTCGGTCTCACGCCAGGCGTCTCGATCGCGCGTGCGAATCAGCTGAAGTTGACCGGCAGCGTCGTGCGCTCGAAGCTCGTGGACCGGGCGAGCCCTATCGCTTACGGTTACGCGGAGCCGCCTTCGCTTTACTCCTTCGACGGCCCCATCTTCAATCTGAGCAACCTGGCGGGCGGCCGCGGTGGCCGGCGCCGGACCCGGGAGGAGCGCGAGCGAGCGACCGGGAGGGGAACGGCGGAGGACCCCGATCGGCCCACCGGACGGGCCTATGCCGAACCTCCCGAGGAGCCGGAGGCCGAGCCGTGGGAAGCCCTGCCGTTGACGGACGACCAGCGGCGGAACGGAATCTTCGTCATTCCCGAGGACGCCCGCCCGCGCGTCGTCCTGCGGTACGGCGACGCCAGGGACCTCCTGGTCTCGGGTCTTCTCGAAGGAGGCAAGGAAATCGCGCAGCATCCCGCGGTCGTCGACGTGCCGGTCGAGCGCGGGCACGTCGTCCTCTTCTCAAATAACCCGATCTGGCGAGGAGAGACCCGGGGAAGTTACGCGCTCGTGTGGAACGCGATATTGAACTGGGACTCGCTCGGCGTGGGAAGGGAGCCTTCGCGCCCGTAAGCTTCCGGACCTGGCAGGCTGCTGAGAAAGGGTGTGGGACGGCGTTGCGAGCGCCGCGGGGTCGGATGCATGGCGCCGCGACGAAGGCGATGCCGTTGCATCGGGGAGGAGCGGGAACGAAGCAGACGGCCCCGCGCCGCCGCAACCCGCAGGGTGGACCGGCTTTTGCTCACGGAGTCGAGAAAACGATCCTGGAGTGGGAACAAGGTGAGTCGATGAGAATGCGAAGTCGATGGCGAATGCAAAAGCCTGCACACGACGCCCCCAGGCTTTTTTCAGCAGCCTGCTAGATCCGCCCGGGCGCCTTCTGGCGCAGAAGCACTGCCCGGACGGGCGCGGCGTCGAGATCCGTCAAACGGAGCGGCAGCGCGATCAGGGTGTACTCGCCGGGGTCGACGGCCGACAGGTCGAGGTTCTCGAGCAGCAGGACGCCGCGCTCGAGTAATGCGCGGTGCACGGGGAGGTCTTCCGCGTCCTCGGGGTCGACCGACGCGCCGTCCGTGCCGACGAGCCGAGCGCCCTTCTCGGCCAGGCGGACGGCCGCAAGCGGCGCAAGAAACGAGAGCCCGCCGGTGCGGAAGAGGATCCTTTCGACGCCGAGGGCGCGCGCCGGCAGAGCATCCGGCCCGACCTCTCCCCGCCCCGGCAGATCCACCACGCGGGCGCGCCCGAGGAATCTTTCGAGAGGCAGGGCCCCGGCGCCGGGACCGCCCGGGACGACGTGGGACGGCGCGTCAGCGTGCGTCCCGAGATGCGCGCTCATCGTGAAGCAGGTCGACTCGAAGTGGGACCCCTCGGCGAGGCTCGCGGTGGGCCTCCAGGAAAACGGAACGTCGCCCGGCCATGCCGCCGTCCTCTCGTTCAAAGGACGGGAGATGTCGAAGATCTTCAGCGCATTCGGCGGAGGGTCTTCGTTTTCGCGTCTCGCTCCGCCACGTGCGGGTCGTAGCCCCGATGTCGCGGGTTCAGCGGGATTTCGCGGTACTCGGCGTCGCATCGGTAGCAGATCGTAACCGGACGGATGCGCGCCGCCACGATCCAATCGACGACGACAGTGGCGAGGAGAACGGGCGTGAACCAGATCCAGCCAGAACGAGCGCCGACGAAAAGGGCCACCCCGAGCGAGATCGCCATGAAGAGGCAGCCAAGCCTCTGGTCAAAGTCTTTCTGAAGGAAGAACGCCCGGTTCCCGCAGAACGCGCATCGATCCACACCCTCCGCTCCGGGGACTCCGGAGAAGTCCACCCCGTACGGACGCTGACATTTCTCGCAGGCGAACTCTCCCGCCTCCGTTCCCGTGAACTCCCGGTGCGCAAGGCATTCCCCGCAGTAGTGCCTCGCACGCATCCTAGAGTCCCCGCCGGGCGGGAAGCCGCGCCGTGACCGCGATCATGCAAACACTCTCTGGCGGAAAATCATCCGTGTTGCCCCGGAGCGTACCCGACTCCGCCGGCAGAGTCCGTCGCGGTGCCCCGAGTTTTACGCCGGGAATCCAGTCGCGACCGTCAAGTAGGAGGAGAGCAGCTCGCCGATCAGCACGAAGACGAGCGCGACGTAGAGGAGTCCGGTGGCCGCCTGATTGGACTTCATGTCGGCCGTCTTCCAGATGAACCAGGACAGCGCGAGCGGTCCCACGATCCCCCACATCACACGAAAGAGGAAAAAGAGAGCGTCGCGCTCGAGGGACAGGAGCGACGACAGGCCTTCCCCGGGATCCAGCAGCATCGCCGCTCCGAGAAGCGCCGTTCGGGCGCCGGCAACGACCGCAAAGAGCAAGGCCCCGCGGGCGAGGAGCCGGAACGGGAGCGACCGGGAAACGAGGTACCAGTGGCCGAGGTTCATGACGAGGAGAACGGCGCCGAAGAAGAGTCCCCCGAGCGCCGCCCCGGCGAGGACCCAGGCGTCTCCTGCACCCCTCGGAGCGACGAGAGCGACGCGGCCGAGCGACCATGCCGCGCACCCGCCCCCGGCGGCTAAGAGGGGCAGCCCGAGCCCGGCCCTGTCCGCGTGCGCGGCGAGCGCGTATCCGCCCAAAGAGGCGGCGGCGACAAACGCGACCGCCAGAGGAAGTCCCGCCGGGCGCACCCACACCGCCAGCCCGACGAACGCGAACGCGATCGCGGCGTGAAGGGAAAAAAATCCCTTCCCGAGCGTCCGCACCGGGAAGAACAGCAGAAGGAGCGCGGTTCCCGCCGCTCCTTCGAGAAGGAAGAGTCCGAGGCCGCCAAGCGCCATGGTGAGCGACGGATCTTATGGGAAGCGGCAGGCGGCCGCCCGCTTCACGCCACGGGAGCCGAAGCCTGACCGCGAGACGACCCGGTTCAAGGGCGGGCGGCCGGCATTCCCGCTGCCGCCGCGATCTCGTCGGCAATACGCGAGATGTGCGCGACGAGGCCGTGATCTCCCCCCGGGATGGAGACCATCCGTGAGCCGGGCGCCAGCGCGCCCGAGGACTGCCACCGCTCCCACACCGCCGCGACGCCATCGTACGGAACGCTTTCGTCCGCGGTTCCCATGATCACGACGGTCGGAATTCGCGGCGGCTCCGTCTCAACGTCCACTCGGGCCATCTTCTCGAAGAACCGGCGGTGGATGGGCACCACGCAGGACTGGCCGAAATGAAACATCGGGATCGGGTCCCCGATCGGGAGCTTGTCCGTCCAGCGCCCTCCGAATCCGAGCGCGGGCGCGAGCAGGACAGCCGCGGGAATTGGCGCGGTGCGCGCAAGCTCGAGCGCGACGTAGGCGCCGAGCGAGCTTCCAACGACGACGGCGGGCATGTGCTTCTTGGCTTCCCAGAAGGCCACGCGGGCCATCGCCTTGAACTCGAGCTTCTGGAACGACGGGATGTTCAGGTCCGGCGCGATGATTCGGAGACCGCGCGGCTCGAGAATTCCGCGCAACAGCTCGATCTTCCGGCCGGCGGGCGAGGAAGCGAAACCGTGGAGGTAGAGAACGTTCTTCAGGCTGTCTCCCGCGGGGGAGAGTACAACGCAGGTGGGCGGGGCACCGGAATGCTTCCTGCTGACGCCGGAGCCCGAACGATTCTGTCCTCGGATCAGCAGGAGTAACTCACTCGAACCCTCTTCCCTCGCGCGGGGACGCCGCAAGCACGGTCCGGATTAATGGCACCACCTTCCAGATCAATCGTCCCCCTCACTCTCCCCGAGCGCGGGGCGAGGGGGCAGAGCTGCGCCTCAGCCACCAGGGTGGCTAAGCTCGCCCCGAGAGGAGTCTCCCGACCAGAGGGAGGGAGGAGCC
>JBDUBI010000099.1:0-15164 GCA_040004225.1 Acidobacteriota bacterium
GCGCGCACTCCCCCGCCCGCCTCCTCGAGTTCGCGCGCGATCGACCCGCCGTGCACCGAGACGCTCGGAACGCCTCCCCATGCCGCGTCGAGAAGCCGCGTGCGAAACGCGAGATCCGTCTCGAGGCCGCTCGAGGAAATGGAGACGGCGAGGTCGACGGCGGCGTAGAGGTCCGCGCGCGCCTCGTAGGGCAGCCACGGCCCGAAGAACACGGATTGCCCGGCGGGGTCGACGATGCGCGCGCGCTCCCGAACGCGCGCGTACACCTTCTGCGGCGTGCTTTCCGGATTCGGATTCTCGAAGAAGAGGAGCTTCGCCTGCGGGTGCGCGGAGAGGATCGACGGCCACGCGTCCAGCAGGATTTCCGGGTCGTACCAGTCATAGATGCCTCCAAAGAGGAGGACGGGTCCTCCCGGCGGCAGCCCGGCCGCCCTGCGGCCTCTCGCCGGATCTCCGGAGGCGCGCGCGGCCGGTGTCCCGAAGGGAACTTCGGCAATGAGACTTCGGAGCGCCGGATCGCCCGGAAAGTTGCGCGCTCCCACGCGGCCCGCGGCGTAGAGTGCGCCCGCGTAGAAGAGTCGCTGCTCGGGCGACGCGCAAAGGAAGAAATCGCCGCGGGCGAGGGCGAGCGCCAGGGTCGCGTGGTCGTGCCGCGCCGTCTGTTCCCCGAGCACCGGGGCGTAGTGCAGGTTCTCGACGAAAAACGGGTCGTAGAGGTCGACCGCCACCGGAACGTCCGGCGCCTGGTGAAACCACCAGTTGGCAGCGTGACCCGACACGACGGCCGCACCCGCGCCCCGGGAGGCTCCGGCCAGCCCTCCCGCGGGCGCGTTCTGCACCGTCACCTTCCCGGACACCTCCGCGGCCTCCACCGCGTCGTTTGGCACGAGGAGGAGCACGTCGAATTCGGCCTGCAGCGCGCGAGCCAGCTCGAGCGCCCGGATTCCCATTCCCGCCATCCGGGGCCGGATGGGCTCCGGCGCCAGGACGAGGACGCGGCGGCTCACCGGCGGCCGCGGAGGCGGTCGGCCATCAGGTGCAGCTGCCAGATTCGGGACGAATAGATCTGCTTCAGGATCCCGCCGACCCGCTCGACTTCGGCTCGCATCGCCGAGAGCTCCCGGTCATATCGTTCGTTGGCGCCGAAAACGTCCGCGAGCCGCGCATGGACGAGCTCGTTCTCCGCCATGAGCCGCGCCCGTTCCGTCTGGAGCTCGGAGACGCGGCGCCTCTCTTCCCGCACCTCGTGTCGCGCGGCGTCGCCGGCCGCGGCTCTCTCGGACATCCGTCGGTGGCTTTCGCGCTGATAGAGCAGTTCCCCCTGGGAGGTGAAATCCCTCTCGTACCAGAAGACGATCTGAGAGCGCATCCGTTCGAACACCCTGGCCAGGCCGGCGTCCGTGCGTCGGGACGCATACCGCGCGTAAATCTGCTGCCGGGCCTCCTGAAACGGGGACCCACCGGCGGCGACATGGTCCGACCCTCCGTGCCGCTCCTGGAACTGGCGGTACTCGCAGGTGATCGCCCGCACGTGGCGGAATCCCGTCAGCGCGGAAAGGCGGATCAAAAAATCCCAGTCCTCGGAATACTCCATCGTCTCGTCGAAGCCACCCGCGGCGAGGAAAAGAGATCGCGTCAGAAGAAGCGTGTGCAGCGGGATGTAGTTGGCCAGGAGAAGCGCGTCGGGGTCGTAGTCGAGGGAGTACTGGACGCCCCGGTGCGCCGGGACCCAGCCCTCGTCCCCCGCGGCATACACCGCGGTCACCGCGTCGGAATACACCACCGCCTCCGGTCCCTCTTTCCACGCACGCGACAGGCGCTCGAAGTGGTCTGGCGCGAGCAGGTCGTCGTCATCCAGAAATCCGAGCAGATCGGAGGTGGCGAGAGCGACTCCTCGATTGGCCGCCGCGGAGCGTCCGCGCCGCTCCGGGAACTCTTCGACGACGAGGTCCCACGCATCGCGAAACTCGTCTAAGTTCTGAAGCGGCGCCCCGCCGTCGTTGACGACCACGACCTGGCGCGGGCGCGCGGTCTGGGCCTTCAAGCTCTGGAGCGCCTCGAGAAGGAGAGCGGGCCGGTTGCGCGTCCGCACGACGACCGAGACGCCCACGGGAGCGCGCGAGCCGTCCGCGTTTCCGCTCGGCCCGATCGACCGGCGGAACGACTCCAGCGAGAGCGTCGACACCTGCGCGTACGGGACGAGCCGGAATGCCTCGACGGGCCCGGACCCGGAGAGAGTCAGCCGCCGATACGCGTTCAAGCCCGCCAGGGCGCCGGCATAGTCGCGGATCTCCTGTTGGGAGACGAAGGCCGCGAGCGCCTCTCGCTTTTGCTTTTGCGCGGCGGAGATGTCGACCAGGACGTTCGGCAGGATTGGATGCGAAATTTCGTAAAAAGCGATCTGCAGGAAGCGGTAGAGGTCGTGGTCGGGGTCGCCGGGTCGGGAGCCCGCCACCCGTTCGAAGAGGGCCTCGGCCAGCGCGCGATGGTCCGGGTGAAGCTCGACCGGCGAGGGGCAGAAAATGAGCTCCGGCTGGACTTCCGCGATCTGGGCGGCGATCGCCGCCGACAGTTCGGCGCGGCGATCCGCCAGGCCGCGATCTGGCAGGCCCGCGAAAACAGGTTCGGGGATTCCGAGTGCGCGGGCGGCGCGGCGGGCCTCCTCCCGGCGCCGACGCCCGTACGACTCCTCTTCCCCGGCGGAGACGCCCTCCTGCCGGGTGCCGTCCGTCGCGATCCAGATGCGAAGGACCTTCGCCGCCGCGTTGAAAGCGAGAGTTCCGCCGGCGCCGAGCGCGTCGTCGTCGGGATGCGCACCGAGCACCAGGAGGCGCCCGGCCACGAGCTCGCTTGCCTGATACGGGATCAGGGATCCTTCGTCCAACCTCTCCCCTTCGTTCTTTCCCGCAGTGTACCCGTTCGGACTCGCACTCAGACGAGGTCGTACAGCGCCGGGACCAGGTGAGCTTTCTCGGAGAATCGGTTTGCCGCGTCGTCGTCGAACGAGCGGACGATCAGGGGAAACCCCGCCTCGACCCGCTCGCCCGGCAATCGCGAGATCACCTCCCGGCCCGGGCCGCCCGGCGTCTCCCACAGGACGAGCTCCCGCGCGCCGAGCACGGCGGCCTCCGCCGCCGCCGCCGCGAGAAGCTCCGGCAGCCCGGCGCCTCCGGCGGCGGCGAGCCAGTCCGCGACGAGCGCCCGCTCCCCCACCACGGAAAGGGCGGCCCACGACGTCATCCCGGCGGGCCCGGACAGCCACACCATGCGGTAATACCGCAGCGGGCGGGCGTGGAACCTCCAGTTGGCGCGCGCGCGGTCGCGGATGGCGCCCCAGGCGATTGTGCCGCGCGCCGCCGCCCAGAGGGGGTCGAAGGTCTCGTCGACGTAATCCCCCGAGCACGCTTCCACCGGGGGAGGCGGGAAGGACGCCACCGGTATCCGCACCTCGCGGATCGGAAGGAGGGTGCGGGAACCGATCAGGCGGTGGCTGATGGCCAGAGCGCGGGCGTTCGGAAAGCCGAAGCAGAAGGGAACGCCCCGGGCGCCGACGCTCTCGTAGAACGCGCCCGCCATCGTGCGGTACACCGCCCTGCCGAGGCCACGCACCCGGCGATCCGTCGCCACGTCTCCCACCGAGTAGAGGAGGGTTTCCTGCCCGTCCAGGAGGAAACGCATCCCCCATCCGGCATAGTTCCCGACGATCTCGCCGCCGTCTTCGGCGACGATGCCGTACCAGCCGTCGGGATTCCGCTCGAACTTCCAGCGCCACTCCGCCTCCGGGAGGTCCGCGCGAAACGTCCGGGCGAAGAGACGTCGGATACCGGGCGCGTCGGCGGGCGTCGCCTCGCGGATGGCGAAAGTCACCGCCGCTCCAGAACGAACGTCTCGCGCGGGCGCCCGTCCGAGCCGGAAAAGAGGGTGCAGAACCAGTCTCCCTGCGGAAGCGAGGAGGCAAATTCCGACGACATTCGAAACGGCGCCGACAGGTCCGCGCCGGCAAAGGGTATCCGCGAGGCGTGGGGGGAGAAACCGATCCACGCTCCGGGTTGCGCCGGAACTTCCTCGAGGGGACGGCGTGGAAAACGATGAGGCGCAACGCGACGCTCGGCGCGCTCGAGCAGCGCCCGCCCGATCCGTCCGTAACGGCGCTGTCGGTAAAATCGCCGCGAGGCGGTGCGCCGGCGGACGGTCTCGGGGTCGCCCGAGGCGCTGCCGCCCCAGAGATGGCGCACCCGGGCGCCGTCGGCCACGCAAAGCTCGAAGCCGGCGCGCCGCACGCGGCTTTCCCACTCCGTCTCTTCGTACTCGAACGGAAAGCGCTCGTCGAAGCGTCCGACGCGGTCGAAGACTTCCCTGCGGGCCGCCAGAACGGCTCCGCTCAGGTGCCGCGCGCTCCCTCCACGCTTCCAGAGAGCGACGGCCTCTCGCGCAAAACGCGCGAAGCGCCGGTCGTCCCTCGCTCGCGAACGCCCCGCCGAGAAGAGGTCCATCTCCGCCGTGAAACCCGGATCGAAACCGGGCGGCAGCAGGACCCGTCCCTCCGCGTCCCACTCGCAGACCGGCGCCGCCGCCCCGATGCGCTCGCGCTCGATTGCGGCGAGCAGGGCGGACACGGCGCCCGGCCGGAAGAGGACGTCGGCATTGGAGACCAGAAGCCGCTTTCCACGCGCCCGCGCGAGCCCCGCGTTCACCCCTCCCGCGTACCCGCGATTGTCGGGAAGAGGCAGGAAGACGTCCGCGCCGACCGATCGGAGCGCCTCCGCCTCGGCCTCCCCGGAGCCGCAGTCGACCAGGATGATCTCTCCCGCGATCCGTTCCTGAGAGAACGCCGCGCGAAGCGTCGTCGCGCACCCGCGGGCGAGCAGCGCCTGCCTGTGGGCGACGACGATCGCGGTGACATCCGGATTCAGAGGCGGCTCTCCGGGCCCTGAAGTGCCCGCGAAAACGCGATCTCGAGCCGCGCCGCGACGAGAGAAGGGTCGAACCGCTTCACCAGGGCCGGCCCGTCCCGGCGCGCCCGGGCCCGCGCGTCTTGACTGAGCGCCTCGGGGATCCGGGCTGCCAGAGCCTCGGCATCGCCGTCCGCGAAGTACGTGGCCGCGTCTCCCGAGATCTCACGATTTCCGGCGGTGTCCGAAAGCAGGCACGGGAGGCCGCAGGCGAGCGCCTCCAGAACCGGAAGCCCGAATCCTTCTTCCGGCCGCGTGGCCCCGAGGAAGAGGTCCGACGCCCTGTACGCGAACGGCATGCGTTCCGGCGGAAGCGTCCGATGGTAGTCGTCGATGAGGCCGGAGCCAGACTCCTCCGGCGTCGGCGACTCGACGGCGATCCGGCGCAGACGAAACCGTCCGCCGCGCTCGCGCAGGAGCGCGAGACCTTCGAGCCCCAGCGCGATTCCCTTAACGTCCGCGCCATGGGGCCCGACCATCAGCACGACCGGAATTCCGGAAGGCCTCTCCTCTTCCGCCGGGAAAAAGCCAGCGGCGTCGAATGCCTGCCCCACATCCTCGACCGGCCCGTGTCCCGCAGCCTCGAGCCGGGCTGCGAGCGAGGAGGAGATCGCCAGCTTGCGCGTCGGGAGCGCATACGCCTCCTCGATCTCCGTTCGGCGGCGGGCATAAAAGGAGAAAGAGGCTTCATAGCCCTGGCAGAGGTGGAACACCGGACCGGAGGCGCCCGCCACCGCCGGCGCGGCCGTGGTCCAGAAGGTGGCGACGCGCACGTCCGCCGAAGGCAGCTCCCGTGATTCTGAGAAAGAGCAGCGCTCGAAACGGGCGCGCACGAGCGGAAACCACCGCGGCTGCGCCGCCGGGGAGACCACGGAGACGCGATGACCCCGCCTCGCCAGCGTTTCCGCCTGCAGGAGCGCGACGCGGACGCCACCCGAGAGCTCCGTCGATTCGAGCAGGTAAGCGATCCGCAACGTGGCTCCCGTCAGGCCGTTCCGACGGCGATCCACTGGTACACCGAGAGCAGAGCCGCGTCGAGCCCGGGCCATCCCGCAAGCGACTGAAGGAATCCGGGCGCGTCGGGAGCGATCGCGCCCTCGACCGCCTCGATCGAGTCGACACGCCAGCCGGCTTCGTCGAGGCATTCGGCCAGAAAGGAGCGAGTGAACCAGCGGAGATGACCCGCGTCCAGAAGTCCCGCAGGGGCCGGATCGAAGCGGCCAAGAATCAGATCGCGAATGACCGAGAGGTGCCCGGCGTTCGGGACGCTCACCACCAGACGGGCTCCCGGCGACGCGGCGGAGCGGGCCGCCGCCAGGACGGCGATCGGATCGCCGGTGTGCTCGAGAACGTCGCCGAAGAGAAACGCATCGAAGCGCTCCCCGCTCCGACCGAGCTCGGACAGCACCTCGCCCGCGTCGCCGGACAAAACCCGATCGAGGCGCGGCCGCGCACGGCCGGCCGCGACCGCGTCGCGCTCGATCCCGGTGACCTCGAGCCCCGGGTGATTCTTCCTCAGGGCCGCCCCGGTGGCGCCCGCGCCGCAGCCGACGTCGGCCAGCCGCCGGATCCCCCGGGGTACGCGGTCTATCAACTCGGGTCGCGCGCGCTCGGAGGGGTCGTCGGCAACCAGGGCGGCGAAATGCTCGAGAGGCGCCGCTCGCGGGTCTGCGGCGAGCCGGGCGGCAAACGTCTCCACCGACTCGCCCGCGCGAGGAGAGCACCCCTCGAGTCGGAACGCCACGAGCGGCGCCTCTCCGGGAACGGCGCTTCGAGCGGGCCCCGCGCTCTCGAGCTCCCTCAGCGTGTGCGAGGTCGCCGACCCGTCTTGCGTCCCGAGCCGTCGCGCGAGCGCGGGGGGACCCTGAGGGACCGCCGCGAACGAAAACGCGCCGGCGGGGACGGCGGCGGGGGCGAGCACGAGGGCCCAGACCTCCGCTCCCGCGAACGCTCGATTCGCATCTTCGACGGGGTCTACGATCGCCTCGCGATCCGCGGCCACGGCGCGCCGCCAGCGTAGACGGGAGAAGCGATGCCCGTAGTCGGGACGCTCGCGGGACTCGAGGAAGGCGAGCCCCGTCGTCAACGCCGGGAGGCGGCGGACAGACCGGCCGGCCGCCGTCCGGCCGCGCCTTCCTGCTCGATCGACCAGACGTGCGGCGGGCGCAGGAGCCCCACGGAGTATTCCGGGGCGACGACGGAAAATCCGGGCCGCAGGATCTTCAAATCGTGCAGATGGAGCGCCGTCTCGTCCCCCAGAAAGACGTAGAGCCGGAATTCGCCCTGCGCGATGGGCAGCTCGGGAAGCAGAAGCTTCACGCTGTATCGGGATCGGCCGGTCAACGGTGCCCACGGCTCGCCGCGGGTATCCACTGCGAAAGCCTGGACGCCATCCTCCCGGTCTGCGCCGACGCGCACGTGAAACGCCAGGGAGGGATCGGTCGTTTCGAACTCGATGTCGACGGCCACGGTTTCCCCCGCGGCGAATTCCGACCGCGAATAGCCGGAGCCGTCGTGAACGCGAACTTCCGTCAGGCGCGCCGGCCTCCGGCCGTTCGTGCTCGCCGGCTCCGACATCGTCGGCGAAGCGTCGAGACGCTGCTCCTTCTCCTGCAGGAAACGCTCGTACTGCCGGACGACCTCCGACGAAGGCCCCTGCGCCGCGACGGCGCCGTTCTTCAGCCAGATCGCCTCGTCACACAGGAGGGCGATGTAGTAGAGCGCGTGCGAACAGAAGAGGAGAGTGCCTCCCCTCTGCTGGAACTCCGTGATGCGGTCGATCGACTTCTTCTGGAAATATCCGTCCCCGACAGCCAGCGCTTCGTCGACGATGAGAACGTCCGCGTTGGCATGAGTGGCGACGGCGAACGCGAGCCGGAGCCCCATCCCGGACGAGTACGTCCGCACCGGCCGGTCGAAAAACTCCCCGAGCTCGGCGAAGTCGCGGATCTCGGGCAGGCGCTTGCGGATCTCCGGCCCGGTCAGTCCCAACAGAACCGCGTTCATCCGGGCGTTTTCGCGCCCGGTGAACTCCGGGTGAAATCCCATTCCGAGCTCCAGGATGGACGCGACGACGCCGCGCCGCTCGACGGTTCCCGACGTGGGCGCCGTCGTGCCCGCGACAATCTTCAAAAGCGTCGATTTCCCCGCGCCGTTTTCTCCGATCAAACCCAGGGCTTTGCCCGCGGGCAGGTCGAAAGAAACCCCCGACAGCGCCTGGAATTCGCGATGGTGCGGCGTCCTCAAAAGAACCTCGCGCAGGCGGTCGCCCGGATTCGCGTAAAGGCGATAAATCTTGGAGAGGTCCCGGGCCTGTATGGCGGGCCGGCTGGCGCCGGCGGTGCCGTCGCCGGCGTTCGGCTTCGAGTTCCCTCTCACTCGCCGACGGCGAACTCGCAGCGCCGGCAGAGAAAGTCAGCCGGTGCTTCCTCGACCCCGTACGTCCAGCGGCGCAGGCGAGCCATCGCGTCCCCGCCCAGAATCTCGGCGACCGACTGTGTTTTGAGGTCTCCGACGGTGAGTCGCTCGTAGTAATCCTGGCAACAGAGCACCGCTTTGCCGGTCGCGGTGACGTGGAGGTGTTCGAAGGGCCGCGAGCCCATGAGCTCGCAGCCGCGCAGCTTCCTCTTCGGCGGAGGCTCGGGAACGAACGTTCCGCTGGCGGGACGGCTCCGGATGCGGAAAGGCTTGACCTCCCACCCGCGCGGCTCGAACCGGGCGCGGATGCGGGCCACGTCCTCGCGGTGGACGTCGTCCTCCTCCCCGAGCACGACGATCGCGGTCTCTTCCGAGATCGCCCGCGCGCGCAGAGCATCGACATTCGCGAGGACCCGGGCCAGATCCCGGGTTCCATGCAGCATCCGGTAGCGCTCCGGATCGAGCGTCGGGAGGTTGATGCCGATGTAGCGGAAACGGCCGAGGGCTTCGAGCCGGTCCGCGCGGTCCGGCGTGAACTGGGACGCATTCGTCAGGATCGACACCGGCAGCCCGCGCGCGAAGAGAAACCGGCAGCGCTCCTCGAAAAGAGGGTCGACCGTCGGCTCGTTGTAATTCGAGAGGAAGACGACGAGGTCGCGACCGCCGATCGCCGCCGCCTGGTCGACGATCGACTCGAACAGGTCCGTCGACATGACCTCGCGCTCGCGGGGATCCACCGAAA
This sequence comes from Acidobacteriota bacterium, assembly GCA_040004225.1. Taxonomy (GTDB): domain Bacteria; phylum Acidobacteriota; class Thermoanaerobaculia; order UBA5066; family Gp7-AA6; genus JALYUA01. The sequence goes on from JBDUBI010000099.1 coordinate 9,112, forward strand.
CCGGACAGAAGGGGCAGCGGTGGTTGCACACCGTGCAGGTCTCGAGAGACAGAAAGAGCAGATGCGACCGCCGGGCCTCCCGGTCCACGTCGTCGATTAAAAATCGCGCCGCGCGGAGGTGGTCCAGCACGCCCGCATTGACTCCGGGAGACAGCCCCTGCCTCATCCGGGAAAGCGCGCGGAAACCTTCGCCGTCTTTCGCGAGCGAGGCGCCGGTGAGCGGGTTGTAGACGACCGTCCCGCGATCGTGCAGGAACGGGGATTCGAGCTCCGCGTCCAACAGCGCCGTGGGCTGACCGCGCTCGAATCCGGGTGACGGGATCATCGTAGGCTGCTTCATCTCCGCAACATTCGAGCCATTCTAGCCTCAGGACCGGTTCTCTCAGATTGTCTACGGCCGGCGGCGCGCGCATGTCGCCGCCGGCGGCGAAAGCCCAAAAAAAGGGCCCTGGCGCGAACCAGGACCCTTTCGGAAAATCGAAGCCGGAGCTTCCTCAGAAGGCGTTCACGTCCGCGACGCTCGCTGTCGTGTGCAGGGGGTTGTGGTACGTCTTGACCGTCCCCGTCGTCGTGTCCGTGACAGTGATCGTGTACTCGAGATCCGAAAGCGCCCCGTAGAACACCCAGAAGTGTCCGTTGAAGCTCGTACCGTCGACGACCTTCAAAACGAGCTCGATGTTGTTGCTGGACAGGAACCAGAATTCCCCCGTATCGGAAGTCACGGGCACGGCCGTTCCGAACCCGTTCGCCGTGTCGGATCTCCAGTCGACCCTCACTTTGAACCGGCCGCCGTTCAAGCACAGCGTCTTGCCGTCCGCGGCGCAGGGAAGGATCGAGATCGGAATCGTTCCCATCGAAAGCCCGACAGTGTGCGTCGTGTCACCCGTCACAATCAACTGGCCGTCGAAGCTGCCGCCCTGCTGGTACGTGTGACGCGCGACGGCACCGTCCGCGCTGCCTCCGTCTCCGAACGTCCACGCCCATTTCGAGGCGTTGACTTCGTTCGCGGTGAATGTGATCTCGGTCCCGAGCTCCGCCTCATATCGCCCGCTCGCCGCGTTCAGCTGCGCGCCCGTGACGGTGTAGAGCGCCGAAGGCAGCCCCGGACCGGCCGGTGGCGCGACGGAGACCGTGGCCGTCGAGATCGACGTGCCCGCGGGCGTGGCCGAGTCGGTCACGCGCAGGCCGACGATGTGGCTGCCGGCCGTGGCGAAGGTGCAGGAGTTCTGCGCGAGCCCCGCCGTGAAGCTCGGGCTGGCCGCGTTGTAGTCGCAGCTCCACGCGAACGTGTAGGGCGCGGTCCCGCCGGTCGCCGTGCCGGTGAAGGACAGGGGTGCTCCGGCCGACCCGGTGGCCGGTCCCGTGATCGCGGCGGCGAGGCCGCCGGGGACGGTCGCGAGCACCGCCAGCCCGACGGATCCCGTCGTCACTCCGTTGTCGCTGGTTGCCGTGACGGATTTCGGGCCCGCGCTCGTGTACGTGTGCGTGTTCGGATTGGGTCCGGGTGCGTAAGGCGACGGGAACGTCGTCTCATCGCCCCAGAGCCAGGAGTAGGTGCCGGCCGGAGACGCGGTGCAGCTCACCTGCTGCCCGAGCGGGACCGGAGAGGGCGTGCACGAGACGGTGATCGCCGAGACGGCCTGGACACGTTTGCCCTCGGTCGTGGCCGGAGCTCCCCCGTCAAACGCGTTCACGTCCGCGATGCTGGCGGTCGTGCCATACGGGTTGTTGTAGGTCTTGACCGCTCCCGTCTTGGTGTCCTTGATCGTGATCGTGTATTCGACGTTCGAGAGAGCTCCGTAGAAAACCCAGTACTTTCCGTTGAACGTGCGCCCGTCCACGACCTTGAGCACGAGCTCGATGTTCGCCGGGCTGAAGAACCAGTAGTAGCCGGTGTCTCCGGTCAGCGCGACGCCGGCGCCGATGCCGGTCTTCGCCTGCGGCGGCACGCTCCAGGCGACCGTGGCCTTGAACCGGTTGTCGTTCAAGCAGAGGGTCGTGGCGTTTGGCGCGCAGGAGACGACGTTGACCGTGAACGTCGAGATCACGAGACCGGTCGTGTTCGTCTCGTCGCCGGTCACGAGAAGCTTCGCGACGTATGTGCCCGGAGCGTTGTACCGGTGCTTGATGGGGACGCCGGCTCCCGGCGACGCGCCATTGGTGCCATCTCCGAAAATCCAGCCCCAGGAGAGGGCGTGGGTTTCCGACGCGGTCAGCGTGATTTCGTCGCCGATATTCGCCGTATAGACCGTGCCGTCCGAATTTCCCTGGGCCCCCGAGACCGTGAACGCGCCCGAGGGAGCGGGTGTCACCACCACGACCGAGAACCTCGTCGAGTTGATGCCCACCGTCTGCGTCCCGTTCCCGGTGACGTCGAGCCCCGCCTGGTACGTGCCTTTGGTGGAGTACGTTTTCGTGATGGTGCGCGCCGTGGGCGCGACGGCAAAAGTCGCGTCGCCGAACGTCCACGCATACTGGCTCGCGTTCGTCTCGGCCGCCGTGAAGGTCACCGGCTGGTTGAGACCGACGGTGTACACGGTGCCCGACTGCGTCGCGCCGGCGCCCGTGACCGTGAAGCCCGTCACGGGGAGACCCGGCCCCGAGATCGTCGTCGTGAAGGTGTTCGTGACAGTGCCGCTGGCCGTGTCCGTGACGCGGACGCCGACGACGTGGGCCGTATTGCCCGTGAAAACGCACGTCTTCGACGAAGCCCCGGCGGTGAACTGGCCGGTGCCCGCAAGCGAGTTGTAGTCGCAGGCCCAGGCGTAGCCGTACGGCGCGGTCCCGCCGGTCGCGGTCGCGGTGTACACGAGATTCGCGCCACCGGATCCCGTCGCAGGCCCCGCGATCGAGACCGCCAGACCGTTCGGGCCGGGGCCGCCCGAGCCGCCAATGGTCACCGAATACTGAACGATGATCTGGCTCGACCCGTCATTGACCCGGACGGCGACGTTCTTGGTTCCACCCGAAGAGAAGGTGCAGGAGGTCTGGTTCGACCCGGCGGTGAACTGCCCCGGGCCGCCCAGGATCGTGTAGTCGCAGGCCCACGCGTAGCTGTAATTGCCCGTCCCGCCGGAGGCGGTCGCCTGGAAGCTGATGGGGCTACCCGTCGACCCCGTCGTCGCTCCGAAAATGCTGGCCGCGAGCGTGCCTCCGGTGGGTCCCCCGGTGACCGTCAAGAACCCGAACCCGGTCGCGACGTTGCTGCCGGAATCGGTGACCCGCACGGCCGGCGTGTAGCTCCCGTTCTGGTTGTAGGTGCAGCTCTGAGTCGCGCTCCCCGCCGAGAAGTTACCGCCGGAGAAGGTGGAGTAATTGCAATCCCACGCGAACGAGTAGCCGGTCCCGGTTCCGCCGGTCGGGCCGGCGGTGAAGGACATCGCGGTCCCGACGGTCCCCGTCGCGGGCCCGGAGACGGACACGCTCAACGGGATCGTCTGAACGATGACGGTCAGCGGATTCGCGACCGTCTGGTTGGTCGGCGCGCCCGCGGCCGGGGTGTAGTTGAAGCGAAGCGTGACGCAATAGCTGCCCTCGACCGCCGGGGCGGTGATCGACGCCGTGCCCGGGGTGAGAAACCCCGTGCCGAGAGTGCCCGTGAAGTTCGGAGTCCCGGGGCAGCTTCCGTTGACGACGCTGTAATCGACGCTCGTGAGATTCGTCGACGCGGCCTTCTGCATCGTGTTCGTCAGCGTGATCTGCCCGTTTTTGACCGCCGGATTCGGGAGGATCGTGAACGCGGGAACGAGATCCGTCTGCACGACGGTGCCGGACACGGTTTTGGCGTAGCCGCCCCTCCACGTCACGGTCAGCGAAAATCCGGTGACGCCGGAGGGAACGGGGACGGTGATGCCCGCGGGCGTTCCTCCGGATCCGCCCGCGAACGTCCACTGGAAGGTGGCGTCCGCGGTGTTGCCCGAGGTCGGCGTCGCGTCCGCGCTGCCGCCGGTCAGAACGCGCAGCACCCCGCCCGAGAATCCGCTGACGCCGACGGAAGGCATCACGAACGGGATCGGAGCCGAGTAGAAAGGCGTTGCGCTCGTCCCGTTCTGATTCGCGCTCTGCTCGGCAAAGACGAAGCTCTGGGGAGCCGGGGAGCTCGAAAGCCCGACGCTCGTGGCGCAATTCGTTCCGGTGGACCGGTCTCCGCCCGCCGCCGGGTCGCAGGGAAAGAAGATGTTCGGGAGGGAGAGCGCGGTTCCCGTGACGTCCGCGGCAAAGCCGGTGCCCGGGTTGTTCAGGTCCCAGTCGACGCGAGTGATCGGAACTCCCGTCGAGGAGCTGTCGGAGAGCGTGACCCGGTCGCCGTAATAGTTGACCGTTCTCTCGGGGCCGCTGCGCAGGGCGGCGGAGACGTTCGTAAACGTCGCCGAGGCGCGAGGCGGGCTGGTCGTGTCGGCGGCAATGCAGGAAATGTCGACGTTGTCGGTGATCAGGAGATGCTCGGGATTGACGGCCGGGTTGGTGGTCGTCGCGAGCCGGTACACGTGGGCGATGATCTGCGACCCGCCTCCGGTCACGACGGCCTCGATCGCGTTGCCGCGTCCGGTCGGGGGCGCGGTGCCCTGGTGGGGAAGCGTGACCGCGCGAACGGGAGTACCGCCCGTGAGCCACTTCGAGTCCCAGATGTCCACGCCGTCCTGCGGGTCGGAAGGAAACTGGGGCGCGCGGATCGAGCGATGCAGGAAAATCGCCGGATAGGACGATCCGGGGTTTCCTTTGACGACGACCTGGTTGTAATAGCCGGGCAGGTTTGCCACGAAGGTCAGGGCGCTGCCGGTGTACTCGTAGACGTTCAATCCTGCGGAATTGTCGGCCGAAAAAACATAGGCTCTTCCGTTCACGTTCGCCACGTAAAGGGAGTTGGGGGCACCGGCCGCGACCGTGTTGGCCTTCTCGCTCAGAGCGCCATTGCCCGGATTGGGCTCGGCGACCCGGAGCTGCGTTCCGACGAAACCGACGACAACGACGTGCGGGATGCCGCCGATCGAAACGGTTCCGGACTTCATGATCCCGACGCCGTTCCAGGTGAAGGATCCGCTCGGCGTCAGGGCGGACGACGCGGAAGCGCTCCCGTTGGGATTGCTGACGTCGACGACCTGGACGCCATTGGAGGGAAAGTACGCGAAGTACTTATTGGTGTTCGGCATGTAAACCGCGGCCACCGTCGAACCGAGCGCGACCTCCGCGACGTCCAGCTGGTCGCCCATCTGGGGGCCGTTCGGGCCGGTCGTCATCCCGAGCATCCCCCGGAGGACTCCCGTGTAGACGGGGCGAAAGTCGGAGATCATCCGCGAGGTTCCGTCCGGCCCCTCCGCGGCGTCCATCGTGCTCGCGCCCTGGTAGCAGTCGCAGCCGAGGTAGATGAGCCCCCCGTTGTCTCCCGGGACGAACTTCTGGCCGATCTGAAGGAGCTGCATCGTCCCGGGACTCGACGGGTTCGCCAGGCTGGCGCGCACGAATCCGTACTGGGTCGCCTCGTAGATGTATTTGTCGTTACCGGCCGTGGAGAGCAGGTTCGGGAGGGAGCCGCTGTATCCCGGGTGACTCTGACGGTCCTGCGACTGGAGAGTCGCGCACTGCGCCAGAGCGTTGGAAGCCGATACAAAGAGGGCGAACGCCAGCACCAGAATTGTGGCGGGAACGACAGTCCGTCGGAGCATCGAAGTGGGCAAGAGCAGACCTCCGGGAAAGGGCGGACGACCAGTTACGGACCTTCGTTCGCGAACCGATTTCAAATTCTCTCCAGTTCTCCCGAAGAGTATGTGAAAGCGAATCGACTAAGTTTTTGGGATCTCCGTGACCGAGTCGACGACGCGATGCGAGAAAAAAAGTGGGCGGGACTTTCGTCCCGCCCACCAGAGAAACGACCGATTACAGCGGGACGTTCTGGCTCGGGCCAGTACCCGCAGGACCGCTGGGGCCAAAGCCCGTGATGGTTCCGGGGATAACCGGAGCAATCGGACCGTTGACACCCGACGGGAACGGATTCGCCGCACCAAACGGAACGCCGAGCGGGTTGCAGGTCGAAGGATCAAGCTGCGTCGCAGGAG
>JBDUBI010000105.1:0-15100 GCA_040004225.1 Acidobacteriota bacterium
CTCGAGAATTTGCCCGAGAGATAGTTCCCAGAAACGAGCCGTTCGTCAATCCCGATCCTCGGGACTGCCCTCCTCGGGACTGCCCCCCTCGCTCTCGCTCTCTCCCTCGCCCTCTCCCTCTTTCTCTCCTCTGCCCGGGCGAGAGGACGCCGCCTCACGGACGCACCAACTCCCTGCGGTCCCCCCCACTCGAACCCTCTCCACGAGCGCGGGGCGTATCAGCATCCTTTGATTCTCGGCGTCGTCCTCCTAACGAGTCCCGCCCCTCACCCCATCCCTCTCCCCCGGCGCGCGGGGAGAGGGGGCAGAGCTGCGCCCCGGCCAGGATGGTGAATAAGCTCGCAGCGAGAGCCGTAGCGAACGAAGGGAGCAGGCGAGCGGTCGAGCCAACAGGCGAGCCGCTCGCCGGTGCCTTCGCCGCGTACGGCGAAGGCAGCTCCCGCAGTGAGCGGAGGCGACGGTTGGCGATAACATCCCGGCTCCAAAACAGGAGGCCTCGTGCTCAAGACCCTGCGGGCTCTGGCAATGCTCTGGCTCGCCGCCGTTTCGAACGTCCCTTCCCTTTCCGCGGCAGACAAAGGCACGCTGAAAGACACGGCGCCGCTCTCGAAAGAAGAGGAGCGCCGCCGCTTCCACCCGCGGCGCGCCGGCATGAGCGAGTCGCTGCGGGCGAAATCCGCCGCCGAGCGCGATGCCATGGAAAAGGCGTCTCCGTTTGCCGAGCTGAAGTTCCGCAACGTGGGCCCGGAGGTGCAGGGAGGCCGCGTCGTGGACGTGGTCTCGCCCGCAAACCATCCCGACTCGCTCCTGGTCGCCTTCGCCTCGGGAGGGCTCTGGCGCACCGACAGCCGCGGTGGCGCCTGGACGCCTCTGTTCGACGGACAGCCAACCCTGACGATCGGCGCGTTCGCGCTTGCGGACGGAGATGCCCGGACGATCTACGTCGGCACGGGTGAGGCGAATTCGAGCCGCACGTCCTACGCCGGAACCGGGATATACAAAACGACCGATGCCGGCAAGACCTGGCAAAGCCTGGGTCTCTCCGACACGCACCACATCGCCCGGATCCTCGTCGACTCCCGCAGTCCCGAGACGGTCCTGGTCGCGGCGATGGGACACCTCTACACCGACAATACCGAGCGCGGCGTCTATCGAACGGCGGACGGCGGCCGCACCTGGTCGAAGACCCTCTTCGTGGACGACCGGACCGGCGCCATCGATCTCGTCGCCGACCCTCGCAATCCCGACGTCGTCTACGCAGCGACGTGGGAACGGGCCCGCACGGCCGCCAACTTTCTGGAGAGCGGTCCCGGAAGCGGCGTCTGGAAGTCGGCGGACGCCGGCCGGACATGGAAGCGGCTCGCCGGAGGCCTTCCGTCCGGCGCCACGCTCGGCCGGATCGGTCTCGCCCTCGCCGCGTCGCAGCCGGACACGGTCTATGCAGTTCTCGACAACCAGGCCCTCCGCCCCGACTCGGAGCCCTTCGACGAGGAGGCGCCTCCCGGCGAACTCACGGCGCGGCGGTTGAAGGCCCTGCCTCCCGAAGCGTTCTCGCGCCTGGACGACGCCACCATCGCGCTCTTCCTCAAGCGCCACGATTTCCCTAAAGCGCTCAAGGCGTCAAGGCTCAAGAAAGACGTGGCCGCCGGAAAAATCTCGATCTCCGATCTCCTGGCGTACATGAAGGACAGCAACCGCGACCTCTTCGAGAACGACGTCATCGGACTCGAGGTCTATCGGACCGACGACGGCGGCGGAAGCTGGAAGAAGACCCACGCCGGCCGCATCGAGAAGGTCTTCTACTCGTACGGTTATTACTTCGCGCGGATCGCCGCCGACCCCTCAAATCCGGACCACATCTACATCGGAGGCGTCCCGATGATCGCCTCGACGGACGGCGGAAAGACGTTCAAGGGGATCGACCAGCGCGGCGTGCACGGCGACCACCACGCAATCTTCATCGACCCGAAGACGCCTTCGCGGGTGGTCATCGGCAACGACGGCGGCATCAACGTATCCGCGGATGCGGGCGAGACGTGGACGAAGCTGAACAACATCGGAGTCGGCCAGTTCACGACGATCGCCGTGGACGACGCCGAGCCGTACAACATCGTCGGAGGCCTGCAGGACAACGGCGTGATGCGCGGTCCCTCCACGTACCGCCCGGGCAAGTCGGACCCGCAGGCCTGGAAGTCGATCTGGGGCGGGGACGGAAGCTGCGTCGCCATCGATCCGAAGGACGCCAACCTCGTCTACGCCGCCGGCCAGTTCGGCGCCTCGGGCCGCGTGAACGTGAAGACCGGCGAACGCCAGAGAATCCGGCCCCGGCCCGAGCTTTCGGCCGCCAAAAAAGAGAAACCGCTCCGCTACAACTGGATCACGCCATTTATCCTGTCGCCGCATTCGCGCGAGATCCTGTATTACGGGACGAATCGCCTCTACCGGTCCTTCGACCGCGGCGACACGTGGGCGGCGATCTCGGACGACCTGACCTCGAACCGCGAGCAGGGAGACGTGCCCTTCGGAGCGATCACGTCGATCGCGGAGTCACCGAAGCGATTCGGCGTCCTCTTCGTCGGGACGGACGAGGGCCGCGTCTGGGGCTCGCGAGACGGCGGCAATACCTGGGCGGATCTCTCCAAAGGGCTGGCGCGCGACAAGTGGGTGTCGCGCGTGATCGCCTCCGCTTTCGACGAGGGCACGGTCTACGTCTCGCAGAACGGGTACCGCGACGACGACTTCAGCGCCTACGTCTTCCGGTCCACGGATTTCGGCAGAACGTGGCACTCCATCTCCGGCGGGTTGCCCGCCGAGCCGGTGAACACGGTGCGAGAGGACCCGAAGGCGAAACACCTGCTCTACGTCGGCACGGACAGCGGCGTCTTCGCGTCGCTCGATCGCGGCGCGACATGGACCGCACTGTCCGGCGATCTGCCGAGGGTCGCCGTACACGACCTCGTGGTCCAGCCCCGGGAGGGCGACCTCGTGCTCGCGACCCACGGCCGCAGCGTATACGTCGCCGACGCCGCGCCTCTGCGCCGGATGAAGGACGGACTTCCCGCGGAGCCGCTCGTCGCCTTCCCGATCAAATCCCTGAAACTGTCGGCGAAGAAGGGCTACGGGGACCATCCCTATTTCACATGGGGCCGCGAGGAACCCGTGGTCCGGATCGCCTGGTGGTCCAAAGCGGCCCAGACGGTTTCGATTTCGATCCAGGACGAGAACGGCAATGCGTGGAAGGAGCTGACGGCGCCTCCCGCAGCGGGCTTTCACGTGATCGCGTACGACCTGACCGCCGATGCGAAGCTCGCCGACGCCGCCGAGGCGCGCGCCCGGGAGAAATCGCTGGCTGCGGCGAAATCGAAGGATCCCGCGCCTCCCCCGCCCGCCGCCGCCCCGGCCGAGAGCGAGGAGGATGCGACCGACTCCGCCCGACCGGAGGACGAGAAAGGGGCCACGGGCCCTAAAAAGCCCCTGGATCCGGACCTGTATCGCCTGCTGGATGATCCGCTCCGCGCGACCCGCAGACGGTACCTCCCGCCGGGACGCTACACGGTTGAGATGCGGTCCGGGAATTCCAGCCAGAAGACGTCGCTGAGGGTGCTGCCGGAGTCGGAGGGACGCTTCGCGTTCGACGACCGCGAAGAGGACCAGGAAGGCGAAAAACCGACCCCGGATGGGTTCCGCTAGGGCGCGCTCCAGCGCGCGAGGAACCGCGCATGCGAGGAGTATCGGAGGAGCTCCCCGCGAGGGGGCGAGCCACCCAGCCGCTTTTCGAATCCCGAGTTGGAAAGCTCGGGCAACTTCTCCGCGCCGGGTCGCGCCATCGGGACTTCACGGGGACCCTGGAGAAACTTTCTTCCGCGGATCTTCATGGAGCCTCGCATCCTCGCTTATGAATTCACCGGGACGAGCGGGAGAAAGCAAAAATCGCGCCGGCGGACCCCGCAATCGGCCTTCTCGCGGTGGCCGCACGCCGACACACCGCGGGCGATCCGATCTGAAAACCGCCGTCTCCCTCCTCGCAAATCGGAAGCTCGCTTCATCCCCTCGGTCGATCGAAACGTTTTCGAGCAAGTCGTCGAACGTCGCGTTCTCCCTCCGCCTTCCGCCCCTCGCCTCACGCCTCTCGCCCTCGCCTCTCGCAAGTCGCCCCTCGCCCGGGAATTGGACACCCGGCAAGAGCTGGTTTATCGTCCCTTCCGTGAGCGCGACGGCGGCAGCCCGGCCGGAGACGGTTTCCAGCATCCGGCCCTTCTGGGCTCGGAGAATTTTTTCCTTCTGCGGCATCGTTCCTCTGGCAATCTACGTGGTCTGGCACCTCTTCAATAACGTGTACGCCATCAACGGGCGCGCGGCGTTCGACGGGCGGCTGCGCGCGGCGACCGCTTCACCGCTCTACCAGCCGTCGATCTGGCTGTTTGTCTACCTTCCGTTCGTCATCCACGCCGTGTTCGGGCTCATGATCACCTTCAAGTCGCGTCCGAATCTCCTGGCTCAGCCGCGGTTCCGGAACTGGAAATACGTTCTCCAGCGGATCTCCGCGATCGGCGTCCTCCTGTTCGTTCCGGCGCACGTCTACAAGACCAAAATCGAGCCATGGCGGGCTGGATTTCCGATCGACTTCGGGCACATGCAGGAGGGCATGCGTGAGCCCTTGACGTTCGCGGTCTATGTGCTCGGGATGTTCGGCGTCGCGTTTCATCTCGCCAATGGACTGTGGCTGGCGGGAATCACCTGGGGTGTCTTCACGGGTCCCCGGGGCCAGCGCCGGGGAGAGTGGCTGTCCATCGCGTTTGGCATCGCGCTCCTGGCCCTGGCCTTCGGCGCGCTCTACGGCCTCCGACGGTAGATCGTCGACAATGCCACTGGCCTTCCGGGCGCAAGGGCTCCCTCCAGGGTCGAGAAACTCCTCGCCGGCTCGACCCTCGGCCGGGCACAGATCTGCACTTCGACGGGCGACTGATCCCGACCTTTACGCGTAGACTTCCGTTTCCCCTCGACGGGGTTCCTCCTCGAAAGGCGCTCTGATGGGCTGGCTGGCCAATCTCGCAGGGAAAAAAAGCGACGGCTCCCAGACCGGCGAACGGGTCACGGGCGCCGGACTCGACTCCGCGGGCGCCTCCGCCCACTCCGGGGAGAGCGCGATCGGACGGAAGATCGGGAAATACGAGGTCGTCTCCAAGATCGGCGCGGGCGGCTTCGGCACCGTCTACGAGGCCTTCGACCCGCTGATCCAGCGAAAAGTGGCGATCAAGACCTGCGAGGTCGGGTCCCCCGAGATCCGCGCGAGGACGTTTCAGGAGGCGCAGCTCGCCGGGCGCCTGCAGCATCCGAACATCACGACCGTGTACGAGTTCGGGGTCGAAGACGACGTTCCCTTCATCGTGCAGGAGTTTCTCTCCGGAGAAGATCTCGATCAGCTGATCGTGCGCGGCGAGCCGGTTCTGATGGCCGACAAGCTGAAGATTCTGGTGGGAGTCGCGCTCGGACTCGAGTATGCGCACAAAGCGGGCGTGATGCACCGCGACATCAAGCCCGCCAACATCCGCGTGCTCGAGGGCTACGCGATCAAGATCATGGACTTCGGGATCGCCAAAGCCGCGAACCAGGAGACCGACATCACGAAGGCGGGAGTGGCGGTGGGATCGGCCGGGTACATGTCCCCCGAGCAGATCTGCGGGGATCCCGTCGACCATCGCACGGACATCTTTTCCTTCGGCCTGCTCGCCTACGAGCTTCTGACGCGGCAGAAGGCATTCCGCAACGAAACCCTCTTCAAGCTGCTCGAGATGATCGTCAAGGAAGAGCCGACGCCGCTCGAAGAGTTCGCTCCCGACACGCCGCCGGCGCTCGCCGACATCGTCCGACGCTGCATGCGGAAGGACCCCTCGGAACGTTTTCAGACCGCGCGAGAGCTGCGAGACGCCCTTCTGGAGGTCCACGAGCAGGTTCCTTCGACGCCGGCCGCCAACGCTCATCCCCTCATGCCCCCCGACGAGGCCTCCCGGCTCGCCGCCCTGTACCGGTTCGACATCCTCGACTCGGACCCGGAGCCCGAGTTCGACGACGTGGCCCGGCTCGCCGCGCTCATCTGCGATACGCCGATCGCTCTCGTCACCTTCATCGACCGAAACCGGCAGTGGTTCAAGTCCCGGATCGGAGTCGATGCCACGGAGACTTCGCGCGAGCACGCGCTCTGCGCGCACGCGATTCTGGGCCGGGACGTCTTCGTGATCCCCGACACGACCGCGGACGATCGATTCTCCGGGAACCCGCTGGTCACCGGGCCGATGAAGCTCCGCTTTTACGCGGGCGCCCCGCTCGTCACCCCCGACGGACATGCGATCGGAACGATCTGCGTGCTCGACCGGGAGCCACGGCAGCTCGGCGAGGCTCAGGTGCAGGCGCTCGCCGCGTTAGCCCGGCAAGCGGTCTCCCTCCTCGAGTTGCGCCGCAGGATGCGCATTGATCGTGGCCGATCCGGCGAGGCTCTCGTCCGCGAGGCCTCGGGGATCACCGGATCGGAGCGGCGCCCATGACCGTTTCTCCCCGCCGAGTCCTGGTCGTGGACGACGACCCCGGAGTTCGGGATGCCGTCCGGGAGCTTCTTTCCGAAGAGGGATACACGGTCGTCACCGCGGAAGACGGGCAGGACGCGCTCGAGCGCCTGGAGGCGATGGAGCCGCCCTGTCTCATTCTTCTCGACCTTCGCATGCCGCGCGTCGACGGCTGGGAGTTTCTGGCCCGGCGCGACGGCGTCGGAAAGCAAAGCCCCGTCGTTCTGCTCTCGGGGCTGGCGTTCATACGAGACGCGCCGGGCGTCGCCGACTTTCTCGCAAAGCCGATCCGGCCGGAAAAGCTCCTCGATTGCGTGCGGCGGTTCTGCGGCGGTTAAGAAGCGGCTGGAGCTCGCAAACGGGGGGCCATGATCGACGCGTTTTCGTCTTCGACGCTCGGCCCCGGGATCCGGGTGACCAACGGGGACGTCGAGATCGTGGCGGCCACCGGCTTCGGTCCTCGCATCGTGCGATTCGCGTTCCCGGAGGGAGACAACGCTCTCGGAGAATGGCCGGACCTCTCGACGGACACGGCCCTCGGCCGGTGGAGGCCGCGCGGCGGTCACCGATTGTGGTTCGCGCCGGAGACCATGCCCGAAAGCTACGCTCCCGACGATGCTCCTGTCGAGCACCGCTCGGACGGTTCCCTGAGCCTCACCGTCTCCCGCCGCACCGACGCGGCGGGCATCGGGAAGGAGATCACCGTCACCCTCCCTGCAACCGGGGCGGAGGCGACCCTGACGCATCGCATCACGAACCGCGGCCCTCGACCGGTCACAGCCGCGGCCTGGGCGCTCACCATCGTTTCCCGCGGCGGGGTCGCCCTCCTTCCATCGGAACCGTGGCGCTCGCACGACGACGCCCTCGACGCCGCGCGTCCCTTCGTGCTCTGGTCCTTCACGGAGCTCGCCGACCCGCGGTGGGAGTTCGGCCCCCGGTCCGTGCTGCTCCGCTCCGACGCCGCGCGCCCAGCTCCCCAGAAGGCGGGCGCCGGAAACACGCGCGGTTGGTGCGCTTGCCTCTGGAAAGAGTCGCTCTTCGTCAAGCGCTTCGACCACCTCCGCGGCGCGCGCTATCCCGATTTCGGGTGCAACAACGAAATCTACGCCGCCGGCAACTACATGGAGCTCGAGTCGCTCGGCGTCCTGGCGGAGCTTTCCCCCGGTGCCTCGGTCGAACACAAGGAGCGCTGGTCGCTTCATCAGACGGCGCTCGAAAAAGAGGCCGGGGAATGCAGTGCGGAGGAGCTCGAATCGGCGATCGAGCGGGCCGCGCCGGAACTCTTCGGATGATTTCCGGGGAAACGGCTTTCGCGCCTTTGGCGCGGCGGTTTCGCGCCTGGCGGTTCAGCGGGCGGTTCAGCGATTCAGACGCCGCGCGAGTCGCCGCACCCAGCCCAGAAATTCCTCGATACGGATGGGTTTCTGAAGCGCCACATCGACGTCCTTCGGGCCCGTGTGCGTCTCATTTCTGACGTAGGCGCTCAAGAGCAGGACCGGCACGTGCGCGAACCGCGGATTGGCCTTCAGCCTGGCGTGGAAGTCCCACCCGTTCATCACCGGCATCATCAGGTCGAGAATGATCAGATCGGGGCGCGTCAGCGTCTCGAGCTGCGCCAGGGCGTGGAGTCCGTGGATCGCCCCTATCGCCTGAAATCCTTCGTCCTCCAGGATGCGGCAGATTTCGCGCCGCAGAGCGTCGTCATCCTCGACGACGAGGATAAGAGGCTTGGACGCCGACCCGCCGTCCGGCTCATCCGCCGGAGAGCGTCCGCCGCTCGAATGAGGAGGCAATTTCAGATGACCTGGTATTCCAGGGAAGGTCGAGTCTGACGCCAGCCCGGGTCGCCGGAGCAAACTCCGTGAAGGTCCCTGCCCGCGGCTCCCCGGGAGTCGCCGCGTCTCTCTAACCACCCGCTCAAGAGCGCGTGCGGAAACCTTGCGCCGAAGTCCGAGCGTGCGTTGTTCACTGGAACAGGATTTTACAGGCAATCCCTGTGCCAGATCGCGAAAGCCCGACCCGAAAGACCACGCGGCCCGCTTCTTGCGGCTGGCGATGACAGGGTCTCGAACAAGACAGGAGGACAGTGTGGAGCAGGAAGACACCGCCCGCGGAAACGACGGAATCCCGGAAGAAGCGCGCAGGAGCCCCCGAGGTGGCAAGGTCGGCCGCCGGTCGAAGGCGCCGGAGAGCCCGGCCCCCGAGGGCCAGGGTCTCATCTCGAGGCTCGTGGAAGTGGTTAAAGGTCGAAGCTCGGATGGCGAAAAGGAGACGCAAAGCGCCCGTGAAGAAGATCCCGTCCGCCTTTTGAAGCAGGACCATCGGAGAGTCGAGGCGCTCTTCGAGCGGTACCAGAAGGCGGCACGGGACGGAGAGACGACCCGGAAGGAAATCGTGGACCAGATCTCCAGGGAGCTCGAGATCCACGCGCAGATCGAGGAGCGGATCTTCTATCAGGCATTCAAGAGCGTCTCGTCGGAAGATCCGAAGAAGGTCGTCCGCGAGTCGTTCGAGGAGCACAAGATCGTCAAGACCCTGATCGCGGAACTCGCTCAACTCCAGCCGGACGACGAGCAATTCGAGGCGAAGGTCACGGTGCTGAAAGAGTCCGTCGAGCATCACGTCGGGGAAGAGGAAGACGAGCTTTTCCCCGCGGCCGAGAAGCTCTTCGGGGACGATCAGATGCGCGAGCTGGCCGCGCGGATGCGCGAACTGAAGACGAAGCTGTCCGCCGGCTCGGCCGAGAGTCGCTAACCCGGCGCCACGGCCTTGCCTTCGGGCAACCCGACCATTCCGGAGACGATCACCGGAAGGCCGGCCGTCACTCCGTTCCCGCTGACCTCCGTCGCGCCGTTCGAACGGAGCCCCGTGCGCACGTCGATCCAGTGCACACGGCCGTTGACGACGGCGGCGAGGCGGGCTGTGCCACTGACATCGTCGCGGAGAATCGCGGCATCCGAAACGACGAGCGCCTCCGGCCGCTCGCCGACGGTCAGGCGCGCCGTGCCGAAGAGGTTCAAAGTGAGCCGCGCGGCGGAGCCGGGGAGGTCGATTCGGACGGACCCTGAAAAGTCCACGGCATTCGCGCCGGGAAGAACGGAGTGGACGCGTCCCGGGATCGCGGCCGGGCGCCCCGTGATCTCGACTGAGGCTGCTTGCCCCGGGTGGATGCGGGGAAGGTCGTTCTGCGGCACATCCGCCAGGAACACGATCGAGGAGGCGTCGGCGATCGTCAGGATCTCCTGGTCCTCGGCGAGTTTGTCGCCGCTCGCCGCCGCATGCGACAGGACAGGGCCGTCCGCGGAAGCCGCAATCGACTTGCGGACCAGATTGCGCTCGGCCAGGGCGATGGCCCGTTCCGCGTCGGCGTGCTGGGCCGGAGACTGCGCCTCACGGACCATCTCGCGCGCCCCCGAAAGCGCAGCTTCGCTCTCTCGAGCCACCATCGTGCCGATCGCCTGTCCGCGGCGCACGACGTCGCCGTCCGTGACGCGCAGCTCGAGGAGGGTGCCCGCGAACGGCGCGCGAACCTTCTGCTGAGAAAGGGCGGACGTGTGACCGGGGCCCGAGACGGTTTCGGAAAGGCTCGCGGAGGAAACACGCGCGATTCGAACCGCAGTCGGAACGTCCTTTGCCGGCGCGCTCGGCTTTGGGGGGTCGTCGGTGTCCCGGCCGCGGCAGCCCGCAAGAGTCAGGAGGATCGGGATCCACGCGAAACGCTTCATGGCTCACTCCACCGGACGGCGACCGCTTCCGCGATGCGGTAGCGGGAGAGCGCGTCCGAAAGGCGCACCGCCGCATCGACGGAGGCGGTGTACGCGTCCAGCACCTCGAAGGCGGTCGCCGCGCCGCCGCGATATCGGCTCTCCGCCTCGAGATACGAATCGCGCGCCGAGGGCGCGGCCTCGGAAAGGATTCGTATCTGCTCGCGCGTGCTCTGGAGCGTGGCGCGCGCCTGCGCCCGCTGCCGCTCGACTTCCCTTCGCTGTCGCAGGACGTTCAGTCGGGCGCTCTCGAGACGCAATTCGGCCTGGCGGATCCGAGAGCGGATCGCCCCGAAGTCCCAGACCGGCCACGCGAGAGAGAGGCTGAACGAATATCCGGCGTCGCGACGCAGCCGGTCTCCGAACGTCGCATTTCGGTTGGCCCCGAGGAGGTCCCCCGGGACGAGGCGGGAGGTATCAGAACCCAGAAAACCGACGTCTCCCGCGAGGTTCAAATGAGGGCGCCTCTCCGCGCGCGCCGCGGACACGTCCGCGTCGGCGGCGCGGGCCTCCGACGCCGCAGCGACGACCTCGGCGGCGCCCTCGAGCGGCGCCGGATCCGCGGCGGCTGGCGGCCCCGGAGGGGGAAGGGGGACCAGCGCGAGCGGGGCCGCGGGATCGCGCCCCATCAGATCGTTCAAGATCAGCCGCGCGGCATCGCGCCTCGCCTCCGCTTCGACCAGGTTCGCCCGTTCGGAGGCGAGCCGGACGTCGATCTTCAGGAGATCCGCCGCCACACCCTGTCCCGAGGCGCGCCGGCTTTCGAGCGACGTCCGGTAGCGGCCCAGGCGATCCAGGCCGTCACGGCGCGCGGCCGCTTCTCTCTCACCCTGGAAGAACTCGCTGAAACGGCTGCGCACCTCGAGCTCGAGGTCCTTCTCCGCGATCCGGTAGCGAGCCGCGGCAGCCTCGACTTCGGCCTCGGTCTTCGCGACCGCGGCGCGCCGCGCTCCGCCGTCAGACAGCGGCTGCCGACCGACGGCCTGGAGCCGGAACTCGCCGGCGTTGGTGATCGCGGGGTCGTAGCCGTTGCGCGGCGCGTAGAGAAAATCCCCCTCGACCGCGACCTTCAGCCACCGCTCTGCCCTGGCCTCGCTCACCCTCTCCCGCGCGATCGAGACATCGAGGGCCGGGAGGGGCAGCCGGACGTTCGACTGGCGGCTGCGGACGAGCGCCTCTTCGAGAGTGACGGGTCGTTCCTGCGCCGCCAGAGGCCTCGCGCACAGAATGGCGACCACCGCCAGCGTCGGAAGCGCCGCAGCCCTCACGCCCCGGTCTCCCCCCGCACCGCGGCCGTTGCGGGGGCCCTTCCCGCCAGCCGCCCGTGAGGGTCGAGCCAGCAATAGAGCGACGGGAGAATCAGGAGAATGAGCGGACTCGACAGGATGAAGCCGCCGATGACGGCGATCGCGAGGGGCTGCTGGAGCTGGGAGCCCTCTCCGAGCGCGATGGCGAGTGGAGCCAGCGCGAACGCCGTCGAAAAGATCGTCATCATGACCGCGCGCACCCGCTTGCGCGACGCTTCCGCCCAGGCGTCCGCGACGGGCACTCCGTTGCGAAGTTCCTCTCGCGCGTCATGAATCAGAAACACGGCCTTCTCTCCCACGATGCCGACCATCATGATCGCGCCCACGAAGCTCGAGATGTTCAGGGTCATGCCGGTCAGCAACAGCGAACCGAGGACGCTCGTCAGCACCGTCAGCGCCATGATGACGGTCAGCAGAGGCGCCCGCCAGTCGCCGAATTCGAAGAGCAGGACGACGGCGACGAGCAGCAACCCTCCGAAGAGCACACCGAGCAGCCCCTTGAAGGAATTCTGCTGCTGTTCGTACAGCCCGCCGAATCCCACGGACATCCCGGCCGGAAGTTTCAATCCGCTCGCCAGCTTCCCCTGGATCTCGGCCATCGCGCTTCCGAGGCTGCGACCTGACAGGCGCGCCGTGACGCCCAGGTACGTCCGCAGGTTCTCGCGCTGGATTTCGACTTCCGAGGTGCCGGTCGAGATCGTCGCGAGCTGAGAGAGCGGCACGAGCGCGCCGGACGCGGTCTGCACGGGCAGCTGCGAAAGACCCGCGATATCCGACGTTTTTCGCGAGAAGACCCGGATGGGATAAAGGCGCTCCCGGATTCGCAGCGTCCCCGCCACCGTGCCGCCCAGGGCGGGCTCGACTTCGTTGTGCAGGGACTCCGCGGTCACGCCGAAGCGGGGAAGCGCTTCCGGAATGACGCGGACAGTCACGTTCGGACCGGCGACGGTCAGCCCGTTGAAAACGTCCTCGACGCCAGGGACCGTCTGCAGGATCGCCGCCGCCGCCTTGGCACGTTCCTGCAGGACGGTCTGATCTTCGCCGTAGAGCTTGATGTCTATCGGCTGGGGGACTCCCCCCGCAAGGTCACCGATGTTGTCCTCGAGCAGCTGGCCAAAATCGGCGCGCACGGCGGGCTGCGAGGCCGCAATTTTCGCGCGGAGGTCGTCGATCACTTCCTCGACGCCGCGGCGCCGGCCTTTCGGCTTCAACCGGATGACATAGTCCCCGCGGTTCGGCTCGGTGATGAAGAACCCGAGCTGCTCGCCCGTGCGCCGCGAATAACTCTCGACGTCGGGTAGCGAGACGACGATCTTCTCGACTTCACCGAGCATCTGGTTGGTGTCGGTCAGGGACGTGCCCGCCGGCGTCCAATAGTCCAGAATGATCGACCCCTCGTCCATGCCGGGAAGAAAGTCCGAGCCGATTCCCCGGTAGAGCAGCCATCCTCCGGCGAGCAGAACCACGGTGATGGCCATCGCGATCGACGGGTGGCGAATGAAGAAGCGGGCTATCCGGGGAGGCCGCTTCTCCTTCCGGGGACGCACCTTCGAGGCGACGCGCAGGCTCTTCGCCGCGGCCGGCACGGCAAACGCCGAGAGAAAGTACGAGACGGAGAGCGCCACGGCCATCGTGAAGGCGAGTGGCTTGAAGAACGCTCCGGCGACCCCGGAGAGAAGCGCGAAGGGGAAGAAGATGATCACGGTCGACAGGCTGGACCCCGTCAGGGGCGGGAGCACTTCGGCGAGGCCCGACCGCACCGGATCGTCTGAAACCCGCTCTTCGGCGTGCCGGGCGATGTTTTCCACCACGACGATGGCATCGTCCACCACGAGCCCGATCGCCGCGGCAATACCTCCGAGAGTCATCAAATTGATCGTCTGGCCCGAGACGCCGAGCGCCAGCAGCACGATGCCCACCGTCACCGGGATCGTCGCGACCGCGATCGCCGTGATCCGGAAGTTCCGGAGGTAGAGAAACAGCACGATGGCCGCCAGCGCCACCCCGATCAGGATGGCGTCCCGCACGCCGTGGACCGACTGCCGGATGAACTCCGCCTGGTCGTAGAACGTCGTCCATTTAACCCCGCTCGGGAGGAGGTCGGGATGCTGCTTCAAGAGCGCTTCCACCCCGGTCGCGATCGAAAGGGTGCTCGCATCGGGCTGCCGGATGATGTTCAAAAGGACGGCGGGCCGGCGTTCGGCCGTCGTCCGGACGAAGGAGACCGCGTCGGAGGCCGTGATGGCCCCCAGCTGCCCGAGGGGCGCGGCGATGCCGCCCCGGGGAGGCTGGACGGCGATGCGGGCGAGCTCGTCGATCCCCGCGGGCTTGCCGGTGACGAGCGACAGGTAGAGCTCGTGGTTCCCTTCGACGAGGCCGGCGGAGCTCAAGACGTTGTTCTTTCGAATCGCGTCGACGACGTCGCTCGCGGAGAGGCGGCGCGCGGCCAGTCTCTCGGGGTCGAGCCGGACCTGGAACTCCCGGACGGCGCCGCCCTGCACCTGGACCTGAGAGACGCCGGGGATCTGGATCAACGCCGGACGCAGCTGAAAATCGGCGAGCTCCCGGAGGCGCGAGGGCGGGAGGGTGTCCGACGTCAGCGCGTAGCCGAGGATCGGGAAGACGGCGGTGTTCATCCACTCGGCGTCGATGCGCGTTTCGGCCGGGAGGTCCGGACGGGCCCGCGCGATCTCCGCCTGAACCCGCTGGAGCGCCAGCTGCATGTCGGTGCCCCACGAGAACTCGGCGCTGATTTCGACGGAGCCTCGCGTCGTCGTGGAAACGACCTTCTGAATCCCGGGCACCCGAAGGATCCCTTCTTCGAGCGGCCGCGTCACGGCGGGGATCATCTGGGCGGCGGGCTCCTCCGCGCCCTCCGCAATCACCTTGACGCGCGGGAACGTGACGGTCGGAAAGATCGCGGACGGCAGCCGCGTCGCGTACCAGACCCCCCCGGCGCACAGCACGAGCAGGAGAAGAAAGAGCGCCTGAGGACGCTCCGAGAGGCGATCCGAAATGCGCATTCGGCCAGAAACCTCCGTGTGTGGGACTCGATCCGCGGCCCGGCCGCGCGAGGGTATCAACTCCGGCCGCGGGACAGGGCGACGCACAGGCCTGCGAGCGCAGAGTTCGGCGGCCGGCGCCGGACACCGGCGCGCTCGCCGAAGCATCTCCCGGCGCGCGTGCGAAATTGGAATCGAGTCAGTCCCGGTGGAGCACGCTCTTGTACGGCGGCGCACACCATCCGGCCGCTGGCCGTGAGAAGGTCATTCTCCCGTATCGGGAAGGTCACACGGAGGTCCTATGACATCGCTCGGATGCTGCTACTCGGGATGCGCGAGCCACGTCATTCTCTCGGCCAAGCTCTCCTCGCGGAAGCAGGAGGCGTTCTGCGGCCACGGTCATCCGGTGTGGGCGTGGAAGAACAAAGAAGGCCGCTGGGCCGCCGAGCCGCGCGGCGCCGAGTCCT
>JBDUBI010000258.1:0-4437 GCA_040004225.1 Acidobacteriota bacterium
CGTTGTTGACGAGCTGGTTGAAGCCGGTCGCGACGAAGTCGTTGAACTGCATCTCGCCGATGGGCCTCTGCCCCGCGAGCGCGGAGCCCACGCAGACGCCCAGGACCGCCCCTTCGGCGAGAGGGGAATTCAGAATCCGGTCGCCGTATTTCTTCAGGAGAGGCCGGAGGAGGAGGAAGGCGTTTCCGTACCTCCCGCCGACATCCTCGCCGTACACGAACACGCGAGGGTCCGCTTCGAGGGCGTCTCCGACGCCGAGCATCACGGCCTCGAGGAACGTCCGCCCCTTCGGATCGAATGCGGGGCCCGTCTCGAGATCGGGGAGAGGGGGCGCCTGCCCGCGCCGGACCTCCGGGTCGAGCGGCTCGGTCCTCCGGCGGGGGGGCTCCGAGGCAAAAACGCCGGCTCCCGCCGTTTCCGGTTCCGGCCACGGGGCCTCGATGACCTTCCGTGCCTGCTCCTCGACGAGGGTGTCCGCGTCCCGCCGGAAGCGTTCCAGATCTCCCGGCGCCAGGATCCCTTCGGCTTCGAGCCGCGCCGCGTATGTGACGATCGGCTCGCGCCGCGACCAGAACTCGTAAAGCTCCGGATCGGCGTAGCCGCCTTCGGAGGGCCGTGGGTAATTCCACGAGATCCCCGGTTCCTTTCCGAGATACAGCATGTCGTCGTGGTGCGCGTGCCCGCACATGCGCATGCACACGAGCTCGATCAGCGAAGGGCCGAGTCCCTGGCGCGCGCGCTCGGCGGACCACGTGAACGCCGCGGCGATCGCCTCGGGGTCGGTGCCGTCGATCGTGATTCCCGGAATGCCGTATCCCGCCGCCTTTTCGGCGAACACGCGTACGGCGGACTGATCGGCGACCGGAGTCGAAAGCGCCGTCTGGTTGTTCTGGACGCAGAAAATCGCCGGCAGCCGGCGGGCGGCACAGAGGTTGATCGCTTCATGCCATTCGCCGAGCGAGGTGCCGCCCTCGCCGATAAACGTCACGGCCACCCGGCCCGAGTTGTCCCGGGAAAAGGCCATCGCGAGCCCCGCGACCGTGAGCGAGGAAATCGCGAGCGGCGCGGAGGCCGGCAAAACGCCCCAGGAAAAATCTCCGACGTGGAGGTCTTTCCCCTGCATCGGGGAGCCCGCTTTTCCCATCTGTGCGGCGAGAACGAGGCGCACCGACTCGGGATCGGGCCGCATCGCCAGCTCCGCGCCGAGGTCGCGGATGAGGGGCGCGACGACATCGCCGCGCCACGCGCCTTCGGGCGTTCGGAAGCCCGGCCCGCGGCGGAGCCGCAGGGGCGCCGCGTAGATCGCCTCCTGGCCGAGCGATCGAAACCCCTTTCCCTGGAAGGACACCCCCCGGTAACGGACCTCGCCGCCCGAGAAAAATGCCTTCAGGCGATTATCGGTGGCGCGCGTCAGGATCATCCCGCGCAGCATCTCCATCCGCTCGTCTCGTGTGAGCGAGGCGGCGATGGCTTCGCGGCGGAGAAATCCATCGCAAGCGTCGAGCAGTTCCGATTTGGCCGAGGCGAGCCGCGCGTCGACGGTGACTCCGGGGGTCGATTCCGGCAGCCCCTCCGGGGCAGTTCCCGCGAGCTCGCGTCGGAGGGCGTCCGCGAGCGGGAGCCGAACGGCGTCGAGGGCCGCCGCGTCCCGGCCCGGATCCTTCGGGCAGGCGCGGGAAAAGGCGATCGTCGCCGGCCTCAAAGCGAAGGGGTGCCTTTCGGCCACAAAGGCGGCAAACCGTTCGGGCAACGCCGCGCGCACGTGCACGGACGTGGGAGCCGCCGAGCGCACCGATTTTTCCACGAAGGGAATGTTAGCCGAGTCTTGCGGCGGCGGAGCGGGCCCTCTCGACGTCGGCTCCGCCGGGGGCTCCGCCTCCCGCAACGCGAGTCTCTTCGGGCGTCGGCTCCGCTGGCTTCGCGGAGGAACGGCTGACAGGCGGGGGGCGGCGTCTGATTCGCTTCCTGGCCCCGGAAAGGCCGTTCGCCCTCTCTCGCAGCCGGATCGAGCACGGTTTACGGAATTCGGGGAGACGGATCTGCCCGGAGAGGTGCCCGGGTCGGCATCCCGATAAACTGGAAGGCCATGAGGGCCTCGGAAAACCGCCGGCGGCTCGTCCGGCTTCTCCAGCTCGCCTACTCGGGGGAAAAGGCCGCCGCGCTCGCCTACCAGGGGCACGCCCGGTCGGTGCGCAACCCGGAGGAGAGGACGATGATCCTTCGGATCGAGAACGACGAGTGGGTCCATCGCCGCAAGGTCGGTCAACTGCTGGAGCGGCTCGGCGCTCGTCCGCTTCGCGTTCGGGAGGTCAGGGCGAGCGCGGTGGGCCACGTGCTTTCGTTCCTGTGCGGATTCACCGGCTGGTTCCTGCCCATGTTCCTCGCCGGCAGGCTGGAAACGAAGAACGTCTGCGAATATGAGAAGGCAGCCGGCTGGGCGCAAGAGCTCGGCCTCGAAGACTTCCTTCCCGACCTGCGGGAGATGGCGGCGGTCGAAGTGGAGCACGAGGAGTACTTCCACCGGGTGATCGGCCGGCAGGCGCCGAACCGCCGCCGCTCGTAGTTTTTCAGGAAATCTCAGGCGCCCGGAAGCGGCCCCCCGCTCCCGATGAAAACGAGAGGGCTCGCCCCGGGGACGCCGGCGGACTACTTCACACCGAGCAGCTCGACCTCGAACAGCAGATTCGCATTCGGCGGGATCACCCCGCCGGCGCCTCGGGCGCCGTAGCCGAGGGTGGGCGGGATGAGCAGAGTGCGCTTGCCTCCCACCTGCATCGTCGAGACGCCTTCATCCCACCCTTTGATCACCTGGCCCTGTCCAATCACGAACTCGAAGGGCTTGCCGCGGTCCACCGAGCTGTCGAATTTTTTCCCTTTGGCGCCGCTCTCCCACAGCCAGCCCGTGTAGTGCATCACGCACGTCTGTCCATTCTTCGGTGACGCGCCGGTGCCGGTCACGGTGTCCTCGTACTGGAGCCCGCTTGGAGTCTTCGTCATTTTGCTCTCGCTCTTCTTCTCCGCATCCTTCGGGGGAGCGGCGTTGTTCTGGGAGCCGGACACCGGCAGAGTCGCGAGCGCGAGGGCCGCGGCTCCGGCGAGAAGGAGGGACGCTCTGTTTTTCATTATCGAAAGGTCCTTTCTGTCTTTGTGACCCGCGGAAAATATCAGTTATGCCCGGGATCCAAACGTCTTTCCCTGTCAATCTTCCCGAGGATACGTTTTCAAAAGCCCGTTCTCGGTCATGATTTTCTCGATTCGCGCGATGTCGCGCGGAACGAAGTCGGACAGGACATCGGTCCCCTTCGCGGTGATCACGATGACGTCTTCGAGCCGCACGTAGATCTTCTCTTCGGGCACGCGCAACGCGGGCTCGATCGTGAAGACCATCCCGGGCCGAAGCGGCCCCTCGTGCGGGCCGTCATCGTGGGTCGCCATGCCGACCCAGTGCCCGAGCGCCGCGTCGGGGCGGCCCGCAGATTTCCGGTATTCGTCGACGAAGGCCCTGGCCGCCTGCGTGTAGGTCTCCTTCGAGAAGCGGGAAGACGCGAGGATCCCATCCATCTTCTTCGCCGCCTCCTGCATGCAGACGGACGCGGAGACCCCGGGACGGATCGAGTGGAGGATCGCTTCGTAGCACGCCAGATAGAAGCCGTAGAGCTCGCGCTGCCATTCGGAGAACTTTCCGTTGACGGGCCACATGCGGGTGACGTCGCTCATCGCGTACCCGACGTCGGGAGCGAAATCCATGAGGAGGAAGTCCCCGTCTTCCATTTTCCGCCGCCCGGCGTTGTAGTGGGGCCACCAGGCGTTGCGCCCGCTGGCGATCAGAGAGTAGTAGGCCTCGCCCTGCGCGCCATTGCGGTAATAGATGAATTTTGCCATCCCGTCGAGCTCCCGCTCGTACTGGCCGGGGCGCGTCGAGCGCATGCCCTCCAGGAGCGCGAGGCCGGAGAGCCGGGTGGCGCGACGGATCATGGCGATCTCCCGAGGACTCTTGATCAGCCGCAGGGAGTCCAGCGTGGGCGTCAGGTCCTTCACTTCGAACTGGGGAAACCGCTCCTTGAGAAGCCCGGCGAACCGGCCCTCCCGCGAAGCACTCCCGTCCCACGGATCCGAAGCGAGATCGGCGATGCGGCGGAGTCCGAGGTCTCGGCTGACCGCGAACCCCTCGGCCGGGGAGAGAGGCGTCCAGGCCGCTCGGACGTTCGAGCGATGGAGGAGGCGCATGAAGGACTCGGCCAGCAGGTCCGGCGCCGAGACCGCGTCGACGCCGGTGAGCTTTTGCACCTCCTCCGCGTCCTCGGAGGAGAGGACCTTCCCTTCGCCTTTCTCCCGCGATTCGTTGCGGTGCGGAAGGAAGAGCGTCGTCTTCCGGTTGGTGCCGTCGAGCAGGAGATACGCGTTCGGGATCTCGACGCCGCACAGGTAGTAGAAGTC
>JBDUBI010000184.1:0-43803 GCA_040004225.1 Acidobacteriota bacterium
GCGAGCTCTATGGAGCTTCCGGCAGGGCGGCGACCTTCCCGTACCGGCCGCGATATGCGGATATCGTGCAGTGGCCAAACGTCCTGCTCGAAAGCGGAGCGTTCCTCTCGGCGGTGGAGCGCCTCCTTCGGCGGCAGCGTCGCCTTCGAAATGGAGATGGCCCGCCAGCTCGAGGCGTCCGGGCCTCGCTTGGCTACCCCCGCCACCTCCGGGTCCGGAGTCCCGAAAGCCTCGCGTCCCGAGGAGCCGCTCCGTCGCTACGCTCGCTGCGCGGCCCGTCGGCCACTGCCGTGGCAGACCCGAAAACCCCTACTTCTTCCATGATCGCCCCAAAGTCCTTCCTCTCACTCATATTGGTACAGAGGACGCCGAGCGGCACGAGAGCGAGGCTCCCGGCGGGTGGGGAGAGGCATCCGGAAAGTCGCAGAATCGCCGGGCTTAGGAGATTCCGTGGAAAATCGGGGACCAAGCATCGCAATCGCCGCGAGGCCGATCGAAGCGCCCGAACATTCCCCCGGCGTAGCGCATCGGCGCGAGCGGCTCGCGCAACTTGGCGCCGGCCGCCGCACCCTCATGGCGGCCGCTCCGCAAAACTTCCACTTCGCCTGTACGCTGGGGTACATTCCGAGCGACGGTGGCGTCCGACCTGTTTCCGTTTCCAGCCGAGCGTCTAGGCGCTCGACCCCTGCGAAACCCTCTGTAGAATAAGGCTATCCGGGGCGCGCGTCCGCGGCCGCAGCGCCCTTCTCCCTCCCTTTTTCTCCCTAGTCCCGCCTCTATCGCGGCGACAGCTGTTCTGCTATTCTTCGCCGCCACAGCGATGAAAAACCAAAGCTAAATGCCGGTACCTCCCGCGCAAAAATTGTTCGTTTACGGCGCGCTTTGTTCCTGTGCTGACCACTTAGACGCCGGCTCTCTAAGCTAACCGATGAAAGCGAAATGCAACGGCGGATACCTCCCCGGGCCAAACTCCACCTGCTTTCGCTGCGTCTCCTCTTCTTCGGATACGGGCCGCTGAAGCTGCGACGGATCCATGAAAACCCAAAACGCAACGGCGGGTACCTCCCGGGTTAAAATCTGTGCGGGACGGCGGTCGCGCCCTTCGTCTTTAGGCGCACTGACCGGCGCGGGGTGCCGTCTGGCTCGACGGCCCGACTCTTCGGATCCCACTGCCGTGACCGCCGAAGTCTTCCTGCGCCAGAACGCACCCGAGATGGCGGAACGCCCCTTCTTGTATTTAATGAAACAAGGTCCCCGCCGTTACGCGGCTGATGGCTGCGTCGGACGTTTTCGCGCTGAGGGCGCCCCTCGCGGATTCCGATGACGCGCGAAGCGCGCAAAGCGTCTTCAGCAAGCCCAACCGTTCGAGTGGCAGGGCGCCCCGGCGGAGGGCGGCGATGACGGCAGGCGGATGAGCTCCGAGACGATCGAAGGTTATCGGCTCGCGCCTCAGCAGAGCCGCCTCTGGTCTTTTCAAGAAGAGGACGGCGCGGCGGCCTATCGAGCCCGCGCTCGAGTCGCGATAGATGGGCCCGTGGATGCGGGACGCCTGCGCCGGGCGCTCGACTCGGTCGTGCGGCGGCACGAGATCCTCCGCACGACCTTCCGCCGTCTCGCCGGGATGCACGCGCCGCTGCAGGTGGTCAACGAGCTCCTTCCGATCGCGTTTGCAGCCGGCTCGGAAGCTCCGACGCCGATCGATCCCGAAGCCGGTCCCGTTCTCGTTGCCTCGCTCGAGAGACGTTCCGCGGAGGCGAGCGAGTTGTTCCTGGAGCTTCCGTCGCTCTGTGCCGACCGCTCGACTCTCGAACGACTCGTTTTCGAGCTCGGCGTCCTCTACGAAGACCCGGGCGCCGAAGGGAGCCTCGGCGACATCCTCCAATACGCGGATGTAACCGAGTGGCTCCTCGAGCTCGGGCAGAAAACCGAGTCGGCGCCCGGGATCGAATACTGGCGCGGCCTGGACTTGTCTGCCGTCGGAGCGCTCGCCCTGCCCTTCGAGGAGGTTCCGGGGCACGCGGCGCGCTTCGACCCCCGGACTTTCGACGTCCTGGACTCCGCCGCGACGGCAAATCTCGTGGACGGGCTCTGCAGGCATCTCGACTCCACGCCTCGCACGCTGCTCTTGACCTGCTGGCAGATCTTGCTCGGGCGTCTGGTCGACGATGAGCGGCTCGTCGTCGGATACGAGACGGATGGGCGGGGGCTGCCGGAGCTCGCGGCGGCGCTCGGTCCCTGCGGGCGCTATCTGCCTCTTGCCGGGAGGGCGGCGGAGGATTCTTCGCTTCGGGTCGCGGTCTCGCGCGTCGAGGAATCGATCGAGGAGCAGAAGGTCTGGGAAAACGTCTTCGCCTGGAACGCGCAGCTCCCTCCCGGCTCTCCGGAGACCCCCTTCTTCCCTTTTTCCTTCGACTACGCCGACCGCGTGTCTTTTCCCGGCGGAGACGCGATGTTCCACGTCGGAGACCGGCGCGTGGTCCTGGACCGGTTCAAGGTCCGGCTCCGGTGCACGCGGAGCGGCGGCGCGCTCGCGGTGGCGCTCGACTACGACGCGAACCGGATCTCCGCCGGCGAGGTGGAGCGGCTCGGCGCGCGGTTCGAACGGCTGCTCGAGAGCGCGGCGGCCGAACCGGAGAGCGCGGTGCGCGCTTTGGACATCCTGCCGGAGGCGGAAAAGCGGCGCCTCTGGTTCGAGTGGAACGACACGCGCCGGAATCTCGATCCGGCGCCGATTCTCGAGCGCTTCGAAGACCTGGCCGCGCGCTTTCCAGAAAGGATCGCCGTCGTGGGAGAGCGCGGGCGGCTCACCTATTCGGAGTTGAACGCGCAGGCGAATGGGGCCGCCCACGGCCTGCGAGAGGCGGGCGTCGCACCCGACACCATCGTCGGTCTCTGCGTCGAGCGATCCGTCGAGATGATCGTCGGCGTTCTCGCGATCTGGAAAGCGGGCGGGGCGTATCTCCCCCTGGATCCCTCGCTGCCCGACGGGCGCCTGGCGTTCCTTCTCGACGATACGAAGACTTCTCTCGTTCTGACGCAGGCGCCGCTCGAAGAACGGTTTTCGGGAACGCGGGCGAAGACGTTGCTTCTCGAGGGGAAAACCGGGGGCGCCGCGGCGAACCCGGTGCGCGTCGCGCGGGCAGACCACCTCGCCTACGTGATCTTCACTTCGGGATCGACGGGCCTGCCCAAGGGCGTCGCGGTCGAGCACCGGCAGGTCGCGAATTACGTCGGCGCCATCCTGGAAGTCCTCTCGCCGGAGCCCGGAGAGGTCTTCGCGACGGTGACGACTCTCGCGGCCGATCTCGGCAACACCTCCATCTTCGCCTCGCTCGCCTCCGGCGGGACTCTTCGGGTCTTGCCGGAATCCCTCGCAAAGGACGCCGCGGCGCTCGCCGAGGATTTCGAGGCCGAGCCCGTGGACTATTTGAAGATCGTGCCGTCGCACCTCGGCGCTCTTCTTTCCGTCGCTCGCCCCGAGCGGTTGCTGCCCCGGCGCTGCCTCGTCCTCGGCGGGGAGGCCGCGAGCTGGGATCTCATCGAACGGGTGAGGGGGCTCGCGCCCGGGTGCACGATCGTGAACCATTACGGGCCGACGGAGGCGACGGTGGGGGCGGCGGCATTCCGGATCCCATCGGATCTGGCCGGCCCGCGGCCACGGACGGTGCCGATCGGCCGGCCGCTCGCCAACTATCGGGTGTTCCTTCTCGACACAGCCGGCCGGACGGCTCCGCTCGGCACCTCCGGGGAGCTGCACATCGGGGGCGCCGGGCTCGCGCGCGGGTATCTGAACCGGCCCGAGCTGACGGAGGCCAGATTTCCGACCGTCGAGATCGCGGGCGAAATGCAGCGGCTCTACAAGACAGGCGACGTGGCGCGGTATCTGCCGAACGGTGACATCGAGCTCCTCGGGCGCAACGACGACCAGGTCAAGCTGCACGGCTTCCGAATCGAGCCCGGAGAGATCGAGGCGGCGCTCCGACGCCACCCCGGGGTCCGCGAAGCCGTCGTCCTGGCGCGCGAGGTCGACGCATCGGCAAGACGTCTCGTCGCCTACGTCGTCCCCGAAGCCGCGGCCGAGGCGCCCGCATCCGCCGAGCTCCGGCAATTCCTCCGGACGGCATTACCGGAGTTCATGCTGCCGTCTGCGTTCGTCCGGGTGCCCCGAATCCCGTTGACCGCGAATGGGAAGGTTGACCGTGCGGCGCTTCCGCTTCCCGATCCCGCCCGGCCGGATCACGGTGAGCCTCTCGTTGCTCCGCGAACGTCGAACGAGCGCATTCTCTTCAAGGTCTGGGCGGACGTCCTGCGTCACGACCGGTTCGGAATCCACGAGAACTTCTTCGACCTCGGCGGAGACTCGATTCTCGGCATTCAGATCGTCGTCGGCGCCGCCCGGGAGGGTTTGCGAGTCACGCCGAGGCAGCTCTTCGACAGCCAGACGATCGCCGAGCTCGCCGAGGTGGCGGAGAAGCCGATCGTCCACGAGGGGCGCGGGGAAAGCGCCGCGACGGGGCCCTTCCCGCTCACCCCGATCCAGCACTGGTTTTTCGAGCAGCACCTTCGCGATCCGCACCATTTCAACCAGGCGATGTTTCTCGAAGGGCGGGAGCTCCTCGACGCATCCGCCCTGGAGGCGGCGGTCGACCTGCTCGTTGCGCGCCACGACGCGCTCCGCCTGAGGTTCTTCCTGGAGGCCGACCGCTGGCGTCAGACTGAGGTGGAGAGCCATGCCCGGGGCGTCTTCTCGGCGGTCCGGCTCGAGGGCCGTTCCGACGCGGAGCAGGCGAAAATGATCGAGGAGGCGGCCGACACGGCGCAGGCATCGCTCGACCCGTTTCGCGGTCCGCTCGCCCGCGCGCTGTTCTTCGATCTGGGTCCGGCGAGGCCGCCCCGTCTCCTTCTCGTCGTCCATCACCTCGCAGTGGACGCCGTGTCGTGGCGCGTTTTGCTCGAGGATCTCCAGGTGTCGTATCGACAGCTCCTCGCTGGCGAGCCGCCCCACCTGGGCCCGAAAACGGCTTCGTTCCGCGCCTGGGCAGAGATACTGAACGAGGCGGCGGCGTCCGGCGTCTTCGATGAGGAATCCGGCTACTGGCAGTCTCGGCGCGACCCGGCGGGTTTTGACGTGCCGTTCGATTTCGAAGGCGAGAACACGGTTGCGTCCGAGCGGAGCGTCGAATCCCTCTTTTCACGGGAAGAAACGTCGGCGCTCCTCACGGAGGTTCCGGGGATCTACCGCACCCGCATCAACGACGTGCTGCTCGCCGCGCTCGCCGACGCGCTCACGCCGTGGACGGGGTCTCGCGTCGTTTCGATCGTTCTCGAAGGCCACGGACGCGAGGAGATCGCGCCCGGAATCGACGTGTCGCGAACAGTTGGATGGTTCACGTCCCGTTTCCCCGTGCTGCTGGAGGTTCCGGAGGCCGCGGACCCCGGCGAGAAGCTCGTCGCGGTCAAGGAGCAGCTGAGGGCGGTTCCGCGGAACGGCATCGGGTACGGAGTCTTTCGTTATCTCGGCCCAACGGACCGGCTCGGCGCCTCGCCCGACCCCTCGGTCAGCTTCAACTACCTGGGTCAGCTCGACCGGCTTCTTCCCGAAGACTCTTTGTGGAAGCCGCTGGCCTCCGTTCCGGGCGCCCCGCGCAGCGCGCGAAACCGCCGGCGGTATCCGCTTTCGATCGAGGGGATGGTTCGGGACGGGCGCCTGCGCTTCTCTTGGCTGTACAGCGAGAACCTTCACCGCCGCGAGACGGTTGCCGCACTGGCGGAGCGCTTCGAAGTGTCCTTGAGGGCAATCCTTCTACACTGCCGTACGGCGGAGCCTCGCTACACGCCCTCCGACTTTCCCGGCGCGAGGATGAGCTCGAAAGACCTCGAAACGCTCGTCGCCAGGATGAAGCCACCGACGGCCGGACGGTAGACATGTGCGGAATCTGTGGTGTCGTGAACATCCGGGAGCGCCGTCCGATCGACGAGAGGCAGCTCCAGGCCATGACCCGGACGCTGACGCATCGCGGACCCGACAACGACGGATACTTCGCGGGCGAGCGCGCCGCGTTCGGCGTCCGGCGGTTGAGCATCATCGACCTTCCTACCGGCAACCAGCCCATGTCGAGCGAGGATGGATCGATCCACCTGGTCTGCAACGGGGAGATCTTCAACTACCTGGACCTCCGGCACGAGCTCATCGCGCTGGGTCACCGGTTCCATTCGAACTCCGACGTGGAGGTGATTGTTCATCTGTACGAAGAGGAAGGCGAGGGATTGCTCCGGCGGCTGAACGGCCAGTTCGCCTTCGCGATCCTCGACGAGCGCGCCGATCGCGTGCTGCTCGCCCGGGACCATTTCGGCGTTCTGCCGCTGTTCTACACACGAGTCGGCGATACGCTGATCTTCGGCTCGGAAATCAAGGCGATTCTCGTCGATCCTCGCGTCGAGCGGAGGGTCGACCTGACGGGATTGGATCAGGTCTTCTCACTTCCAGGCCTGGTCAGCCCCCGAACCATGTTCTCGGGAATCGAGAGTCTTCGCCCGGGTCACCTCCTCGAGATCCGGAACGGTACCGTGCGCGAGGCCGAGTACTGGGACGTCTCCTATCCGCGCGAGTCGGACGCGGTTTACGATCGGTCGGAGAGTGAGGATCTCGCGGACCTCGAGCAAAGACTCCTTTCTTCGGTCCGAAGCCGGCTGCAGGCCGACGTTCCCGCGGGCGCGTACTTGAGCGGCGGGCTCGACTCGTCGCTCGTGACGAGCATGATGCGGTCCGTCTCGTCCGGTGACAGGAAGACGTTCTCAGTCGCCTTCGACGACCCTTTCTTCGCCGAGCGCGAGTACCAGGCGCTCATGGTCAACCATCTCGATGTCCCGCACCGGCAAATCGAGTTTGGCGTCGGAGACGTCGCGACGCACATGCCTCAGGTCATATGGCACTGCGAGTGCCCGCTGAAAGAAACCTATAACGCGGCGACGTTCGCCCTTTCGGCCGCGGCGCAATTGGACGGCGTGCGTGTCGTGCTGACGGGAGAGGGAGCGGACGAGCTTTTCGCGGGCTACGCGAGCTACCGCTTCGACGCCTTTGCCCGGGAACAGACCAGTCGACCGGCATCTTGCGAGGAGTCCGCGATTCGGGAGCGACTCTGGGGAGACCCCCTGTTTCATTACGAAACCACCCAGTCGGCGTTCCAGGCCGTCAAGCAGGGACTTTTTTCCGACGCCGTGAATGCCCTGTACGCCGGATTCGACTTCACGCGTTTCGGCGTGATCGACCGGACCAAACTCGAGGGCCTCCATCCCCTCCACAAGCGCTCGTACGTGGACATGAAGGTCCGACTGGCCGATCACCTTCTCGCGGATGCCGGGGACCGGATGCTGCTCGCCCATTCCGTCGAGGGGCGCTTTCCATTCCTGGATCTCGGCGTGTTTGATTCCGTGGCCCGCATGCCGCCTGATTTGAAGCTCCATGGATTCCGGGAGAAGTACGTGTTGCGAAAGATCGCGGCTCGGTACGTTCCGAAGGCGATCGCGGAGCGTGAAAAGTTTCCTTTCGCTGCCCCGGGCAGCCCCCAGCTGCTCGCCCGGAAGGCCGACTGGGTCGAGGATCTGCTGTCGGAAGAGACGCTCGCGCGGCAGGGCTACTTCAACCCCGCCGAAGTCCGAAAACTGAGAGATCGATACGCCGCTCCCGACTTCATGTTGAACATTCCATACGAGACCGATCTCCTGCTCATCGTCCTGACGTTCGGACTCTTTCTCCGCCTCTTCCAGATGCCGGACCTGTGAAGGAAGCCATCGTATTGCGCCCGCAACGCCGCCGGCACGCGGCCGACCCGCCGACCGGGCGGTCCGGGGGGCTCTCGTGATCCCAGAAAGCGGAGAATTGAGAGCGCCGCTCTTCCGGCATGTCTTCGAATTGCTTGCCGGTAACGAGCAGCTGCGACCGGACGCGGTCGCTATCGTCGCGGCCGGCCGTTCTCCGACGACCTACCGCAGTCTTCTGGCAAACGCCCTGGGACTCGCCGACCGATTGAAGGAGTTGGGCGTCGGGAGGGCGGACCGGGTCGCGGTCGTCTTGCCGAACGGTCCGGAGATGGCGACGGCGTTCCTCGCGGTCTCAATGGCCGGAGTCTGCGCGCCTTTGAATCCCGGCTATCGCGCCAACGAGTTCCGGTTTCTTCTTCCCGACCTCGGCGCGCGGGCGCTGATCGTCTCCGCGGGCGATGAAACCTCACCTGCCCGCCTGGCGGCGCGGGAGCTGGCAATACCCATCTTCGAAGCGCGGCCGGCGGTTGATTCGGGCGCGGGCGGCTTCACTCTGACGGGCGATTCGACGGGCCCGCCCGCTTCCCCCGGTTCCCCGGACGCAGACGACCTCGCGCTCGTCCTCTACACCTCGGGGATGACGTCGAGGCCGAAGGCGGTTCCCCTCTCTCACCGTCGGATCTGCATCTCCGCGCACAACATCGCGGTCGCGCTCGAGCTCACGCCGGGCGACCGCTGTTTGAACGTCATGCCGCTCTTTCACGCGCATGGCCTGATCATCGCGCTGCTCTCCTCCTTGACGGCGGGAGGGTCGGTCGTGTGCTCCGGCGGATTCTCGGCAGAGGATTTCTTCGCCTCGGTCCGGGACGCGCGGCCGACCTGGTATACGGCGGCGCCGACTATCCACCATGCGGTCGTCGAGAGCGCGCCGGAGTACCGGGGGATCCTCCGGGGCCACGGCGTGCGCTTCATCCGATCCTCCGCCGCCTTTCTGCCCGCGAACGTGAAGGCGGGGCTCGAGCGGGAGTTCGCCTGTCCGGTGATCGAGGCGTACGGGATGACGGAGTGCACGCAGATCACGTCGAACCCTCGGACGCCGGACGGACGGAGGGAGGGCTCCGTGGGCGTCCCCGCAGGCCCGACGGTCGCCGTTCTGGACGAGACTGGGAGGGTCCTGCCCCCGGGCGACGCCGGAGAGGTGGTCGTCCGGGGTCCGGCGGTCGTCACCGGTTATCTGAGCAATCCCGCCGCGGACCAGAGCGCGTTCTTCGACGGCTGGTTCCGGACCGGCGACCAGGGGGTCCTCTCGGCAGACGGGTACTTGACACTGACGGGTCGCCTGAAGGAAATCATCAACTGTGGCGGCGAGAAGCTCTCTCCCTATGAAGTGGATGAAGTCCTGATGGATCATCCCGCGGTTTCCCAGGCGGTCGCCTTTGGGGTCGCGCATCCGACACTCGGGGAGGACGTCGCCGCGGCGGTTGTCCTGCGCGGCGGCGCCGTGGCGACGGAGACGGAGCTCCGCGACTTCGCCGCGACGCGTCTGGCGGATTACAAGGTTCCCCGCCAGATTCTGATCGTCGCCGAGATCCCGAAGAGCGCGACAGGAAAGCTTCGCCGCGTGGGTCTCGCCGAGGCGCTCGGGCTCGCGGCTCCGGCGGAGGGCCGCTCCGCGGCGGCCGCTCCCGCTCCCGCGCCAGAGGAGTCGGTGGAGCGGAGGCTCGCGAAGATATGGGCGGAGCTTTTGAAACTCGACAGCGTGGACATGAATGCCAACTTCTTCCGACTCGGGGGGGACTCCATCCTGGCATCGCGCCTCGTCGCGAGAGTTCGAAAAGAATTTCGGGTGGAGCTTCCGTTGCGCAGCCTCTTCGCGACGCCGACGGTCGCGGAGCTGTCCTCCACGATCGAACGGAGCAAGTCCCAACCGGCGCCGCCGACCGCGCCGGCGCGGGAGCGGTCGCGCCCTGCGGAGCCCCCCTCTCCCGAGCCCGAGGGCTTCCCGACTCCCGCGTCCTTCCCCTCGGTCTCGTCGCCCGCCGCCGTCCCGGCCGCGGAAGCGCTGTCCAGTTCGCCCGTGGGCGAGAGGGTGCACTTCAGCCTCATCTTCTTCTCCGCGGACGGCTCGACGGCGTCATCCGACAAGTACCGGCTCGTTCTCGAGGCGTCGCAGTTCGCCGACCGGCACGGCTACACGGCGGTCTGGACCCCCGAGCGCCACTTTCACCCCTTCGGAGGCCTGTATCCGAATCCGGCGGTCCTCGGAGCCGCGATCGCGGCGACGACGAACCGCGTTCAAATTCGCGCCGCGAGCGTCGTGCTTCCGCTTCAGAACCCCATCCGGGTGGCGGAGGAGTGGGCCTTAGTCGACAACCTCTCGCGGGGGCGCGTCGCCGTCTCGTTCGCCTCCGGCTGGCACGTCAACGATTTCGCGCTCTGGCCGTCGACTTTCGAGAACCGGAAGAAAGTCATGTTCGAGCGTCTTCGCATCGTTCGGGACCTGTGGGCCGGCAAGCCGTTCATGACACGAAACGGCGCTGGCATCGAGATTCCGGTGACGAGCTACCCGAGGCCGATCCAGCCCACCCTGCCTTTCTGGCTGTCGTGCCAGTCCGATGAAACGTTCGCGATGGCGGGCGAGCTCGGGGGAAATGTCATCACGTCGATGTTCCTGATGTCGGTCGAGGAGCTGGCGGGGAAAATCGCCGTCTACCGCCAGGCCCGCGCCCGCGGCGGCCACGATCCGGCGACGGGACAGGTGACCGTCAGCCTCCATACCTTCCTGGCGGAGGACGCGGCCACCGTGCGGGAGAAGGTGGGCGGGGCCTATCTCGACTATCTTCTCGTCAACCTCGGTCTCCAGGCCGACCGCGTTCGCGCAGCGGGCGACGAGTTCGAGCCCTCCGACGCCGACAAGGAGTTTCTCACCCGACAGGCGAGCGAGCGGCTGTTCAACGAGCGCGGTCTCGTCGGGACCGTCGCCGCCTGCGCCGCGAGGGTCGCCACCTTGACGGCGATCGGCGTGGACGAGATCGCCTGCCTCATCGACTTCGGGATCGACTTCGACTCCGTGATGGCCAGCCTCTATCAGTTGAACCGCCTCAAGGACCTCTGCGCCGTCCGGTCCGCTTCCACCCCGGCGATCTCCGGATGAGCCTTCGGCGTCCGAGCCTCGAGATCCCGGGGGAAGCGCTTTCGGAGGTCGACCGGGGCCCACTCGGCGGGATCGTAGTCCTCGACGCCTCGCGGACGCTCTCCGGACCCTACTGCACGATGCTGCTCGCGGACATGGGCGCCACGGTCGTCAAGATCGAACAGCCGGGGCAGGGCGATCCCTCCCGGGGATGGCCCCCCTTTTTGCGGGATGAGAGCACCTATTTTCTGAGCGTCAACCGGAACAAGAGGAGTGTGACGCTCGATCTCCGGCAGCCGGATGGTCGACGGTTGCTCTGCGACATGGCGAGCCGCGCGGACGTTTTCGTCGAGAACTTCAAGACGGGCTTCCTGTCGGGGCTCGGTCTCGACTTCCCGGCGCTCCACCGGGTCAACCCGCGCCTCGTGTACTGCTCGATCTCCGGATACGGACAGACTGGACCGCGCCGCCAGGAGACGGGATTCGACCTCACGATTCAGGCGGAGAGCGGGATCATGGACGTCACGGGCCAGCCCGACGGCCCGCCCACGAAAGTGGGCGTTCCTCTCACGGACGTGACGGCCGCTCTGTACGCGGCGTACGGCGTTCTCGCCGCGCTGCGCGCCCGGGACCGGACGGGGTCCGGGCAACTCGTGGACGTCGCGCTCTTCGACGCCGCGCTTTCGCTTCTGACGTTCCAGGCTTCGGGCGTGCTCGCGGGGACCGGCGAGCCGCGGCGGCTCGGGAATCTGCACCCCTCTCTCGCTCCCTACGAAGTGTTTCGAGCGTCCGACGCCAGTTTCGCGCTCGGCGTCGGCACGGACGCGCTCTGGAACCGCCTCTGCGCCGTGTTGACCGCCCACGGGTTCTCCAGCGAGCCCGCCTTTGCGACGAACGCCGGCCGCATCGAACGCCGGGACACGCTCCACCAGCGGCTGGAGGAGGTCTTCGCCCGCCGGCCGACCGGGCACTGGCTTGCGGCCCTGAGAGAGGCGGGGATTCCGTGCGGCCTCATCCGCACGGTCCGCGGGGCGCTCGAGGGCGAGCAGGTCGCCGCCCGCGAAATGGTTCGCGAAATGGAGCATCCCGCGCTCGGGAAAATCCGCTCCGTCGGAATCCCCGTGAAGCTCTCCGCGACGCCGGGATCGTTCCGGCGCTCCCCCCCACTGTTAGGCGGCGACAACGAAGAGATCTATGGCGGCTGGCTCGGGATCTCCGCGGCCGAGCTTCAGGACCTGAAGAGCCGGGGGGTCGTTTGAGCCGCGCGCCGCATTCCGGGATCCCCGACGCATCTTCCGCCGCGGAGGGGGGGAGAGGCCATCCGGCGACAGGACGCCCCTTCGAGAGCCCGCCGGGCTCCGACCAGGCGCCCGGACGTCCGATGTCTTTCGGGCAGCAGCGGCTCTGGTTTCTGGATCAGCTGGAGCCTCAGAACCCCGCGTACCACGTGCAGGTGGCGCTCCGGTTGAGAGGGCCGCTCGACCTCGCGGCCCTCGAGGCAAGCCTCTCGGAGATCGCGAGGCGGCACGAGATTCTGCGGACGACCTTTCAGGTGGCCGGCGGCGAGCCGCGTCAGGTCATCGCTCCCGCGCAATCGCTCGCTTCCCGGGTCGCCGCCGTCCCCGACGGCTCCGGGGAGGATCGCGAACGGGAGGTCCTGCGGCTCGCCCACGAAGAATCGCTGCGGCCGTTCGACCTCGCGCGAGGACCGCTCGTCCGGGTCTCCCTCTTCCGGATGTCGGAACAAGACCACGTGTTCGTCGTCGTGATGCATCACATCGTCACGGACGGCTGGTCGACGTCGGTCTTTTTCCGCGAGCTCGGTGCTCTGTACAGAGCCTTCCGCGACCGCGAACCGTCGCCCCTTCCGGAGCCGCCGATGCAATACGCGGACTTCGCGGAGTGGCAGAGGCGATGGCTTCTCGGAGACGTTCTCGAGGAACAACTCACCTTCTGGAAGCGGCAGCTCGGGCAAAACCTCCCCATGCTCGATCTACCGCTCGATCGTCCGCGCTCGAGCCACCAGGGTCAGGGAGCGAGGCAGTCCTTCCGTGTTTCGAGAGAGACGGCGGAGGGATTGAAGTCGCTCGGCCTCGACGAAGGAGCGACTCTCTACATGTCGCTCCTCGCCGTGTTCGCGATGCTGCTCCACGCGCGAACGGGTCAGGAGGACATCGTCATCGGCACCCCGATGGCCGGGCGCACGCAGCTCGAGACCGAGGATCTTATCGGATTCTTCGTCAATCCTCTCGTGCTGCGAATCGACCTCTCCGGCGACCCGACGTTCCGAGAGCTGCTCGGACGCGTGCGCGAAGTCGCGCTCGACGGATATGCGCACCAGGATCTCCCGTTCGAAAAGCTCGTCGAAGTTCTGCATGCGCAGCGAACGCTGAGCTCGTCGCCCCTTTATCAGGTCTGGTTCGCGTTTCAGAACGTGCCCGACCCGCGGCCCGAGCTTCCGGGGATTCTCGTGACCGCGCTCGAACCGGACTGCCGGCAACTCGACCGCGGACCGACCGGCACCGCGCGTCACGATCTGAGGTTCGGCCTCTCTCAGACGCCCGATGGGCTGCGCGGAGACGTGGAGTACAAGACGGACCTCTTCGACGCACCGACCATCGCCTCCCTGGTCTTCGATTACGAAACACTTCTCCGGATCGCCGTCGAGGACTCGGGACGGACGTTGCGCCGTTGTATGGAGCGGCTCCGGGAAGCCCGCAGACGGGAAGGCGCGGGCCGCAGGAGCCGGCACTCGGAGGCGGCGCGCGGCTCGCTGCTGACTTCGCGTCGAAAGCCGCTGCACGGCGACGCGCCGGACGAGACGTCGAAATGACGAGAGGTCCGGGTGGTCGTGGCGAGCAGGATACCGGGATCAATCAGATCGACCTCGAGGACGTGTACGAGCTCTCCCCGATGCAACAGGGCATCCTGTTCCACACACTCTACGATCCGGTCAACGACGTGTACCTGGAGCAGAGCGTCGTGACCCTCCGCGGAAAGCTCGACGTCGCCCGCTTCGCGGAGGCGTGGCGGCGAGTCGCCGAGCGGCACTCGATCCTGAGAACCTCTTTCCATTGGGAGGATCTGGAGAAGCCGGTGCAGGTCGTCCAACGGGATGCTCGAGTCTCCCTCGACGTTCGGGACTGGCGCGCGCTCCCGGGGGACGAGCGGTCGAGCCGTCTCGCCGCCTTCCTCGAAGAGGATCGCGGAAGAAGCTTCGATCTGACGTCCGCTCCTCTTTGGCGCGTCGCGCTCCTGCAAACGGAGGACGACGTCCACGAATGCGTTCTGAGCTTTCAGCATCTGCTTCTCGACCGGTGGTCGCGCCTACTGCTCTTCAAAGAGATCTTCACTCTCTACGCTGCCTCGGTTTCCGGCAACGAGGCGGCCCTGCCTCGGGCGCCCTCGTACTCCGAATACATCGCGTGGCTGCAGAAGCAGGACCGGAACAGGACGGAATCGTTCTGGCGGGGTACGCTCGCCGGGTTCTCGGCCCCGACGCCGCTGCGAAGCGTGGGGGCAAGTGCGGCTGGAGGCGGTTCGGGCTTCACCGAGGCGAGTGGTCGACTCTCGCCGGACCAAACCGCCCGCCTTCAGGCTCTTGCCCGAAACAGCCGGGTGACACTGAATTCGGTCATCCAGGGCGCCTGGGCGATTCTCGCGAGCCGGTACAGCGGTCAGGACGACGTCGTCTTCGGCGTCACGGTATCCGGCCGCCCTCCCGGCCTGCCGGGCGTCGAAACAATGGTTGGGCTCTTCATCAACACGGTGCCCTTTCGAGTCGCCGTCCCGCGAGAGACGACCGCGCGGGAATTCCTCCAGGCCGTCCAGCGGAGGTTCATGAAGCTTCGCGAGTACGAGTACAGCGCACTTCTGGACGTTCAAGGGTGGAGCGAAGTGCCCCGGGGCACGCCTCTTTTCGATAGCCTCGTCGTCTTCGAAAACATCGACAGCGATTTCGACTCCGACGCCGCGTCCGGCGGCTTGAAAGTCGTCCGGACCCGCGGCTTCGGTGGGCGTACGAATTTTCCGCTCACTCTGGTCGTGAACGCGGAGCCGGCGCTTGCACTGCGGGTCTTCGGCGAGGGGGGGATCTTCGATCCTACGACTCTGTCTCGGATGCTCGGGCATCTCGAGACGCTGCTCGACGCGATGACCGACCGGCCGGAACAATCGGTGTCTAACCTCCCGATCTTGACCGACGCGGAGCGCCGTCAGATCCTCGACGATTGGAACCGGCGTCCGGCAACAAACTCTCCGACGGAGTGCCTCCACCGGCGGTTCGAGGCGCAGGCCGACCGAGCTCCGGAATCGATCGCGGTCGAGTTCGACGGCCAAACCCTCGGCTATCGGGAGCTCAACCTTCGCGCCAACCGGCTTGCCCGACACCTGCGGCGGTTCGGGGTCGGCGCCGAAGTTCTCGTCGGCGTTCTTCTGGAGCCGTCGCTCGATCTCGTCGTCGCTCTGATGGCGGTGCTCAAGGCCGGTGGCGCCTACGTTCCGCTCGATCCGACCTATCCCCCCGAGCGGATCGGCTTCATGCTCGAGGACGCTCAAGCCGTCCTTCTCGTCACGGACGGACGAGCGGCTGAGTCGCTCGAGGTCCCGGCCGGCGTGCTCTCCGTCCGGATCGACGCGGACGCCGCGTCGATCGCCGGGGAAGATGGCCAGAACCTCGACCACGAGGATTCCCCGACGAGCCTCGCCTACCTGATCTACACCTCCGGGTCG
Source organism: Acidobacteriota bacterium (assembly GCA_040004225.1). GTDB lineage: Bacteria > Acidobacteriota > Thermoanaerobaculia > UBA5066 > Gp7-AA6 > JALYUA01. The sequence continues at coordinate 15,626 of JBDUBI010000184.1, forward strand.
ACGGGTCAGCCGAAAGGCGTGTTGGTGGCGCACGCGAACGTGGACCGGCTCTTCACGTCGACGGAGCCGTGGTTCCGGTTCGACGAGCGCGACGTGTGGACGCTCTTCCATTCCCATGCCTTCGACTTTTCGGTGTGGGAGCTCTGGGGCGCGCTGAGGTACGGAGGCCGGCTCGTCGTGGTTCCGCGTTCCGTCGCCCGCTCGGCGGACGCATTCCACCACCTGCTCGCCGCCTCCGGCGTGACCGTTCTGAATCAGACGCCCTCGGCATTTCGCCAGCTCATTCCGATCGACGCAAGCTCCGATACCCCCCTCGGCCTGCGCCTCGTGATCTTCGGCGGCGAGGCGCTCGACGCCGGGATGCTCGCGCCCTGGCTCGAACGCCACGGCTGCGAAACACCCCGGCTCGTGAACATGTACGGGATCACCGAAACGACCGTGCACGTGACCTATCACCCGATGACGTCGGCGGATGTTCGCAAGCCGTTCGCGAGCGTGATCGGACGGCCGATACCGGACCTTCAGGTGCTCGTGCTCGATGACGAGCTCCGCCTCTGTCCGATCGGAGTCTCGGGCGAGCTCTGCATCGCTGGGGCGGGTTTGGCGCGAGGCTACCTGCGCCGACCCGATCTCACTGCTCGGAAGTTCATTCGAAACCCCTTCGCGGAGGACCCCGCCGATCATCTCTACAGATCGGGCGACCTCGGGCGCTTCCTTCCCGACGGCAATATCGAGTACCTGGGCCGGATCGACGACCAAGTCAAGATCCGCGGATTTCGAATCGAGCTCGGAGAGGTCGAGTCGGTCCTCGCGCGGCACCCATCCGTAGCGGCGAGCGCCGTGATCGTGCGCGAGGACGCGTCAGGGGACAAGCGCCTGGTCGCTTACGTCGTGGGACCCGGGGGTAGCGCGCCGGCCGCTTCCGAACTGCGCCCGTTTCTGAAGCGCACGCTGCCCGAATACATGGTGCCTTCATCGTACATCGCGCTCGAGAAGCTTCCGATGACTTCGACCGGAAAGCTTGATCGACGGGCATTGCCCGAGCCCGGGGAGACTCACCTAAGCGTGGCGTCCTTCGTTGCGCCGAGAAACCCCGTCGAAGAGATGCTGGCGGGAATCTGGGCCCACGTCCTGCGGCTGCCCTCAGTCGGAATCGACGACGACTTCTTCTCTCTCGGAGGCCACTCTCTCATCGCGACGCAGGTCATCTCGAGGATAAGAGACGCGTTCGGGGTCGAGTTGCCGCTGCGGTCGCTCTTCGAGTCCCCGACGGTCGCGGGTCTCGCGGAGTTGATTGTGGTTGCGCAGGGTGAAGGCTCCGGTGCTGCGTCGCCTCCCCTCGTTTCCTGCGAGCGCTCCGAGAAACTCCCCCTGTCCTTCGCGCAGCAGCGTCTCTGGTTCCTCGACCAGTTCGAGGCCGGCAACGCCTTCTACAACGCTCCGCTGCTCCTTCGTCTCGCGGGCGAATTGCACGTTGATGCGCTGGAAGGCGCGTTCCACAGGGTGATCGCGCGTCAAGATTCCCTCCGGACGAGGTTCGACTCGATGGACGGAAACCCGGTACAGACCATCGAAGTCAGCGTCGAGTTCCGGGTCGCGCGCGTGGACTTGACCGGCCTGGCCGAGCCGCAGCGCGAAGCGGCGGCGGCCGCGAGGATCGCGGAAGATGCCGCTTTTCCGTTTAATCTCGAGAAAGCTCCGCTTCTCCGGGCCACTCTCTACCGTCTCGATCCCCGCGAGCACCTTCTTCTCGTTACGACGCATCACATCGTCAGCGACGGCTGGTCGATGGACGTATTCATGCGTGAGCTCGCCGCTTTTTACGAGGAGCTGTCCACCGGAAAGCCGGCCGCGCTTCCGCGTCTGCCGATTCAGTACGCGGACTTCGCCGAGTGGCAGCGTCGGTGGCTGTCCGGAGAAGTGCTCGAGAGCCAGCTTTCCTACTGGAAGGAGAGGCTCGTCCGGCTGCCCGTCCTGGAGCTGCCGACAGACCGACCCCGCCCGCCGGTGCAGAGCCACCGCGGCGCCCGGTGCTCCCTCTCGCTTTCGAACGATCTTGCGGAAGGCTTGCGCCGTCTGAGCCGGCGGGAGGGCGTCACCCTCTACATGACTCTTCTCTCGGCCTTTCAAACCCTCTTGACCTTCTACACCGGGCAGGAAGACATCGTGGTGGGCTCGCCGATCGCCGGTCGGACACGCGCCGAGGTCGAGGGACTGATCGGTTTCTTCGTCAACGCTCTCGTTTTGCGCACGAGCTTCTCCGGAGACCCTTCCTTCCGGGAGGTCCTGGGGAGGGTTCGGCAGGTCACGCTCGGTGCGTACACGCATCAGGATCTTCCATTCGAAAAACTGGTCGAGCACATGCATCCGGATCGAAACCTCGCGTCCAATCCGCTCTTTCAGGTCCTGTTCGCGGTCCAGAACACCCCGGCGGTGACCGTCGCGCTGACGGGTCTTGAGGTCGTGCCTCTCGCGGTGGACATGCCGACGACCCGGTTCGATCTCGAGGCCTACGTCTCCGAGACCCCGTCGGGCCTCGTCTGCACCTTCGTCTACGCCACGGATCTGTTCGAGCCGGAGACGATCGTTCGAATGATGTCCCACTATCAGCGGCTGCTCGAAAGCGTGGTGGAAGATGCGACCCGGCCGCTTTCGAGACTGACGATTCTGACGGCGACGGAGCGCCGCCAGATCCTCGAGGACTGGAATCGCACGGAGAAGCCGTATCCGCGGGACCGAACGGTGCCGGCCCTCTTCGAACGGCAGGCGGAAAAGACCCCGGAGCGCACCGCCGTCGTCGCGCGCGCCGCCCGGTTGACGTATCGGGAATTGAACGAACGAGCGAATCGACTGGCCTGGTACCTCAAGGATCGCCGCGTCGGTCCCGAGGTCCTTGTGGGGCTCTGCGTCGAGCGGTCGCCTGAAATGCTCGTCGGATTGCTGGGCATTCTGAAGGCCGGCGGCGCGTATGTGCCGCTCGACCCGACCTATCCCCGCAACCGGCTGGAGTTCATGCTGGGTGAGACCGCGGCCCCGGTCGTCGTGACGCTGGAGCCCTCCTCGCACAGCCTTCCGGCCGGCCAATTCGAAGTCGTGCGCCTCGACTCCGACTGGCCGCGCATCGCCGCGGGGAGCGTCGAGAACCCTCCCGCCATCGCCGCTCCGGAGAACCTCGCGTACGTCCTTTACACGTCCGGGACCACGGGGAGACCCAAGGGCGTGGCGATCGAGCACCGCAGCACGGTCGGATTGCTCGCGTGGGCGAGGGAGGCCTACTCCGACCTCGAGCTTCAGGGCACGCTCGCCTCGACCTCTATCAACTTCGATCTTTCGGTGTTCGAGATCTTCGCGCCGCTGTGCTGGGGCGGGACCGTGCATCTCGCGCAGAACGCCCTGGAGCTCGCCGATCTCCCGACGCGCGGCGACGTGACGCTGGTCAACACCGTTCCTTCCGTTATGAAGGAGCTTCTCGGGATCGGGGCGCTGCCGAGGTCGGTCGCCACGGTCAACCTCGCGGGCGAACCTCTTTCGGCGTCGCTCGTCCGCGAGATCCTGCGCGGCGGAACCGCGGAGCGGCGCCTGTTGGATCTCTACGGACCGACGGAAGACACGACGTACTCGACCTGCGCAACGCGGTTTTCAGAAGGTCCGGTGACGATTGGGCGTCCGATCTCGAACAAGCGCATCTATATCCTCGATCGGCACCTGCGGCCGGTTCCCGTCGGCGTGCCTGGAGACCTCTATACGGCGGGCGTCGGCGTCGCCCGGGGCTATCTGCATCGGGTCGATCTGACCGCGGAGAGATTTCTCGCCGACCCGTTCCGCCCCGGCGAGAGGATGTACCGGACGGGTGATCGGGCCCGGTTCCTGCCCGACGGGAACGTGCAGTATCTGGGCCGTCTCGACCAGCAGGTCAAGGTCCGGGGATTCCGCATCGAACTCGGGGAGGTGGAGGAGGTGCTGGCGCAGCACCCGCGGGTGGGGGCCTGCGCGTTGACGGCCTGGCAGTCGGCCACCGGCGACAAGCGGCTGATCGCGTACATCGCACCTCGAATCGGCGAAGAGGCGCCGCCGGTTTCTTCGTTGCGGGATTTCATGGCGGCCACTCTGCCTTACTACATGATTCCCTCGACCTTCATCTTCCTCGAGGCGCTTCCGCTCAGCCCGAATGGCAAGGTGGACCGGCGGGCGCTCCCGGATCCATCGCCGAGCTCACCCGAGCGGGAAACCGCTCCGGTGCCGCCCCGAACCAGAATCGAGCGCACCATCGCGGAAATCTGGGAGCAGGTCCTCGGCGTGGAGCGCGTCGGGGTTCACGACAACTTCTTCGATCTCGGAGGTCACTCCCTCCTGGCGACCCTCGTCTTCGCACGCCTGCTGAATGCGTTTCCGATCTCGCTGCCGTTGCGCACGCTCTTCGAGAAACCGACGGTCGCGGAGCTCGCGGAAACCATCGAGCTCTCCGGCGAGATCGATCCCGCGATACGCCGCTCGCCAATCGCCGCGGTCTCGCGCGAGGCGATGCGGGGCGACGGAGCTCCCGGAATGCGTCCTGCCGGCCCGAAAGACAAGAACCGGGTCTAGCGGCACTCCCCGGCACCCGGGCGCCTGTGATCCGTAAAGTATTGAAAACAAGGCGATCTGACTTCGCACGCCTTCCGCCTGCTCCGCGGATCCGGATTCCCTCTTCTCCCGGGGTCGCAGATCTGTTATCTTCTTTCGTCCATCATGAACAATAAATGCGCAACCCCGGGTACCTCCCCGGCGAAGGACCATCTGCCGGCTGCCTCCGGCACTCTCGCGGCGCATTTCCCTTCCTTCGACTGAACCATGAAAAACCGAACGCGGGAACGGGTACCTCCCGGGCGGAGCTGTCGAGTCGTTTTCTTATTTTAACGAACGCAACGCATGTACAACTCAAACGCGGCGGCGGGTACCACCTGGGCCGACGTTTGTTCCGCGGGGCCCTCGTCTCGACTTTCTGAGAGTCATCCTCCCGCGGCGCGCGCCGGCGCTTCGCGGATCACGGCGGATCGCCCGCGGACACGGGGAGAGCGGTGTCGGTCATGACGCCCGTTTACCTGCGCCCCAACGCGTTCGTCGAGCCGCTTTTCAACCGCTGGTATGCGTGGCCCTACCTCGTCTCGCCGATGACGGCGGCGATGTATGTCGAAAGCCTGCACCTGCCCCTGCTGGAATCGTTCCTGGCGAATCCCCGGATGCATGTGGCGGCGCTCTCGAATCCCGAGATGGCGGGAGGGCCGTTCGTCGGGCACGGGGAGGCGAGCGCGCCGGCCGTCGCGCGACTCCTCCAGGAAACGCGCCGGGCGAGCGCGCCGCTGCTGGAGTTCGCCGCGGCCGTGCGCGAGCTCACGAAGATCCTCGCGGAACGTGCCGACGGGTGTTCGCTCCAGTCGGTCTACAGCGCCGTCCCAGAGGCCCTTCGCGGATTCGTCGAGCTCGTCTACGACGTCAATCACCATGCTTCCATTCGATTCCTGGAGCCGCTCCTGTACCGAAGCCGGTTCTTCGACGAGAGCGCGCAGAGCGTGTTGCTCTCGCTGGTCGGGGGAGACGATCGCGCTTTCGTCTTTAACACGCCCCGACTCGAAGAGGGCGGCGGCCTGCGGCTCGACCTGCCCTATCGCTCCGAAGCGCTCGACGCGCTCTTTCGGATGCGAGAGCACGCGCGACCACTCGCCTTCGCGCGGGAGGCCCTCGGAGTGGCGGAGTCGTCCGGAGGAAACTTCGAGCGCCTCTTCACGGACCGTCCGCCGCGTCTGCAAAGCCTCCCCCCGTCTTCCGGAGTCCGTGTCCGATATTTTGGCCACGCCTGCGTCCTCGTCGAGACCCGGGGAACGAGCGTGCTGACGGACCCTCTGATCCCGTACGAGCACGGCGCCGGAATCCCGCGATACAGCTGGAGCGACCTCCCCGCGTCGATCGACTACGCGCTGATCACCCACGCCCATCAGGACCACTGCATGCTCGAGACGCTGCTGCAGCTGCGCCACCGGATTCGAAACATCGTGGTGCCCCGCAATTCGGGTGGGGGGCTCGCCGACCCGTCCTTAAAGCTCATCCTCGAGGCCGCGGGATTCCGCAACGTCTACGAGCTCGACGAGCTCGGTGAGATCGCGACGCCGGGCGGCTCCATCACCGCCGTTCCGTTCCTCGGCGAGCACGGGGACCTGAACATCCGCAGCAAGACAACCTATCTCGTCAAGCTGCTCGGCCGGTCCTTTCTCTTCTGCGCGGACTCGAACGCCTTCGAGCCGGCCATCTACGATCACCTTCGCGACCTTCTCGCCGGGCTCGACGCCGTCTTCGTGGGGATGGAATGCGAAGGCGCTCCGATGAGCTGGATGTACGGGCCAGTCCTGACGGCGCCGCTCGCGCGCCGGATGGACCAGTCGCGCCGGCTCGACGCGTCCGATTGCGAGCGGGCCATGGCGATGGTCGAGAGACTTCGGCCGCGCTCCGCGTACGTCTATGCGATGGGCTCCGAGCCGTGGCTCGGCTATCTCACCTCGATCCACTACACCGAACAGTCGCGTCCGATCGTGCAGTCCCGCGCGTTCGTCGCCGCCTGCGAGGCCGCCGGAGTCCCGGCCGCCGTCCTCCACGGCTCGAGCGAAATGTCGTTCGCATGAGACCCGATCCGTTCCGCAATCTGTCGCCGGAGGACGCTCGCTTCCTGCAGGAGTGGAACCAGACCCGCACCGATTATCCGAGAAACAGGACCGTCCCCGGTCTGTTCGAAGACGAGGCGCGGCGGTCGGGCACGTCGATCGCTCTCCTCTCCGCCGCCGCCGAAGGATCGCTCACGTACGACGCGCTGAACCGGCGGGCCAACCGTCTCGCGTGGCATTTACGGGGAATGGGAGTCGGAGAAGGGGCCCTCGTCGTCCTCCACCTCGAGCGCTCGTTCGACCTGATCGTCGCGATGCTCGGCGTGCTGAAGACCGGGGCGGCCTTTTCCCCCCTGGAACCCGGCCTGCCATTGAAACGCGTCGCTTTTCTCCTCGGAGACCTCGCCCCCGCCGCCATCGTGACTCGGGACGGTCTCGCCGGTTCGCTCCCCGCCACGTGGTGCCCTGTGGTCTGCGTCGACTCCGACGGCTCGTCGATCGCGGCGCGGAGCGACGAGAATCCGCTTCGCACGGACGATCCGCTCGGACTGGCGCACGTCCTCTACACCTCCGGCTCGACCGGAGAGCCGAAGGGGGTTGAGGTCGTCCATCGCGGCGTCGTGAGGCTCGTGAAAGGGGCGGCTTACGCGCGTTTCGGGCCGGACGAAGTCTTTCTGCAGGCCGCCCCGGCTTCGTTCGATGCTTCGACGTTCGAGATCTGGGGCGCTCTCTTGAACGGCGGCGTGCTCGTCCTCCTCCCGCCGCGCCCGCCGAGCCTCGACGACCTCGGAGCCGCCATCCGCGATTTCGGCGTCACGACGCTGTGGCTGACGGCGGGCCTCTTCCACCTGGCCGTTTACGAACGGCCGGACTACCTGCGGCCGCTGCGCCGGCTGATCGCGGGCGGCGAAGTCCTTTCGCCGGCGCGCGTGCGGGATGCCCTCCGCGAGCTTCCGGGCTGCGTGCTCGTGAACGGATACGGGCCCACGGAGAGCACGACGTTCGCTGCCTGCCACGAAATTTCGTCCGTCGAGCCGGACGGCGGCTCGATCCCGATCGGGCGCCCGATTGCCAACACCCGGATTCACCTGCTCGATTCCGACGGCCGGTGCGTCGCCCCGGGGGAGCCGGGGGAGATCCACATCGGAGGCGACGGGCTGGCCCGCGGATACTGGCGGCGCCCCGATCTGACAGAGGCCGCCTTCGTGGACAGCCCGTTTGAGTCCGCCGGTGAGCGCGAGCGTCTCTACAGGACGGGGGACCTCGGGCGGCTTCGGGAAGACGGCTGTCTGGAGTTTCTCGGCCGGTCCGATCGCCAGCTGAAGATCCGGGGATTTCGAATCGAGCCCGGAGAGATCGAAGCGGCCCTCGAGCGGCATCCCGACGTTTGCCGGAGCGCCGTGGACGCCCGGGCGAGTGGCGCGGGCGTCCGGACGCTGGCGGCATACGTCGTCCCTCGCCGGGAAGGCACGTGCGACGAGGCGGAGCTCCGCCGGTTCCTCCAGGGCGAGCTCCCGGACCATATGATCCCGGCGGCCTTCATCCGGCTCCCGTCTCTCCCGCTGACGGCGAACGGCAAGGTCGATCGCGATGCGCTGCCGGATCCGGGACAGGCGTCCGCCGGACCTCCGGCGCTTCCGTTCTCCGACACGGAATCGCTGATCGCGGAAGTCTGGCAGGCCGTTCTGGGAATCGCCTCGATCGATCGGGACACGAACTTCTTCGACGCGGGCGGAAGCTCTCTTCACTTGATCGAGGCCCACGCAAAGCTGCAGACGCGGCTCCGCGTCACTCTCCCGATCACGGCGCTGTTCGAGCACCCCACCATCCGGGCGATCGCCTCGTTCCTCCGGGAGAGACGCGACCCGGTCGCCGATCTGAGCGCCCTGCGGGATCGCGTCCGCGGCCGAAGGGCGGCAGGGTCGCCCGCTACGGAAGGAGCGTCGTGAGCGCGAGAGATCCGAAGCGCGAGGCCGTCGCGATCGTCGGAATGGCCGGACGATTCCCGGGGGCCGCCTCGGTCGAGGAACTCTGGGAGAATCTGAAAGCTGGCCGGGAGTCGATTTCCACTCTGACGGACGAGGATCTGCTCGCCTCCGGAATCGACGCCGCGCGGCTCGCCGACCCTCTCTACGTCAAGGCCCGCGGGATCCTGGCGGACGTCGACCTTTTCGACGCCCCCTTCTTCGGCTTCACTCCGAAGGAAGCGGGCCTCACGGATCCTCAGCACCGGCTGTTCTTGGAGACGTGCTGGCAGGCTCTGGAGAACGCCGGCTGCGACCCCGGGGCGGCCGGCCGGCGTATCGGCGTCTTCGGTGGGATGAGCATGAACACCTACCTCCTGGCGGCGCGCGGGCGTGACGCGAGCTTCTGGAAGAACCTGACGGAGGCCTACCAGATCGGTGAGTACCCGTCGCTCGTCGGGAACGACAACAACTTCCTGACGACGCGGGTCTCGTACAAGCTCGACCTCAAGGGACCGAGCCTGGACGTTCAGAGCGGCTGCTCGACGTCTCTCGTGGCGATCTGCCTCGCGGCCCGGGCGCTGCTCGAGCACGACTGCGACGCGGCGCTCGCCGGCGGCGTCTCCATCACGTTCCCGCAGAAGCGCGGCTACGTCTATCAGGACGGCGCGATGGGATCCCCGGACGGGCGTTGTCGCGCCTTCGACGCGGCCGCGGCGGGTACCGTGTTCGGGGCGGGGGTCGGCGTCGTCGTATTGAAAAGACTTTCGGATGCGCTGGCCGGCGGCGACTCGATTGTCGCGGTGATCCGGGGTTTCGCGTTGAACAACGACGGTGCCGCAAAAGTCGGTTACATGGCACCGAGCGTCGAGGGGCAGGCGGAGGTGATCGCGACGGCGCAGGCCCTGGCCGACGTCGATGCCGACTCGATCGGGTACGTGGAGACGCACGGGACGGGAACCCCGCTCGGCGATCCGATCGAGATTGCGGGATTGACTCGCGCCTTTCGCGCCTCGACGGACGGGAAGAGGTTCTGCGCGATCGGCTCGGTGAAGCCGAACGTGGGTCATCTCGACACCGCCTCCGGAGTCACCGGGTTCATCAAGGCCGCGCTCGCGGTGAGCACCGGAGTCATTCCGCCAAGCCTCCATTTCGAGAGCGCGAATCCCGCGGCGGACCTCGACAACTCTCCGTTTTTCGTGAACACCCGCCTTTCCGACTGGCGGCCAGCGGAGGGCGCGCCGCGGCGAGCCGGAGTCAGCGCGTTTGGAGTCGGCGGCACAAATGCCCACGTGATCCTGGAAGAAGCTCCGCTCGCCCGGACGCCGGCCGCGCGCTCTTCCGAGCTCCTCGTGCTTTCCGCGAAGACGCCCGACGCCCTCGACGCGGCCGCCTCGAACCTGGCCGCATATCTGTCGGATCACCCCGACGCGAACCTCGCCAACGTCGCCTTCACGCTCCAGTCCGGGCGGAAGCATTTCGTTCATCGGCGCGCCGTCGTCTGTGCGGACCCCGCCCAGGCCTCCGTCGCCCTCCGGGAACCGTCCAGATCGGGTGCCGCCGCGGCAGGACGCGCGTGCGGCTCGCAATCTCCGACGGTCGCCTTTATCTTCCCCGGACAGGGCGCCCAGCATCCGGGCATGGCCCGCGAGATTTATCGCACCGAGCCGAGGTTCCGGGAAGAGGTCGACCGGTGCATCGCGCTGCTCGGGCCCTCGGGCGGCGTCGTTCTTCAGGCGATCGATCCGCCCGGCGGACTGGAGACGATCGAGGCGTGGAAGATCCATCGCACGTCCGCCGCTCAACCGGCGATCTTCGTCGTCGAGTTCGCTCTCGCGCGGCTCTGGGAGAGCTGGGGAGTCCGGCCGGCCGCGATGCTCGGACACAGTATCGGGGAATTCGCCGCGGCGACACTGGCGGGCGTCTTTACCCTCGAAGATGCCCTGTCGCTCGTCGCGGCGCGCGGCCGGCTCGTCGAGGCGCTTCCGGACGGGGCGATGCTGGCGGTTCGAGTCAAGGAAGAGGAGCTCGCAACGGTGATGCGGCCCGGCATCTCGCTCGCCGCCGTGAACACACCGTCACTGTGCGTGCTGGCAGGCTCGCTCGAAGACATCGAGACGCTCCAGTCGGACCTCACGGAACGGGGCATTGCGCACCGCCGTCTCCCGACGTCGCACGCCTTCCACTCCGAAATGATGGATCCGGCCGTTGCTCCCTTCGAGGATCTCGTCCGGAGCGTGCGCCGGTCGCCGCCCTCGATCCCGTTCGTCTCTAGCGTGACGGGTACGTGGATCCGGCCCGAAGAAGCCGTCGATCCCGCGTACTGGTCCGCTCACCTCCGGCGGCCGGTCCGCTTCGCGCGCGCCCTGGCCGAGCTCATGACCGAGAAAGATCGGGTCCTGCTCGAGGTCGGTCCGGGCCAGACCCTCGCGCTCCACGGCCGCCGGCATCCGCAGAGACTTCGCGAGCAGGTCGTGCTCTCGTCGCTCGGCCATTCCGAGGAGGGGCGGGAATCGGATCGCGCGTGCCTGCTGGCCGCCGTCGGGGAGCTCTGGACCGCGGGAGCGCGAATCGAGTGGCCGTCCCTGCAGGAGGGGAGAGGTCTCCGGCGCGTGCCGCTTCCGACGTATCCCTTCGAGCGCCGCAGCCACTGGATAGACCGTGAGCAGTCCCACGACCTCTTGGCCGACGGGATGGAACACCCCTCGGACGCGGCGCGTCCGATGAAAACGGAGAGCCCTGTGATCAGCACAACCGCCTCGGACGCCGCCGCCCGGCAACCACGAATCCTGGCGAAACTCCAGGGCGTATTCGCGGATCTCTCCGGGCTCGCCCCCGAGGACATCGTTCCGTCCGCGACTTTTCTGGAGCTCGGCTTCGACTCTCTTTTTCTCACTCAGGCCTCGCAGCAGGTCCAGAAGGAATTCGCCGTGACCGTCTCGTTCAGACAGCTGCTCGGCGATGCCTCCACGGCCGGCGCTCTCGCGTTGTACCTGGACGCGCGGATGCCGCCGGATTTGGCGCCGGCGGCTCGACCCGGAGCGACGTCTCTTCGGGTGGTCCCCCCGTTTGCGCCGGCGGCGGTCGCCCCGGCCGGGGCGGGGGAGGCCGCGGGGCAAGGCGCGCTCGAGCGCATCTTCGCCGATCAGATGCGCGTGATGTCCGAACAGATCGCGATGCTTCGCGGCGAGGTCCCCGCGCCGTCCGCGGCCGCCGGCGTCCCGGCGCCGCGGGAAGGAACCGGCGCCCGCGTGGCCGAGCACCCCGGTTTTCAGGCGTTCGGTCCCTACAAGCCGATCGAAAAAGCGCCCGGGACGGGCCTCTCGGAGCGGCAGCAGGAACACCTGTCCCGGTTGATCGCCCGCTACCAGCGGCGCTCGGCGGAATCGAAGCGTCTGGCGCAGGAACACCGGTCGCACTTCGCCGACCCCCGGGTCGTTGCCGGCTTCCGTCTGGAATGGAAGGAAATGGTCTATCCGATCGTCGCGGCCGGGTCCTCGGGGTCCCGCATACGCGACGTCGACGGCAACGAGTATGTCGACCTTCTGATGGGTTACGGCCTGAACCTCTTCGGCCACTCCCCGCCGTTCGTGACGGAGGCGGTCGCGGAGCAGCTTCGCAAGGGCGTAGAGATCGGACCGCAGTCTCCCCTCGCCGGCGATGTGGCGCGGCGCATCTGCGAGCTCACGGGAATGGAGCGCGCGACCTTCTGCAACACTGGATCCGAAGCCGTGATGGCGGCGATCCGTCTGGCGCGGACCGTCACGGGGCGCGAGAAGATCGCCCTCTTCACCGGCTCGTACCACGGAACGTTCGACGAGGTGCTCGTCCGCGGCATCCACTCGGGCGGCATGCACCGGTCGTTGCCGATCGCTCCGGGAATTCCCGGCGCGAAGGTGGAAAACGTCCTCGTGCTCGACTACGGCACCGACGAGTCTCTGCGCATCCTCGAATCCCGCATGCCGGAGCTCGCGGCCGTCCTCGTCGAGCCCGTCCAGAGCCGGCATCCCGATCTTCAGCCGCGTGAGTTCCTGACCCGGTTGCGCGAGGTGACCGAGCAGAGCGGGACGGCGCTGATCTTCGACGAGGTCATCACCGGTTTCCGCGTGCACCCGGGCGGCTGTCAGGCCCTCTTCGGAATCCGTGCGGACCTGGCGACCTACGGAAAAGTTCTCGGGGGAGGCATGCCGTTTGGAGTCGTCGCTGGCCGCCGGGGCTTCATGGATGCCCTGGACGGCGGGGCGTGGCAATTCGGCGACGACTCCATTCCCGAGGCGGGTGTCACATTCTTCGCGGGCACGTTCGTGCGTCATCCGCTCGCTCTGGCCGCCGCCTCCGCCGTTCTGGAGCGCCTTCAAGCGGCAGGGCCGGCGTTTCAGGAAAGTCTGAACGCGAAGGCGGAGAAACTCGCGATGCGGCTGAACCGGTGCTTCGAGGAGTACGGAGTTCCGAGCCGCGTGCAGCGATTCGGTTCGATTCTCTTCTTCGGATTCTCGAGCGAGCACCGGCTCGCGAGCCTGCTCTTCTACCACCTCCGCGAAAAGGGAGTTCACCTCTGGGAAGGCTTTCCCTGCTTCGTGACGGAGGCGCATTCGGAGGCCGACCTCGATCTCGTCGTCCGCGCCTTCGAGGAAAGCGCGGCGGACATGCGATCCGGCGGATTCCTCCCGGCGCCCTCCGGGGAAGGAAGGGTCGGCGCGCCCGCGTTGCCGGCGGTGGCGGTGCAAACGGAAGAAGGGGACTTCGGATTTCCTCTGACCGATGCCCAGAGGGAAATCTGGCTCGCGTGCCAGATGGGACCGGAGGCGTCCTGTGCGTTCAACGAGAGCGTGACGCTCAAATTTCGCGGATCGCTCCAGGTGGAGGCGCTTCGGGCTTCCCTCGACGAACTGGTCGTCCGCCACGAAGCCCTGCGGACGACGTTCGACGGGGAGGGAGAGCGGCAGCGAGTCCTCCCGGCCTTTTCCGTCCCGCTCGCCGATGCGGATCTCTCCCGCTGCGGGCCCGCGGAAGCCTCGGCGAGTCGGCAGCGAATCCTGCGGGAGGAGGCCCGGACCCCGTTCGACCTGGCGCAGGGGCCACTCGTGAGAGGCCGGCTGCTCCGCCTCGATTCCGAGGTCCACGAGCTCATCCTGACGGCCCATCACCTCGCCGCCGACGGCTGGTCGACGAACGTGCTCCTGAAAGACCTCGCTCGCCTCTACTCTTTGCGCCGCGGAGAACTTTCGGGGACGCTGCCGCCCGCATCCCGGTTTCGCGATTTCGCCCTCCGGGAGGCGGCGCACGCGAGCGGGCCGGACGCGGCGGCGACCGAGGCGTACTGGCTCGAGCAGTTCGCGTCTGCGCCTCCGGTCCTCGACCTGCCGGCCGACCGGCCGCGGCCCTCCGTGAAGACCTATGCGGGGGCGACCGCGAGGCGGCTCGTGTCCCGCGAGCTCGCGAAGTCGATTCGCCAGGCCGGGACCCGGGAAGGTTGCACCCTCTTCGGCACCCTGTTCGGCGCGTTCACAGCGCTCCTCCATCGCCTGACGGGCGAGGAGGACCTTGTGGTCGGGATCCCCGCGGCGGGCCAGGCCGGCGACGGTTCCGAGGACCTTGTCGGCCATTGCGTCCATTTCCTTCCCATCCGCTCGCGCGTGACGAATCGGACGGAGACGCGGGAGCACCTGCGAGCGTCCGGGAAGGCGATCCTGGACGCTTTCGAGCACCAGGACACCACCTACGGCAGGCTCATCCAGAAGCTTTCGCTTCCTCGAGACCCGAGTCGCTTGCCCCTGATCGAAGCGCAGTTCAACCTCGAGCGGGTCGGGGCCGGCATCGAGTGGCCGGGGGTGAGTGTCGACGTGGATACGAACGCGAAATCGTTCGTGAACGACGACGTGTTCTTGAACGTCGTCGAAACGCAGGACGGGCTCGTTCTCGACTGCGACTTCAACACCGACCTCTTCGACGCGGAAACCGTGGAGCGATGGCTCGGGTATTACGAGAAGCTTCTGGCGGCCATCGTCGAAGATGCGGCACGGCCGCTGAACGGACTTCCCGTGTGGAGCGACGCGGAGCGGGATCGCGTGCTGGTCGAGTGGAACCGGACGGCCCGCCGTCCCTCGAAGCCCGCTTGCGCGCACGATCAATTCGAGGCGCAGGCCGTCCGGTCTCCGAACTCGATCGCGATCGTTTTCCGGGAGGAGCGGCTCTCCTACGCGGAGGTCAACGCGCGCGCAAACCGCCTGGCGCATTATCTCGGATCGATCGGCGTCCTGCGGGGTGGTGTCGTCGCGCTCTGCCTGGAGCGCACGCCCGAGCTGCTCGTCGCGATGCTGGCGGTTCTGAAAGCGGGAGCCGCCTATCTGCCGCTCGATCCGGGCCATCCGGCGGAACGGACCGGCTCAATTCTCGAAGACGCCGCAGTCTCCTTCGTTCTGGCAGACCGCGCTCTCTCTGCCCCGGCGGGTATTCGGGTCGTGGACCTCTCAGCGGAGCACGAGAGGATCGCCGGGGCGAGCGCCGACAATCCGACGTCCGGGACGCAGCCGGACGACCTCGCCTACGTGATCTACACGTCCGGCTCGACCGGCAGGCCCAAGGGTGTCGCGGTGGAACACCGCGCTCTCGCGAACTTGCTCCAGTCGATGCGGGAGAGCCCGGGAATCGACCGGAACGACACGCTTCTCGCCGTGACGACCGTGACGTTCGACATCGCGACGCTCGAATTGCTCCTGCCGCTGACGGTCGGAGCCAGAACGGCGCTGGCGGAATCGGAAGCCGCCCCCGACGGAAGGGCGCTCGCCGAAGAGCTGTTCCGGTCTCAGGCGACCGTCATGCAGGCGACCCCGTCTACCTGGCGCCTCCTGATCGAGTCCGGTTGGAAGGGTCAGTCGAACCTGAAGATGCTGTGCGGGGGCGAGCCGCTCTCGCGGGACCTGGCCGACGCCCTGCTCTGCCGGGGAGGCTCTCTCTGGAACATGTACGGACCGACGGAGACCACCATCTGGTCTGCCGTCCTGCGGGTCAGCGCCGGCGAGGGACTTCCCGGCATCGGGCCGCCCATCGCGAACACCCAGCTCTACGTTCTCGACGAGGAGCTTTCTCCGGTGCCGATCGGGGTTCGTGGCGAGGTGTTCATCGGCGGGACCGGCCTCGCTCGCGGGTACTGGAAGCAGCCTTCGCTGACGGCGGAGCGGTTCGTGCCGGATCCCTTCCGGCACGAACACGGCGCGCGGCTCTTTCGGACGGGAGACGTGGGCCGCTTCCGAGCGAACGGGACGATCGAGCTCCTCGGCCGCATCGACCGGCAAGTCAAGCTTCGGGGATACCGCATCGAGCCGGGCGAGGTCGAGGCCGCGCTGGCGGGCCACGCCGAGGTTCGAGAAGTCGCGGTGATGGTGCGGGAGGACATCCCCGGTGATCGAAGGCTCGTCGCTTACGTGGTGCCCCGGGTTTCGGAGGCGGGCGAAGTCGAGGCGCAGTGGCAGGCCGAGATGAGCTCGCAATGGCAGGCGCAGTACGGAGCGGCGATCGGAGAGAGCGATACGCAGGGGGTCAGCCTCTACGGTTGGGCCGACCTCGGCAACGTCGCCGAGGAGCTGGAGGCGTGGCTCGCGCCTGTGGCCGAGGACATCCTCTCCTGGAGTCCCCGGCGCGTTCTCGAGATCGGATGCGGTACCGGGCTCCTCCTCGAAAGGCTGGCTCCCCGCTGCACGCATTACGCGGGGACGGATCTTTCGCAGGAGGCGCTCGACAGCCTTCGCAGGCGCCTCGACGCGACGGAGCTTGCCGGTGAGCGCGTGGCTCTCCGGCGTCGGATGGCGGATGACTTCGGAGGCATCGAACCGGGTTCATTCGACACTGTCATTCTCAACTCGGTCGTCGAGTACCTCCCGGGGGTCGAGACCCTCCTGCGGGTGGTCGAAGGGGCGGTCCGCGCGGTGGGCGCCCGGGGGCACGTGTTCCTGGGAGACATCCCGAGCCTGCCGATGTGGGAGATCTTTCACGCGGCGGCGCAGCTCGAGCGCGCTCCCGACGCGCTTCCCGTCTCGCAGCTCCGCGACCGCGTGCGCCACGCGTCCTCTCAGGGAAGCCGTCTGCTGGTCGATCCGGATTTCTTCCGGGCGCTTTCTCATCGAATCGCCGGGATCGGGAGCATCGAGGTCCGCCAGTCCCGGGCCCGGTTCTCCCACGAGGTCTCGAGGCTCCACGCCGATGCCTACTACGACGTGGTGGTGCACGTCGGAGAGTCGTTCCCGGAGCGAGACCGGGAGCGCGTCACGCGCGACTGGGAGAAAGACGGGATGTCGACGCCCGCTCTCGAGGATCTGCTGGCCGGCACGCGCGATTCGCTTCTCGTGCTCGGAGTCCCGATCCAGCGGCTCGCCACCGAGGCCAGGCTCCTCGAGCTTCTCGAAGGCGACGACGCTGCCGGAACGGTGCGGGATCTCCGGAGGCGCCTGGACGAGGTTTCAGGCGTCGACCTGGAGACCATCGTCGATCTCGCCGGGCGCCGCGATTGGGCCGTGGACCGGGTGTGGTCCGAGTCCGGTCGCGACGGCCGCTGCGACCTTCTATTCCGGAGTCCCGTGCACCATGCGGGACACCTCGGTTCCGGTCTGTCAAAGGAAACCGGACGTCGCAGGCCGTGGGCAGACTACACGAACAGCCCGGCCCGCGCGGCCCTGTCCCGCCGTCTGGCGCCGGAGCTTCGATTCTTCGCCCGGCGAAAATTGCCGCCCTTCATGGTTCCGGCAGTCATAGAAATTCTGGACGTGCTCCCGCTGACGGCGAACGCCAAGGTGGACTATCGCGCCCTGCCGCCGCCGCAAGGAGTCACCGCGCTCTCGGGCGAGTTATTTCTCGCGCCGCAGACGGAGGCCGCGAAAGCCCTCGCGGCAATCTGGTCCGAGATCCTCGGGATCGCCCGAGTGGGGATCCGCGACGACGTCTTCGATCTCGGCGCCGACTCCCTCCTGATTTTTCGGATCGCCACGCGGGCCAGGGCGGCCGGATTCGACGTCATGCCGAGGGATTTTTTCCGGCATCGCACGATCGCGGCGCTCCTGGAGGTTCTCGATGAAAGGCAGCCCCGGCGCGCGAGCGAGCAGACTCCGTTAGTCTCGGTTCCTCGGGATGCTCACCGTATGAGGCGGTCAAGCCTGTGACGGGAAAATCGGAGGACGCCTGAGACCCGGCGTCATCATGGAAATGAGCGACCCGGTCCCCTCTTCGCCGCCCGCGAAAACAGCAGAGCCTGCGGCCGCATCGCCCGAAGACGTCTTCGTCTTTCCCGCCTCATTTGCGCAGCGTCGGTTCTGGTTTGTCGATCGATACAACCCGGGAACCTCGGCCTACTGTCTTCCAATCCTCCTGCGCCTTTCCGGGCCGCTGGATGCCGCACTCCTGGAACGAGCCTTGAACGAGATCCTGCGGCGGCACGAGGTCCTGAGAACAACCTTCTCTTTTCGGGAAGGGGAGGTGGTGCAGGTCATCGTCCCGGTAGCGCGTCTTCGTCTGTCGCGGGTCGACCTCTCGCTTCTTCCCGAGAGCGACCGCGAATCACGTGCCCTGACGGAGGCGCGCTCGGAGAGTCAGCGCCCGTTCGATCTGGGCCAGGGGCCGCTTTTCCGGGCACACCTGTGGCGACTCTCCGAGGGTGACCATCTGCTGCTGCTCGACATGCACCACATCGTTGCAGACGGGTGGTCGTTTTCGGTGCTCCTGCGGGAGCTTTCCATCCTCTATCAAGCCTTTCGCGAGGGCCGCCCGTCGCCGCTGCCCGAGCTCTCGCTCCAGTACGCCGATTTCGCGCAGTGGCAGACGGAGTCAGTGGGAGGTCCCGATCTCGAGGAGGATCAGTCCTACTGGAAGACCGCGCTCGCCGGTGCGCCTCTCGTGCTCGAGCTGCGGACGGATCGGCCGCGGCCTCCACGACAAACCTTCGATGGCGACTACGTTACCGAGTTGCTGCCGGGCGGTCTTGCAACGCAGATCAAGGCTCTTTCCCGCCGCGAAGGGGTCACTCCGTTCATGACCTTGCTGGCGGCCTATTTCACCCTGCTTTACCGGCACACGGGGCAGACGGACCTGATCGTTGGATCTCCGATCGCCAACCGTTCGCGCGCCGAGCTCGAGCCCCTCATCGGCCTCTTCATGAATACGCTCGTCTTGCGCGCAGATCTCTCCGGGAATCCGAAATTCCGCGATCTTCTCGCCCGGATCGGGCGCGTCTGCGTCGATGCCTATACGCACCAGGACGTGCCGCTGGAAAAGGTCGTCGAAGA
Organism: Acidobacteriota bacterium; assembly: GCA_040004225.1. Taxonomy (GTDB): domain Bacteria; phylum Acidobacteriota; class Thermoanaerobaculia; order UBA5066; family Gp7-AA6; genus JALYUA01. The sequence goes on from JBDUBI010000184.1 coordinate 34,493, forward strand.
TCTGAAACCGGAGCGCGATCCGAGCCGGAATCCCGTATTCCAGACCATGTTCGTCCATCAAAAGGCCTTCATCCAGCCCTTCGTCGCGGGAGACGTTCGATTCGAGCCCATCAAGGCGGAACGAGGAGGCTCTCTGACCGATCTCTCCCTCTTCGTCATCGAGCGGGACGATGGCTATACCGCAGGCATCGAGCACAACACAGACCTCTTCGATGGCTCGACGATCCGGCGCATGCTCGGGCATCTGCGGATGCTCCTGCAGGCTGTCGTCGAGAACGCCGAGCTACGGATCGACGAGATCCCGATCCTCACTCCCGCCGAGCGCCATCAACTTCTGGTCGAGTGGAACCAGACCGCTTCCGATTCTCCGGCGAAATGCCTTCACCGTCTCTTCGAGGATAGTGTCGAAAAGAATCCCGACGCCCCAGCGGTGCGATTCTATGGAGAGGAAATCAGCTATCGCGAGCTGAACCGGCGCTCCAACCGGCTGGCACACCACCTCGTGCGTTTGGGCGTCGGTCCCGACACGCGAGTGGCGATCTGCCTGGATCGCTGCACCGAGGCCGTCGTGGCAATCATTGCGATCCTGAAAACGGGCGGTGCCTATGTGCCGCTCGATCCCGCCTACCCCCGGGAAAGCCTCGCTTTCATGCTGGAGGACGCGGAACCTTCCGTCGTCCTGACGCACTCTCGATACGAAGCAGCGATTCCTTTTTCCGGCACCGTGCTCTTCCTGGACGTGTTGGCTGGGACCCTGGAAGGAGGCGAGGCGGGGAACCCGGAAGGCCACGTCGACCCGGACGATCTCGCCTATCTCATCTACACGTCCGGTTCATCCGGACGGCCCAAAGGGACGATGGTTCCTCATCGAGCGGTAGTCAACTATTTGACGTGGTGCGTGGGCGCCTATTCCGTCGCGTCGGGTCGGGGGGCGCCCGTTCAGTCATCTCTTGCATTTGACCTGACGGTGACTTCGCTCTTCGCCCCGCTCCTGTGCGGCGGCATCGTCGAGCTCCTGCCGCAAAGGCCGGCCGGCACGGCTCTGGCCGATGCGCTCGCGCTCGAGCAGACGAACCCCTGGAGCCTGGTCAAGACGACGCCCGCCGAACTCGAACTCGTCACGAGGCAACTCACCCCGGAGAACGTCCGCGGGCGCGTCCGAACGCTGGTGATCGGAGGCGAGAGCCTGCCGGCGAAGACCGTTTCTTTCTGGCGTACCCACTCCCCCGAAACGAGGATCTTCAACGAGTACGGTCCCACCGAGACCGTCGTTGGGTGTGCGGTTTACGAGGTTGGAGACGGGACTCTTTCCGGCCCGGTTCCCATCGGGCGCCCGATCGCAAATACCCGCCTCTACGTTCTGGGGCCGGAGAACCAGCCCGTCCCGATCGGGGTGGCGGGAGAGCTCTGCATCGCGGGAGCCGGAGTGGCGACGGGCTATCGTGGACGGCCGGAGTTGACGGATGAGCGGTTCGTTCCCGATCCGTTCGGCCGACCCGGTTCGAGAATGTATCGATCCGGGGATTTCGCGCGCTACCTCCCCGACGGGAACCTGGAATTCCTAGGACGGCGCGATTTGCAGGTGAAGCTGCGGGGCTACCGCATCGAGCTCGAAGAGATCGAAGCGTCGCTGACGATGCATTCTGCGGTGCGCGGGTGCGCCGTTCTCGCGCGAGAAGACGTCTCCGGAGAGAAAAGGCTCGTGGCCTATGTCGAGGCGGTTTCCGGGGCGGAACTGCATGAGTGGGGACTGCGCGCTTTCCTCAAGGAAAAGCTCCCCGGGCACATGGTTCCCTCTACGTTCCAGCTTCTGACGGAGCTTCCTCGAACGCCCAACGGGAAGGTCGACCGCCGCGCTCTTCCGGCGCCGGGACTCGGATCCCGGGAAATCGAAGCGCGCGGGGTCCTTCCGCGGGACTCCCTGGAGGCCAAGCTGGCGGCAATCTGGGAGGAGGTCCTCGGGGTCTCGGGCATCGGCGTTTTCGACGACTACTTTGACATGGGCGGGCATTCTCTGCTGGCGGCCTTGCTGTTCTCGCGGATCGGCGAATCTCTGGAACGCCATTTGCCGCTCGCGACGATCTTCGAGGCCCCGACGATCTCCCAGCTAGCCCGAAAGTTGCGCGAGGAAGGCTGGAGCCCCCCCGATTCCTCCCTCGTCATGATCCAGCGAGGAGTCGCCGGACGCGCCCCCCTCTTCTGCGTGCCAGGTGTCGGAGGGAACATCGTCGGGTACGTGGATCTGGCCCGAGAGCTGGGCGTCGACCAGCCGGTCTATGGGTTGCAGGCTCGGGGGCTGGACGGAAAGCGCGAACCCTTCACGTGCGTCGAGGACATGGCGCGCCACTACATCACCGAGATGCTCGCGCTGTTCCCCAACGGGCCTTTCCTGCTGGCGGGAGCCTCCTTTGGGGGGAGGGTCGCCTTCGAGATGGCTCGGCAACTCGACCAGTCAGGCCATGGCGTGGCTCTGGTCGCCCTGTTCGACGCGTTCGCCCCGAGGACGGCTTACTCGCCGGCCGGGGTCTCGCGAAGACGTCTCAGGAGGTCTGTCGAGCGGATCGCGTACCACGGGAAGAATCTGCTCTTTGGCTCTCACCGAGTCCGCTATGTGGCCCGAAAATCTCGCACTCTTCAGCGCCGGATTCGGAGCAGGCTCTGGCGAATGGTCTACAAGTTCTATCGAAAGATCTCGCGACCGCTGCCTCTCGTGTTGCAGGACGTGCGGGAAGCCGGATACCTCGCGAATCGGGAGTACGCGCCCGGCCCCTATCCTGGCAAAGTGACCCTGTTCCGGGCGACGGTCCGGTCCCTGGCGGATTCCGAAACCGCGGATATGGGCTGGAGGCAGCTGGCGCAGGGCGGAGTGGAGATTCGAGCGGTATCCGGCGACCACGTCGACATGTTGATCCGGCCGCAGGTCGCGTTTCTGGCCGGGCAGCTTCACGAATGCATGGATGCCGCTCTCGCATCGCCCTCCCGGGAAGAGGGGTTGCGGACTCCGGGGTCATAAGACCCGCGGGGTGACTGGCGCTCCCCCGTGGGCGCTCATCTCCGAGGAGCAGGTCGGGAGGCTTAACGTGCCTTTCGCTGCCTTGCAGCATCTGGGTGAGGCGGCGGAGGGAGGCCGCAGCGCCCGCTCTGCGCGAGGTGATCACCGCGGGCGAGGCGCCCGGTCGGCGTGCGGCGAACTCCACGTCGGAGGCGCGGCTATCGCCTCCGGCTAATGGAATCGCCCGGAGCTGCGAAAACGGCCACGAACGACCTGCGTAAAGCCCTGCGCCCGCTCCACTTCCGGATTCCGTCGAGGGGAGGCATTTTTGCTTGCCGGTCGGAGAGGGATACTTATATAAAGTGATTGGAGAAGGTCTGTCCATGTCAATCGCGGAATTCTTGGGATCCCTCGATCTGGCCGACGACCCGGTCTCTCTGAGCTGTTCGAGGTTCCAAAACGGGACGGTCCGCGGCGAGTTGGTCATTATTTCAGCTCCTGTCATGTTGCGGCGCTCGCTGTCCCGCCCGGATCTTTCGACCTGTTACATAACAACCGGCCCCCCTCTGGCCTTCGTGCTGAGGCAGCCGCCCCGTCCTCTGTCAGTCGAAATTCCGGGATGACTCCCTCGGCCATCGCCGCCGAGATCGCATTACTCCCTTCGGGCATCCGGGAGTCTCTGAGAGATTCGGACGTCGTGTATGCCCTCCACCGGGGCAATGCCTGCGCCGGCCATGACTCGCCCGACAATTCCAGGCTCGTGACCGGTTGCACAGTGGTTGTTTGCACGCATCGCCGCGAGAAGAGTCTCGCGGCCTTCCTCGAATCGCTTCGTCGTCAGGACCCTCCGCCTCAGGCCATCGTGATCGTGGACGCGAGTTCGGACGAGGATACGCAGCGGCTCGTGTCCGAAGATCCGGAGCTCTATTCCTTTAGCGGATGTTTGACCTACCTTCGCGTTCAGGGGCGCTGGAAAGGCCTGACCCGACAGCGCAACTTCGCGCTGCAGTGGGTCAGGACTGATCTTCTCGTTTTCTTCGACGACGATGTGGTTCTGCTGCCCGGTTGTCTCGCCGAAATGCAGAGGGTGCACCGTGAGTACGGACCTGCGGTCGTCGGGGTGGGCGCGATCGTACATAACGAGGGACCTGAACCGCACCTGAGAAAGGTCTGGCGGTTCAGGCGCCGGCTCGGGATCGTTGCGACGCTCGAGCCGGGCCGATACAGCCGATCGGGAATGTCGACGCCCTGGGGCGCCATCGGCGCCGACAGGGCGCTTCTCGAGGGCGATTGGTTGCCGGGCTGCGGCATGATGTGGAAAACGGCAACGGTTGTCGATCTCGGGTTCAACGACGCGTTCGAAGGATATTCGCTGGGCGAGGACGTCGATTTTTCTCTTCGCGCGCGCCAGAAGGGAAAACTGATCATGACGCCGGCTGCTCGTCTCCTTCACCTGCAACCGAAAGGGGGACGGCCGGACGGTTTCAAACTGGGATATTTCACGATCTATAATCGGTATCAGATCCATCGGAGAGGGCTTAACGATCGGACTCGCCGAGATGTCGCCGCATTCATTTATGCATGGACCCTGGATTCTTTGATCGTCTCGAGACGCCTGGTCTACCCGAAGCGGGCGGGCTCGATTCTCGAGCATCTCCGTGGCCGCTTGCGAGCGGCCCTTGATCTTCTGAAAGAGGCGGTCTCCCGGACTCGCGCGCAGAGCTGAACCCGAAACCGACGACGGTTCCCCGGGTTTCGCCGCACGCTGTCCACACTCGTGAGGCGTAGAGCGAACGCCCGACGTATCCGAGCGGTCGCCCTCTCGTGCTCTCCCGAAACGACACCCGGTCTATTGACGGCGGCTCAGGAACCAGCCGAGGGTCGCGAAGGCGCCGGCGAGAGCCGCGAGCATCCAGGGCGAGAGCGTCGGTACGGGCGAAGACGGCCCGACTCCGCCGATCGGCGTCGACGACGGGCTAGGACCAGGCGTCGGCGTACGCGTCGGTGTCGCGGTGGTAGCCACGACCGTCGATGTCGGAGTGGCCGTCGATGTCGGGGTCGGAGTGATCGTCGGGGTCGCGGTGGGCGTGATCGTTCCCGTCGGCGTGTTCGTGGGTGTCGGAGTGACGGTGGCTGTGCTCGTCGGCGTTCTGGTTGGCGTGTTCGTCGGAGTGCTTGTCGAGGTCGGAGTGCTTGTCGAGGTCGGTGTGCTTGTCGGCAAGGCGCCGAGCGTTCCCGTCACCGAGAGCGTGTAGGGGCCTGCGGAAGTCGAGACCGGAGCCGCGTAAAAGGAGTCGACGTAAAAGTAGTAGGTTCCGGGCGCGAGTCCCGCGACCGCTATCGTTTCGGTGGCGGGATTTCCGGGCACCGTATCGGCGTAGGCGACGCACGTCGTGCCGTCGTCGCAGGTGCTGAGAATATAGATGCTCGGGTCATACGGCAGGGTTCGTCCGAGGGTGAACGTCAGACTGTTGCCCGTTCCGACCGTGAAGGAGTAGATGAGATCGGGCCCTTTATCGGTGGGGGAAGCGAGTAGAGGATGGGAGCAGCTGACGTCGTTGACCTTGTTCGTGGCACCGGTGGTATCACCCGTGTCGTTGAAGGGGAGAGTGGTGATGGGCGTCGCCGTCGCGCACGTGTTGCCGCCCGATTGGGGACGACGAGCCTGGCTGGCTGAGAGGGTGCTCGAAGTGGACGGGGCGGAATTCCCCGGATTCGCACGAGGCGCTCCCTGACTCGTCGCGACCACGGCCAGGAAAAAGACGGCGAGGACCGAAGAATGCTTGAGCTTGGATTTCAATTCTATCTCCCGGTTCGCTTTTTGAATGGAAAGACGCCAATTTCTCCGAATGGATTCATTATGCACGCCTGAGCGCCGCGCCGTCAACGGATTCGGCCGCGAGACCTTCCGGCGGTTTATCGAAGAAGGCTGGCCAGGGCTGGATTGGCCGCGGCCCGCGAGCGCAGGGAAGGTGATGCTGTGAGGGCGGTCCCGAGATCTTTTTTCGCGGCGACTTTGTCGCCTGCGTAAATCTCTATCGTCGCGAGCTCGAACCTGGCTTCCGCGAAGTCGGGCTCCTTCGTTTGGCTGCGACGGAGCCATGGCGCTGCCTGCGCCGTCTCTCCCTTCTTCAGGTAGAGCAGACCGAGCGTGCCGGGATACGGGAACCGGTCCCCGGAGAGCGAGGCGGCGCGGGCGAGATGGAGGAGCGCCGCCTCGTCCTTCCCGGTTCCGCGTTCGGCGAACGCGAGGTTTGCGAGGAGCAGCGGATCTCCAGGATCGACTTCCACCGCTCGCGCAAAGGCGACGGCGGCTTCCGTGAGCTTGCCGGCGCGTCCCAGGGCGGTTCCGAGGTTCGACCACGCAGCGGGCCGGCGCGGCTGGAGGCGGGCCGTTTCCATCCAGTGGGGAATCGCTCGAGCGTACTGGCCGCTCCTCGTCAGCACATCCGCGAGCGCGAACTGACTCTCCGCCTGCTCGGGGTCGAGGCGGACAGCCTCCTCCAGGGGAGCGATCGCGCGGAGGAGATCGCCCCTTTTCGAGAGCGCCACACCCGTACGGAAGAGGGCGAAGTGATTGCCGGGGTCGCGCCGGAGGGCTTCCGAAAAGACCGCCACCGCCTGATCGAACTTCCCTGTCCGCAGGAGATCCTCTCCCTGGAGGAGGAGAACCCGTTCGGCGAGGCGATCCTTCGGGTCGGCGAGGGTGCGCCCTGCCGGCGGCCCCGAAGACCCGCTTCCGAGGTATCCGAGCGATCGCAGGCGAGCGACCGTTTCCGGGTCGGCGATCCGCCGGGAGTCGGTCGCCGGGGCCGCCTCGAAGCGCTGCAGTTCGCGCAGGAGAGCGACGGTCTGTTCACGACTGCCGGAGAAAAGGTTCTTCGCCTCATGCGGATCCGCCCGGAGGTCATAGACCTCGGGGCGCGGGGCCCTCACGAGCTTCCATGCCGCTTCCCGAACTCCGGAGAGCGGGGCCCACCCGTAGGCGAGCCATGGCTGCAGCGTCTCCAGGTACGCGGTTCCCGGATCGTCTTTCGCTCCGGAGAAGATCGGCGTCAGGCTCCGGCCGTCCATCCCCGCGAGCGGGGGCAGCCGAAGCAGGTCCAGCAGCGTGGGAGTAATGTCGATCAGCCGCGCCGGCAGGCTGCTCACCCGGGGCGTCACACGTCCAGGCGCGTGGAAGAGGAGCGGGACGAGCACCGTGCTGTCGTAAAGGAAGAATCCGTGCGTGCTCTCGCCGTGCTCGCCCAGGCTCTCGCCGTGATCGCCCGCGAGCACGGTGATTCGCGATTCGGGAGGGGCCGCGGGCAACCCGCGGAGCAGCGCACCGAGGGCCGAATCGACATAAGCCACTTCCCCGTCGTAGGCCCCGCGGGGACCGGGGCGGAGGTAGGCGCGGGGCGGGGTGTAGGGATCGTGAGGATCGTAGTAATGGATCCAGAGAAACCACGGAGAGTGCGCGCGGGCGACCCACGCCAGGGCGGCGGCGGTCGTCTGTGTCGCGGGCCTCTCGACCCAACCTTCCGAGCCCGCCGGCAGGTGATCGTCGTAAACGTCGAATCCGCCGTCGAGGCCGAAAACCTTTCTCAGTGGATAACCGCTCACGAACGCCGCCGTCGCGTAACCGTTCGCCTTCAGCGCCCTGCCGAGCGTCGGCCGTTCAGAGCCGAGTACCTGCCCGTTGTCGCGGACGCCGTGCCGGCGGGGGAGCTCGCCCGTCAGAATCGAAACATGCGCGGGCAGCGTCAGGGGGACGGGTGACACAGCTCCGGAAAACCGGAACGAGGCGTTGGCCAGGCTGTCGATCACGGGCGTCGCGTTGCGGCCGGCCACCCAACCGAGGGCGTCCGGCCTCAGCGTGTCGACCGTGATGAGCAGCACGTTGGGCCGAGCCTGACGACGCGCGGGCTCGGGCGCGGCCCGGATCGCGAAGCGGCCGCCCAGAGTTGCGGAGAGCGCGACGAAGAAAAGTACACGGAACGTGTATCGTCTAGAGCGGCTCGGTGCATCCATGCGCCCGGACGATGTCACGACTCTTCCCATCGATCTCAAGCATATGAGCAACCTGAAAAAGCCTGCCGGTTTGCCGCTCACCTTGGAGAAGGGAGAAGTGCACGTCTGGATAGCCGACATCGGACCGGCGGCTGAAGACGTCGCAAGACTCGGCCGCGTGCTCGATCGCGCTGAGGTGGCACGGGCGTCGCGCTTCCACTTCGACAGAGACCGCGAAGCATTCACTCTTTCGAGAGGAAGCCTTCGGGTTCTGCTCGGACGTTACATCGGCCAGGTGCCAGAGCGGGTTCGGTTCGGATATGGGCCTTACGGAAAGCCTTACCTCGCGCCCGAAATGGGCTCTGAAGAGATTCATTTCAACATTTCACATACCGAGAATGTGGCCCTCTTCGCGTTCGGGCGCTCGATGGAGGTCGGGATCGACGTCGAGCGAGTTCGCGCTCTCCCGGACCTGGAAGATCTCGCCGAACGCTTCTTTTCGAGGGAGGAATCCGAGGCCCTGCGCAATTTGCCTGAAAACGATCGAGCCAGGGCGTTCTTCCGTTGCTGGACCTCCAAAGAGGCATACATCAAGGGCATCGGAGAAGGTCTCTCCATGCCCCTCGACAGCTTCGCGGTTGCGCTCGATCCGGCAGAGGGTCCGATTCGTCTGCGGCTCTTCGACGCCCCCGGTGCCGTTCTCCGCTGGCGTCTCCAGCGTTTCGAGCCCTCCGCGGGGTATGTGGCGGCGCTGGCCGTCGAAGGGGAGAGTTTCGAGCTGCGCTTTTGCGGACACCCTGAGGGCGAAGGACCGTGCTGAGCGGCTGCCGTGCGGCTTGGCTTCCGCAAGAGTTGCGCGTCCCGGTGGCGGCCAGACGCGAGACGTCTTCGAGCGGGCGCGTGACTTGTCGAGAACGCATCTCGGACGCCCCTCCGAACTGAAGGGGAGCGAACCTAGCGAATGACGGCGCGAGGACTCGTTCTTGGCGGAGCGGGGATCCGAACGGTGGGCGCTTGCTCCGAGAACAGGATGAAAACATTGAATCGGGGTCCAGTCGTGGGGGGCGTCGAGAAACCCGTTGGAAGAGCGCTCGAGAGGCCCGTCATTGGCAGGGAAATCGGAGAGCCGTCGTAGGTTCCCCTGAGGACGGGGGATCCGAAGAAGTTCTGAGCGTTTCGGATCTCGTAGGCTGCGCCCGGGGAGAGGACGCTCGAAAGGTCGATCGAGACGGCGGGGGCATCGCCCCAGTTCAGAACGGTGATGTTGGCGCGTCCGGACTCGTACTGGTTGGGGCGCAGGAAGACGCGAGCGGCCGAAGGTCGGGAG
>JBDUBI010000039.1:0-14872 GCA_040004225.1 Acidobacteriota bacterium
CGAAGGGAAGGAGGAGCCTCCCGCTGCGGGAGCCGCAGCGAACGGAGGGAGCAGGTGAACGGTCGAGCCGACAGGCGAGCCGCTCGCCGGTGCCTTCGCCGCGCACGGCGAAGGCAGCTCCCGCAGTGAGCGAAGGCGACGGTTGGCGACGGTTGGCGACGTTAGAATCTCTTACCCCGGCCCGGACCCGATACCCGGGGATCCGATAACAGGAGGAAAAAGCCCGATGTGGATCGTCCGGCTGGCGTTGCGCCGCCCCTACACCTTCGTGGTGCTGGCGCTCGTGGTTCTGATCCTCGGGCCGCTCGTCATCCTGCGCACTCCCACGGACATTTTCCCCAACATCAACATCCCCGTCGTGAGCGTCGTCTGGGGATACGGCGGGCTTTCCGCCCCCGAGATGGCCAACCGGATCGTTTCGGGCTACGAGCGGGGGCTGACGACCACGGTCAACGACATCGAGCACATCGAGTCGCAGACGCTTTCGGGGATCTCTGTCGTCAAGATCTTCTTCCGCCCCGGCGCGAAGATCGAGGCGGCGGTCGCGCAGGTGACCGCCTTTTCGCAGACCTCCGTGAGGTCCATGCCGCCCGGCACGAACCCGCCTTTCATCATCACCTACAACGCCTCGAGCGTGCCGGTCCTGCAGCTCGCCCTTTCGGGGCGCGGACTCACCGAGCAGCAGCTCTTCGACTTCGGAAACAACTACATCCGCACGCAGCTCGCGACCGTGCAGGGCGCCGCGATCCCCTTTCCATACGGTGGCAAGCAGCGGCAGGTGCAGATCGACCTGGACCTTCCCGCCCTGCAGGCGAAGGGGCTCGGACCCACCGACGTCGTCAACGCGATCAGCGCTCAGAACCTCATTCTTCCCTCCGGGACCTCGAAGATCGGGAACTTCGAGTACGCCGTCGAGATGAACAGCAGCCCGACCAGTATCCAGGGGTTGAACGAGATCCCGATCCGCAGCGCCAACGGATCGACGATCTTCATCCGGGACGTGGCGCAGGTCCGGGACGGTTACCCGCCGCAGACGAACATCGTCCGGGTCGCCGGCCAGCGCGCGTCCCTGCTGACGATCATGAAGACGGGGACCGCTTCCACCCTGGACATCATCTCGAGGGTCCGGGAAGAGCTCCCGAAAATCGGAGCGGGGCTGCCTCCGGAGCTGACCATCACTCCGTTGAACGACCAGTCTCTCTTCGTTCGCGCGTCGATCAACGGGGTCGTTCGCGAGGCCATCATTGCCGCCTGCCTGACCGGGCTGATGATCCTGATCTTCCTCGGCAGCTGGCGCAGCACCGTCATCATCGCCGTCTCGATCCCGCTCTCGATTCTCTGCTCGATCCTCCTCATGGCGGCTCTCGGCGAGACGATCAACATCATGACTCTCGGCGGCCTCGCCCTCGCGGTCGGCATCCTGGTCGACGACGCGACTGTGGAGATCGAGAACATCAATCGCAACCTGGAGCAGGGCAAGGAGACGGAAGAAGCCATTCTGGACGGCGCCTCGCAGATCGCGATCCCCGCTTTCGTCTCGACCCTGGCGATCTGCATCGTATTCGTGCCGATGTTCTTCCTGACCGGAGTGGCGCGATACCTGTTCGTGCCCCTCGCCGAGGCGGTCGTCTTCGCCATGCTCGCGTCCTACTTTCTGTCCCGCACGCTCGTTCCCACCATGGCGAAGTACCTCCTGAAACAGCACGCGCCGGGCGTTCACGAAACGAGCGGCTCGAACGTTTTCAGCCGCATGCAGAAGTCCTTCGAAGGAAAGTTTGAGAGGCTGCGCAACGGCTATCGGGGGGCCCTCGCCCTGTGTCTCGAACACCGGAAGGGGTTCCTCCTCGCATTCTTCGCCTGCTGCGCCGCCTCCGTCGTCGTCCTGTACCCGTGGCTCGGCCAGGACTTCTTTCCCTCCGTCGACGCCGGACAGCTGAAGCTCCACCTCCGGGCGCGGACCGGCACCCGCATCGAAGAAACCGCGCGCCTTTGCGACCAGGTAGACGGCGTGATCCGCGAGGTGATCGGCCCGAAGGAGATGGGGACGCTCATCGACAACATCGGCGTTCCGTACAGCGGTTTGAACCTCTCCTACAGCAACTCGGCGCCTGTCGGCCCCGCGGACGCCGACATTCTCGTCTCCCTCAAGGAGCATCATCGCCCCACCGCGGAAGTGATCCAGGAGCTGCGCGCCCGGCTGACACATGGATTTCCCGGAGTGACTTTCTATTTCCTTCCCGTCGACATCGTCAGCCAGATTTTGAACTTCGGCCTCCCTGCGCCCATCGACGTGCAGGTGATCGGCCGGAATCTCGACGCCAACCGCGACTTCGCCCAGAAGCTGATGGAGAAAATCCGCTACGTCCCCGGGCTGGTCGATCTGCGGATTCAGCAGCCATTCGATGCGCCGCGCCTCTTCATGGCCGTCGACCGCGTCCGCGCGCAGGAGGTCGGCTACACACAGCGCGACGTCGCGGCGAACCTCCTGGTCGCCCTCTCCGGCAGCTCGCAGACCTCGCCGACCTTCTGGCTGGACCCCAAGAGCGGCGTCAGCTACAGCGTCGCGGTGCAGTCTCCGCAGTACCGCATCAGCTCGCTCGCGGACCTCGGGAACATTCCGATCAGCAGCGCGGCGGGCCGGGCACCGCAGATCATCGGAAACCTGGCCACGATCACGCGCGGCTCTCAGCTCGGGAGCATTTCGCACTACAACGCCCAGCCGGTGATCGACATCTATGGCGCCGTCGACCGGACGGACCTAGGCAGCGTCGCGAAGCCCGTCAACCGGATCGTCGAGCAGGCGAAAAAGGATCTGCCGCGCGGTTCCGAGATCGTCGTGCGAGGACAGGCGGAGACCATGCGAACGTCTTTTGCGGGCCTCCTCGCCGGGCTCGTGCTCTCGATCCTGCTCGTCTACCTCTTAATCGTCGTCAACTTTCAGTCGTGGCTCGACCCTTTCATCATCATCTCGGCACTCCCGGCCGCCATCGCGGGCATTGTCTGGATGCTCTTCGTGTTGCACACCACCATGAGCGTGCCCGCCCTGACCGGCTCGATCATGTGCATGGGGGTCGCGACCGCGAACAGCATCCTGGTCGTCAGCTTCGCGAAGGAGCAGATGGAAGAGGGTCAAAACGCTCTCGAGGCCGCTTTGAACGCCGGGTTCACGCGCTTCCGGCCCGTGCTCATGACCGCGCTGGCGATGATCATCGGCATGGTCCCGATGGCGCTCGGAATTGGCGAAGGCGGGGAGCAGAACGCCCCTCTCGGCCGCGCGGTGATCGGCGGGCTCCTGCTCGCCACGGCCGCGACACTCTTCTTCGTTCCCGCCTTCTTCAGCCTCCTCCACGGCCGCAAGGCCGCCCGCGCCGCCGGTCCGGACACCCTGGCGACTCGTGAGGTGCCCGCCCGTGGTTGACCCGCGCGAGCGCCCCGTCGCCGCGTCGTCGGCGTCTCACGTCGCGCTGGACGCCCCGGCGGGGCCGCCGCCGAGAGTCTCGCCGCGCCGGGCGGGAGGCGCCCTCTTCGGAATCGGCGCGGCCGCCGTGGTCCTCGCCGGCTTCGGCATAGCGACTCGAGTCCACTCCCGAAATTCTCTCAAGGAGAACGCGCAGAAAAACGCGGCGCCGATCGTCTCGGTTTTCGAGCCCGAGCGCGGCGCGCCAACGCGGGAGTTTCTGCTTCCGGGGACCGCGCAGGCGTTCACCGACGCTCCCATCTATGCGCGCACCACGGGTTACATGAAGAAATGGCACGCGGACCTCGGCGCGCGCGTTCGCAAAGGCCAGCTGCTCGCCGAGATCGATTCCCCGGAAATCGAACAGCAACTGCAGCAGGCGAAGGCGGAGCTCGCCTCCGCCGAAGCGAACGAGCGCCTGGCGAAAATCACCGGCGATCGATACTCGGAGCTCGCGAAAACCGACTCGGTCTCGAAACAGGAGGCGGACAACGCCGCGGGCGGGCTGGCGGCGCGACACGCGGCGACCGAGTCGGCACGGGCGAACGTCCGCCGCCTTCAGCAGATGGTCGGCTTCGAACGGATCGAGGCGCCGTTTGACGGCGTGATCACGGCGCGAAACGCAAACGTCGGGCAGCTCGTCGACGCGGGCACGGGCGGCGGACCGGGACGCGAGCTCTTTCACATCGCGACACTCGACCGGCTGCGCGTTTTCATCGGTGTGCCGCAGGCAGGCTCCGCGGCCGCCACCCCCGGGCTTCCGGTCGAGGTGGACGTCGCGGAGAGGCCGGGCGTCACAGTTCCGGGAAAGATCATCCGGAACTCCAATGCGATCGACCCGGCGACCCGCACGATGCTCGTCGAGATCGACCTGGAGAACCGCGACGGGGCGATCCTGCCGGGCGCCTCCGTGCAGGTGCACTTGAAGCTCGCGGGCGGCGCCCCCACGCTTCTCCTTCCCGTGAGCGCGCTCCTGTTCCGCGCGGAAGGACCTCGCGTGGCGACGATCGTCCACGGAAACCGGGCGGCCTTAATCCCCGTCACCATCGGGCGGGACTTCGGCAACAAGGTCGAAGTGACGTCGGGCCTTCCACCGGGTACGGCGGTCATCGACGGCCCGCCGGACTCCTTGATCGAGGGTCAGCAGGTGCAGGTCATCCGGCGAGCGCCCTCTCCGCCGCACCCCTGACACCCGCTCCCCGCCGCCTTACACGAGTTCTCGCCCGTCTCGGGCGAGAAGCCGTCGCCGCGAAATCGGTCTGCACACCAGATCATGTTCCGCAAGATTGCCGAATTTTTAAACGTTTCGGGCGTGAAAGCTTCTAACGGTCATGGCACAGAAAGTGCTCCTTCCTGCGATTGTGCGAGGGCAAATCACCCCCGCATGGACGAGGCGGCGGATTCCGAAAGTGCCGCTCCGAAAATCGAGGCTCCGAGCGTCGCGAGTCTCATACGAAGGAAGGACAACGCATGCGTTACACCACCCGTTTCCTCGTGGCATTCCTTTTCGCAGCCGGCACCGTCGCGGTCGCCCCTGCCCAGGACAACCCGCCGCCGCCGCAACAGCCGCAGACGCAGCAGCAGCCTCCGAGCAACCCGGATCTGGCCAATCCCCCGGCGGGGCAAAGCGCCCCCTCGGTCGCGCCGCCGTCGTCGAACGACGCAGCCCCGGCCGTCGAGCCGATCAACCCGACCGCCCAGAAGCAGTCCTCGCAGATGACGACGCGGTCGTCGAAAAAAATGATTCAGCCGTCGACAACGACCCGGAAGAGCACGGCGAAGACCACGGACACGCAGGTCGTTTCCCCGGCGCATTCGGATAGCGCGCCTGCCGGCGCGGCGGCGGGCGTTGCCGCGGCGGACAACGGCAGCAACTCCGGCACGGGCGGCACGCCGCCTTCCGGCGGGGCCTCGACGACGGGCGCTGCGGCCTCGACCGTCCCCGACGCACCCGCGGGAGTTGCCGCGCCTACCCCCGGCGCCGACAACCAGGTGCAGCAGACGGAGACTACGACGACGACCCGGTCGCCCCTTTCAATGTGGATTCTCGGCGCGGCTCTCCTCCTCGGCCTGATCTTCATCGTCCGCCGGACCATGCGGCGCCGCACTGGCACGCGGGTTTCGATTTACGAGCGCACCGACACAGGCTCGATCGTGACTCAGCCGACCGCGACGAAGACAACGACCACAACCGTCAAGACGACGAGCGACAACGTTCCGCTCACGCCCCGTTCGTAACCGCGAAACGGAACAGGAGAAGCGGGGGCTCGCCCCCGCTTTTTCTTTGGCCTCCGGCTCCAAAGGTCTCAACTCGGGCACTGGTTCACAAGAGGCTCTCTGCCTGGCAGGAGCCGACGCAAGGGAGAAGAAATGACCGACGACTCGAAAAAACCGGATTTCTCAGACGTGGTCTCGGGGGGCTCGTCCACAGCGCCTCCCGGTTCAACAGGGGGCCCCGGGGTCTCGGATCTCGAAAAGCAGATGACGATGCGGATGTACGTGGTCGAAAGCGGAGACAGCCTCTCCAAAATCGCGCAGAAGTTCTACGGGGACGCCAGCGCGTGGAAGCGCATCTACGAAGAAAACCGGGAATTGATTCATAACCCGGACATGATTCAGCCGGGATGGCGCCTGAAGATTCCGGAATGACGAAGGAGGCCGGCATGACTCGGCGTCTTTCGCGCGGGCTCCCGTTTACCGCGCTGATGGCGCTGGCTCTTGTCCTGCCGCTCGCCGCGTGCACACAGGGCGACGACGCCGCCCGCGCCGACAAGGCGCAGCAGTCCCCCAGGTCCGGCGACACGGGAGCGTCCTCGCCGGAGAAGGCGCCGGCGGCGATTCACGTGACGGACGTGTCCCTGGGGAAATTGCTCGGCGCAGATAAGAAGGTGCAGAACTCGACGGACACGTTCAGCCCGAAGGACACGGTCTTTGCGTCGGTATCCACCGATGGGGCGGGCAAGTCGGCGACGATCTACGCCAAGTGGACCTTCCAGGATGGGCAGGTCATCCGCAATGACCAGCGGACCATCTCCTCGAACGGCCCCGCCGTGACGGACTTCTCGATTCAGAAGCCGGACGGATGGCCGAAGGGCGGCTACAAGCTCGACGTTTCCCTCGACAGCGGTGAGGCCGCCTCGACGAAGAGCTTCCGCATTCAGTAGGGGCGCCGGGATTCGCCCGGCGGCCGAAGAGTTCCCCCGCGCACTTTCGGCTTCGTTCGCCCCCGGTGGCTGGAAGCGGTACGCCGCGCCCGGGAGGTTTCCCGCCTGTGCTCGTCGCGGGTCATGGCGCGGCCGCCGGAACGCTTGTTGCACACCTCCTTCCGTCGCAAAACCCAGTAATACGAAGGAGTCCCCATGAAAGACGAACAGGTGGAAGACCTCATTTATCAGGCTCTCGAGACGGAGCTTGGAGGCGTCCAGGTTTATCGCAGCGCCATCGCGTGCGCTCAGAATGCTGACCTCAAAAAGGAATGGCAGAAGTACGGGACGCAGACACAGGAGCACGTGCTCATCCTGATGGACGTCTGCGAAAAGCTCGGGATGGACCCGGAAAAGCAGACGGCGGGCCGGCGAATCGTGCGGGAGAAGGGTAAGTCCCTGATCGCCGTCATGGAGAAGGCGCTCCGCGACGGGCCGTCGCTCGCCGCCGCAGAGCTCGTCGCCGCCGAATGCGTCGTCGACGCCGAGACGAAGGACCACATGAACTGGGAGTTGATCGGGGAAGTGGCGAAGAAATCCTCCGGCTCCGCGAAGCAGGCGCTGATGGAGGCCTATGAGGCGGTGGAAGACCAGGAGGACGAGCACCTGTACCACACGAAGGGATGGACGCGGGAACTGTGGCTCCAGGCCCTGGGCCTCCCCGCCGTCCTGCCGCCCCCCGAAGAAAAGAAGGATGTGAAAAGCGCGATGGAGGCGGCCAGGGTCGCGCAGGAGCGAAAGAGCAAAGACGGCGCGAGGGAACGGACCGTGTCGACGCGCCCGCTCAAGCCGATGCCGAAGTCGAGGGACCAACGGGAGAAGAGCCGGCCGCGCAGCGCCTGATCACGGGCCCCTTCCCGGGCGCGTGTCCCGTTCCGCCGTGATTTTCGAAGCCAGGGCGGGGAGGCGTCACGCTGCGGCAACCTGGCGGAAGCTACCCGCCCTTCCTGCGGGACCCCTTCACCCCAACCCTCTCCCCGAGCGCGGGGAGAGGGGGGAGGCCCCCCGCCGGGCGACGCAGGCTCCCACCGACGGCCGGGGAGCCCCGCGATGGGGGAGCGAGCTCAGCTCGCCGGCGGTCGCGCCTGCCGGCCGCGTGTCTCTTCCCCATCCGCTGGCCGGACGGTCTTGTTTTTTCCGACCCGGGTCCAGTGCCGATGCATCCCCAGGGACGCGAGAAAGGTTTTTGCGAACCCCGCGTCGCCGTCGGTCGCCGTCACGACTCCCTGGATCACCCCGGCACCGTTTTTCCTGCCGCCTCCGGCGCCGAGAGACTCGAGCCCCGGAATCCCGTGCAAAAGCCGGATCCCCTCGCCTGTCGCCCCGATCGTCTTGCAGTGCCGGAACGCTTCCATGACGAAGTCCATCGCGTCCCGCTCGGCCGCCAGGGCCTCCACGCTTGCGGCTCCGCCGGGAACGTACACCGCGTCAAAGAGGACGGAGGAGCCGGTCAGCAGGCTGAATTCTACGAACAGATCGGAGCCGTCGGCGCCCTTGAGGTACCCGAGCCGCGGGGCCACGATCTTGCCCTGCGCCCCCTGCCGGTCGAGCGCCTGCATCATCGACTGAACGGCCAGCCCGTCGACGCCGTCCGCCGCCAGTATGGCGACCTTCCGCGTGGCGATCGAATCCTTGACGGTGTTTGCCATGCTCAATGCGGGAGAGACGGCGCCGTCCGAAGCTTCGACCTTCGGCTCGCGGCTCCCGGGCGCGGCATCCGCCCCGAAGCTCAGGTTGAGCGGCGGATCCACGACCGGAATTTCCGACATGCCGAGTCCCTCGGCGACGCGGCCGGCGAGCCGGTGGTCCACGAACGCGAGCATCCCGACCATGCGGTCGCGTATCGGTTTTGCGTTCACTTTCCCGAGTTCGAAGCGAAGCGCCTCGACGATGTGATCTTTCTCCGGTTCTGACTGGCTGTTGAAGAAGAGCCGCGCCTGACTGAAGTGGTCGAAAAACTTTTCGGACCGCGCTCGGCCCTTGCTCCCGCCAACGCGCTCCGGAAAATGAACGAACCCCCCCGCCAGCGCCCCTGCCTGAACGGGGCACCCGCCGCCGGTCGTGTTCGGGTGGTAAGAGGCCTTTCCCCGGTCGATCGTCTGCCGCATGTGCCCGTCGCGCTGATTGTTGTGAACGGGCGCAATCGGCCGGTTGATGGGGATCTCGTGGAAGTTAGGTCCGCCGAGCCGGATCAGCTGCGTGTCGGTGTACGAGAAGAGCCGCCCCTGGAGAAGGGGGTCGTTCGTAAAGTCGATTCCGGGCACGATGTGGCCGATGTGGAACGCAACCTGTTCCGTCTCGGCGAAGAAGTTGTCGGGATTGCGGTCGAGCGTCATCCGACCGATGCGCTGAACGGGGACGAGCTCCTCGGGAATGAGCTTCGTCGCGTCCAGCAGGTCGAAATCGAAGGAGTTCTCGTCTTCCTCCTCGACGATCTGAACGCCCAGCTCCCACTGGGGGAAGTTGCCGCTCTCGATCGAGTCCCACAGGTCGCGGCGATGGAAGTCCGGGTCCTTGCCCGAAATCTTCTGCGCCTCATCCCAGGCGACAGAGTGCATTCCGAGCACGGGCTTCCAGTGAAACTTGACGAACCGCGACTTCCCGTCCGCGTTCACCAGGCGGAAGGTGTGGACCCCGAACCCTTCCATCATCCGATAGCTCCGCGGGAGGGCGCGGTCCGACATCACCCACATGATCATGTGCATCGATTCCGGCATGAGCGAAATGAAGTCCCAGAACGTGTCGTGGGCGGACGCCGCCTGCGGCATGTGATGGTCGGGCTCGGGCTTCACGGCGTGGATGAGGTCGGGAAACTTGATCGCGTCCTGGATGAAGAAAACCGGCATGTTGTTTCCCACGAGGTCGAAATTGCCTTCGGTGGTGTAGAACTTCGTTGCGAATCCCCGGACGTCGCGGGCCAGATCGCTCGATCCGCGCGAGCCGGCGACCGTCGAAAACCGGACGAACACGGGCGTCTTGACGCCCGGATCCTGCAGAAAAGCGGCCTTCGTCAGTTCGGGAATCCCCTCGTAAACCTGGAAGTACCCGTGTGCCGCGGATCCGCGCGCGTGCACGACCCGCTCGGGGATGCGCTCGTGGTCGAAGTGGGTGATCTTTTCGCGAAAGTGGAAGTCTTCGAGGAGCGAGGGACCGCGGTCGCCCGCCTTCAGCGTGTCCTGGTCGTTTTCGAGCCGCACGCCCTGATTGGTGGTCAATGCTTTTCCGAGAGGATCCTCGGTATGCGATTTCAACTGGCGCGATTTGGGATTCCCGCCCTTTCCGTTCTCATTCTTCATGCGATCGTTCTCCAGGTTTTGCGATTTTGGTTGCGCGATGAGAAAGACGGGCCGGTGCAAGAAACAGTCCGGCGAACGACTTCTCGGTTTTTACGGCGCGGAGAAGCTGAAATGGAGGGGAGAGGCGGGCGAGATGGATGAGCGAAGCGCCGATCCTCCCCTCACGGGCGGAGAGTCCATCTCGCCGGGGACGAGAGCGTCAGCCGGAGGGAGGAACCGGCCCGAGGTACCTGTCCAGCCAGTCCAGGATTTCCTTGATGATGGGCTGCATCTGGGTCGGGATGTGTCCGCCCTCGTGGACGTGGTGACGCTTGTCCTTTTCGGGCGTGCCGAGAAGACGAAACAAGGGAGCCTGCGCCGTCTCGTACGGGGCGGAGAAGTCGTAGCGGCCCGTGATCAGGAGTACCGGCAAGCGGACGCGCGGAGCGAAATTGACGGGATCCACCTCGGGCAGCACCCGCCGAAGCCGGAATCCGCCGCTCGCCAGGACCGCCGTCTTGAAACGATTCTCGAGGGCGACGAACGTGACCCCGTCGATCGCGCCGAGGCTGACGCCGTAGAACGCCAGGCGCGTCATGTCAACGTCCTGCCGGGTTTCGAGATAGTCGACGGCACGCCGCACGTCCTTCGACTGCTGAACGATCAGATCCCGCCACAAATTCGATTCTAAACGGGGATCCTCCACCTGACGTTCGTACGTGCCCTTGTACACGGGATGAAGAAGGGCGCGGCCGCTTCGGATCACGAAATCGATGTTGCGCATGTTCAAATCGGCGCTCGAACGGGTGAGCACGGCCTGGGTGGTCGGAAAGTAAAGGACCGTCTGATAGGGCGGGCGAACGTTCTTTGGAATGAAGAAAAATGCGGGGACCCTCTCCTTTCCATACGCGGCGGCAAAGCTGACTTTCTGCTTGCGCCAATAGGGCGAGTCCTCCTCCCCACCTTCGCTCGCGGGTTCGAGCGGCGTGCGGTCGTATGAGTAGAAGCTCCTGTAGAGCTCGAAAACCTGATCGGAGACGGGAGTCTCCTTGCTGTAATCCCGGGAGATCGCTGCGATGGGCGCTGTCAGCGTCTCCGCGAGCGGAGTCAGGTAGCGCACGCAGCGAAATCCATAGCCCGGCAGCCGGCGAAACGAGTCCTGTGCATCCGGTTCCGTGAACATGTAATTCGCGTCGGTCCACGATCCGCCGAGGATGTACCGGCGGCCCGCGGTCTCGTTCCAGCACCACTCCTTGACGTTCCCCGCCATGTCGTAGCTTCCAAACGGGCTCAGGCCCTTGTGGTTCCGGGCGGGCGCCGCAGCCTTCCCGCCGAAGTTCGAAAGGCGAAGGATCTCGGAGAAGTTGCCGATCCCGGCGGCCTTGTACCAGTGGTACACGGTCGGGAGACTCTTGCCCGCAAACTCCGCATACGCGGCGGCCTCGTACCAGCTCACCCCGTCGACGGGATACTCCTCGTGCCCCTCCGGAAAGCTCCCGAGGTCCCATGACGCGGGCCCGGGCCGCCCCGTCGTGTCCCGAAACTGCAGGACGGCCTCCTCCCATGGGATGTCCCGGCCCGCACGGACGAAGGGCTGCTTCCAATACTGGCGCTTCGCGTAGCCGCCGCCATCGACAAACGCCTTGTACTGCCGGTTCGTGACCTCGAATTTGTCCAGCCAGAAGTCCCCGAGCGATACGGTGCTCAGACTCTGCAACGCGAAGCTTCCGCCCGGGACCCGGACCATGCCGGCCGGGACGGCGTCGGTCCGGTCGAGCCGCACGGAACCCTGGGGGGCGGGTGCGGCCATTTCGATGGTCTGGTATCCGGCCTTCCCGATTTTCCAGCGGAAATACGCTATTGGAATCCGGAGCCCCTCCAGCGGGGAGCGGCCGAGGGACTGCCATTCTCCATCCACATCCATGTAATCCCGGAACGCTACGTCCGCACCGGGAGGTTCGGTGCGGATCGAGACCGCAGGCCAGATTTCCCGACGCAATCTTGCGATCTCCTGCGGGATATATCCCTCGACCTGCCGGGCCAGAAAGTATGCCCGCGAAGGTCTGCCCTGCTCGACGAGGCGGGCAATCTCGGGAAGGGTCTCGAAACGCGCGCGCCGTATCCGGGACTGCCTCACCAGGAGCCACCCGCCCAGCCCTGACGCTCCCAGAAGCAGGACGAGAGCCGGAATGAGAATCGCGGGCCGCCGCAGCCTCGATCCGCTCGCGGCCGGCGGCATGGCGGGGACAGAGGCAGGAGACTGATCGATCTCCGCCAGAGCGGTCTCCATCTCGTTCGCCGTCGGGTATCGGTCCGCGGGAGGCTTCGCCAGGGAGCGGGCGAGGACCGCCTCGAGGCCGGGCGGGACCTCCGGGCGGACGTTTTTCAAAGCCGGGGGATCGTCGCGAAGGATCGCGGTCAGGGTCAGGAGATGCGAGTCGCCCAGGAACGGACGATGTCCCGCGAGCATCTCGTAGATCACGGAAGCGAGCGAGAACACGTCCGACCGCGCGTCGACAGGGTTTCCCTGCGCCTGCTCCGGTGACATGTACGCAATGGTCCCGAGGATGACGCCCTGCCGGGTGCGCAGGTACGCGGAAGCCGCGGTGGCGGTCGAGTCCGAAGTTTCGCCGTCAGCGGCCCCGTTCCGTTCAACGAGCTTGGCGAGGCCGAAGTCGAGGACCTTGACCCGGCCTCCCTTTCCGACCATGACGTTCGCCGGCTTCACGTCGCGGTGAACGATGCCGGCCGAATGCGCGGCGCCGAGCGCGGACGCGATCTGCCGGCCGATGTCGACCGCCTGTGAGACGGGAAGACCGCCCTTCGGGATCAGCTTGTCGAGCGGCGTTCCCTCGACGTACTCCATCACCAGGAAATCCACGCCCTGGTAGGAGTCGATGTCGTGAATGGTGACGATGTGCGGATGGTTCAGCGCGGACGCCGCCTTGGCTTCGCGCACGAACCGCCACTTGCGCTCCGGGTCGCCCACGGCTTCAGGACGAAGAACCTTGATCGCGACCGTTCGATCGAGGTGAGCATCGAGCGCCCGGTAAACGATGCCCATCCCGCCTTCGCCGATCTTCTCGACGATGCGGTAGTGCTTGAGTGAGGTGTCGATCATCGGCGGCGGCGGCGCATTGTATGAGGCAGGCTACGCGGCGGAAGGCCCCGGGTCAATGCGATCGGGAACTTCTTACCCGGAGCAACGCCTAACGAGGAGTCGGAGCCGGCATGAAGATCGGGAGGAGCGACACTCCGAGAAAGACGATCGCGAGCGTCATCAGCGCCAGGATCGGGAGGAGTCCCCGCGTCACTTCCTCGAGATCGACGTCGTTCGGGTCGGTCCCCATGTACCGTACGGGGACCTTCTGACCCAGCACCCAGGGATTCGGACGCACTGCCGTCGCCGACGTGAACCGCCGCGCGTCGCCCCCGGCGACCCGGAAGGCGACGATCGGCGCGAACCGGGGGCGCTGGTCGGAAGTGTCGGTCGACGCTCTCTCCTCGAAGCCGACGACTTCTCCTTCAATGGAGACGCCGTCCCGCTTCCAGTCGAGTCGCCGTTTCATGGCGAGCACGGCGAGCCGGGTCATCCAGAGGCCCGCGCCCGCGAAGAGAAGAAACAACACCGCGCGCATGACAACGATCTTCAGCGGCATCGGCTCTCCGGACCCCCGTCGCGGACCGCGCCCGCGGAGCCATTCCGTGCCGGCCA
This sequence comes from Acidobacteriota bacterium, assembly GCA_040004225.1. Lineage (GTDB taxonomy): Bacteria > Acidobacteriota > Thermoanaerobaculia > UBA5066 > Gp7-AA6 > JALYUA01. The sequence continues at coordinate 13,651 of JBDUBI010000039.1, forward strand.
GCGCATCGTGAGCCTCGATGATACGCGGAGGGGGGCGCCAGAAGGTGCTCAGCCCGGAACCGCTTCGAACACCCACTCCGTCGTCATCGCGATCGACTCCTTCAACGTGCGATACACCGGGCAGCTGTCCCGGTACATCCCGTGAACGCGCTCCGCTGTCTTGCGGTCTTCGTCGCGCGCTTCAGATTCAGCTTCAGGTAAATCCGGCGAATGACGAGAACCCCATCCTCCGTCTCGATCTCGCCGACCGCTTCCGAGACCAGCCGGTCCCCGGCCGCGGAAATCTTGAGCGCCTCCAGCGCGCCCCCGAAGCAAGCCGCCGACTCGCCGCCCTCCTCCGTGAAAGCAATCTCGCGTCGAGCGCCACGCGCGCCGCCGAACTTCACGGAACGCTCAGAGGTGCTTCAGCAATCGTTCAGATTCGCGCCCTGAGCCGCGTCAGGGATGCGGGTGAAAGAATGCGGCCTCGCAAGGGGGTTCCATGGTCGATCCGGGTCTCGAAGTCTCTCCCGTCGCCAGGCGGCAGATCTGGCTGGAGCTCTTCGAAAAGGAGTTCCCGAAGACTCTGCGCGTGATGCGCGCTTATCCCGCCGGCAACGAGGAGTTCAAGCCGCACGAAAGGTCGCAGACGGCATTGCGACTGGTCCACACGTTCTCGCGGGAGAACGGAATGATTCTGCGAACGGTCGGGGGCACGGCCGCGGGTACGGCGATTTCGCCGGAGCCGCCGGGGACGTACGGAGAGGCCGTCGAAGCCTACGAGCGCGGCGGCCGCGAGGCGCTCGAGGTCGTCCGTTCCGCGCCGGAATCCAGGCTGTCGGCCATGGTGCCTTTCGGACCGCCGGCACTCAAGCTCGAGTTTCAGGCGGTCGAGCTCCTCTGGCTCATGCTGCTCGACTCCATTCACCACCGCGGCCAACTCTCCGTCTACGTCCGCATGGCAGGAGGCAAGGTGCCTTCGATCTACGGCCCGAGCGCAGACGACCCGATGACGGAGTCTCCGCGGAACGTCTGAAGCCGGACGCAGAGAATCGGCAGGGCTCTGACCCCACGGGATCACCCGAAGCGGTTCATTTTGCAAGGCCTGCCTGCGGGCCCCCTCACCCCAACCCTCTCCCCGAGCGCGGGGAGAGGGGGCAGAGCTGCGCCACCGCCACGATGGTGGCTAAAGCTCGCAGCGGGAGGAGTCTCCTGACCGAAGGGAAGGAGGAGCCTCCCGCTG
>JBDUBI010000117.1:0-4381 GCA_040004225.1 Acidobacteriota bacterium
GCGGTCGAGCCTTCAGGCGAGCCGCCGGGCGGTGCGGTCGCCCGCAGGCGAACGCAGGTCCCGCAGTGAGCGAAGGCGACGGTTGGCGCCGGTCTAAAAGCCTTTCCTTTCCCTTCTCTCGCGGCGCTCGCGGCGGTCGGGGCGGCCCGCGTCCTCTCGCGGCGCGAGCATCCGGTCTAACCGTCTCGCCTCCGCCACCTCGGGCGAGGGCGGAGGGGTCGCGTCGTCGTAGAGCTGCCGCGCCTGCGCCTTCGGGATCGAGCGCGACGCGACCGCCTTCACGATCAGGACGCGGGAATCTCCGCGGGAAGAGCTGATCGTGAGGCGGTCTCCGATCCTGACTTCCCGATGGGGCTTCGCCCGGGAGCCGTTGACGTCGACTTTTCCTCCCTCGATCGCCGCCTTGGCCTGGGACCTCGTCGGATAGACGCACGCGACGTCCAGCCAGACGTCGAGCCGGGCGGTCGCCGCCGGGGAGGGGTCTGTCAGAGTTCGAAGCCCTCTTCCGTTTCGGCCGAGCTTACGACGGGGGGACGACCGCCTGCCGCGCTCTCTATCCCGGCATCCCGGCGGCCTCCCGCCGATTCCGCGAGCCAGGACAGAAACTCGGGCGTCGCGCCGGTGGTGTCCTCCGCCGGACGGGCGAGAAAATATCCCTGCGCCGCAAAGACGCCCTCCGCCAGGCAGACGTCGAGGTCGGCGGCGTTTTCGATGCCTTCCGCAATGAGACCGACCGAAGCGTCCCGGGCAACCTGCGCGAGCAGCCGGAGAACGGACCTGCGCGGCGCGTCGCTCGAGACCCCTCGCGTGATCTCGCTGTCGACCTTGATCCACCGCGGCGCCAGGCCCGAGCAGTATCGGATGGTTTCGTAGCTCGACGTGATGTCGTCGAGAGCGATCGAGACGCCGAGGTCGTGCGGGACCGCGAGCGCCGAGCAGAGCTTTTCGAGCGACTCCACGCGCTCCACCTCGACGAGATCGAGCGCCAGGCGGGTGTAAGGGAACTGAACCCTCTCGGCTTCGACGCCCAGCCCCGAGAGTCCGCCTTCCCCGGTTAAGAGCCGCGGGTTGACGTTCAAGAACAGCATCGAGTCGGGAGGGAGCCGAGCCGCCGCCTCGAGAACGTGGACCCAGGAAATCCGCTCGAAGGCGAGCGCGATCCCGAGACGCTGCGCCGCCGGGAAAATCTCCGCGGCGAGACGCGTGGCCCCCTCCGGCGTGCGGACGCGAAGAAGCCCTTCGAAGCCGACGATCTCCCCAGACCGCAGATCGAAGATCGGCTGGAATTCGACGAACAGGGCGTTTGCCAGAAGAGCATCCACCAGCCAGAGCGCGCCCACCTGCCGGGCGGAGGCGGGAAGCGGGGCCAGGTTGCCAACCGCATCCCACTTGGTCTGAGCCGGGTCCTCGGGCGCCACCCGGACGTGTTCGGCGAGCGGCCCCAGGGCCTTCTCCATCCGGGTGAGAAGCTCGGCGGCCGTGCGCTCGACGGCGATGCGCCGGGAGCGGCCGTAGATCTGTCCCCGGGACCACACCTTGCCGAGCGCGGCGGAAAGCGCGCGCTCCGCGTCAGGCCCGTCCGGCCGGACAAAGAGAGCACGCGCTTTCCGCCAGCGTTCGAGTCGTCCCAGAGTCCGAGCATCCAGAACCCCGCCGGTGGAGAGCACTGTTGGAATTGTAACCGGATGGCGTCAGGCCGGCGAATCCACCTTCGGGCCCGCGCGTCCCACGCGGGCCCGAAAAATGGTTCAAGGTCAACGATGTCGTGAAACAGGGGTGAGGCCAGGCACTCGGAACCACCTGAGAGCGGCTCGGACACCACATCGCGGCCTTTCAGCCCGTTCGGGCGCGCGTGGGACGCGCGCGCCCGAACCGGGATCGCGCGACCCGACGCGCTCCCTGGTCCTACCCCTCCTTGTCCTCGTACTGGCTCTTCAGCGACGACACCACCGCCGGATCCGCCAGGGTCGTCGTGTCCCCGAGCACGCGGCCTTCCGCGATGTCCCGGAGCAGCCGCCGCATGATCTTGCCCGAGCGGGTTTTCGGGAGGTCGGCCGTGAAAAACAGCCGGTCCGGCTTCGCGATGGCGCCGATCTTCTTGGCGACGTGCGCTAAGAGCTCCGCGCGGAGCCCGCTTCCGCCCGTAGCGGCGGTGCCCGTCTGCGATTTTTCCTTCAGGATGACGAACGCGGCGATCGCCGTCCCCTTGATCTCGTCGTTGACTCCCACGACCGCCGCCTCGGCGACGGCAGGGTGATCCACGAGCGCCGATTCCACTTCCATCGTTCCGATGCGGTGCCCCGCCACGTTCATGACGTCGTCGACGCGGCCGAGGAGCCAGAAGTACCCATCCTCGTCCCGCTTGGCCCCGTCGCCCGGGAAATACGTGTTCTTGTTCCACTTCGACCAGTAAGTGCTGACGTATCTCTCGTCATCCCCCCAGATCGTTCTGAGCATCGCGGGCCAGGGACGGGTGATCGCAAGATAGCCGCCGCCGACGGCGACCGCGCGGCCGTTCTGATCCAGGATTTCCGCGCGTACTCCCGGGAACGCCTGCGTCGCGGAGCCAGGCCGCGTCGTGGTGATGCCCGGCAGCGGCGTGATCAGGATCATTCCGGTTTCTGTCTGCCACCACGTGTCGACCACGGGGCACTTCCCGCCGCCGATGTGGGTCTGGTACCACATCCACGCCTCCGGATTGATCGGCTCCCCGACCGACCCCAAAAGCCGGAGCGACGAAAGATCGTGCCTTTCGGGCCACTCGGTTCCCCATTTCATGAACGCGCGGATCGCGGTGGGGGCCGTGTACAGGATCGTGACGCCGTGGCGCTCGATGAGCTCCCAGAAGCGGCCCCGGCCCGGCGTGTCGGGCGCTCCCTCATACATCAGGCACGTGGCGCCGTTGGCGAGAGGGCCATAAACGACGTACGAGTGCCCGGTCACCCATCCGATGTCGGCCGTGCACCAGTAGACGTCGTCTTCCTTCAGGTCGAACACCCACTTGCTCGTCGCGTACGTGCCAAGGAGATATCCCGCTGTCGTGTGGAGGATGCCCTTCGGCTTTCCCGTCGTTCCAGAGGTGTAAAGAATGTAAAGCGGATCCTCGGAGTCCATCTTCTCCGGCGGACACTTCGCGGGCGCCTCACGCATGATTTCGGACCACCAGAGGTCGCGGCCCGCGCGCCAGCTCACCTCCGCGCCGGTGCGTTTGACGACGATCATCTTCTCGATGGTCGGGGCGTCCGTCAACGCCTCGTCGGAAATCTTCTTGAGAGGCACCACGTTTCCTCGCCGCCAGCCGCCGTCGGCGGTCACCAGAATCTTCGCGCCCTGGTCCTTGATGCGATCGCGCAGCGACTCCGCTGAAAATCCGCCAAACACGACGGAATGGATCGCGCCGATGCGCGCGCACGCGAGCATGGCGATCGGCAGTTCCGGAATCATCGGCATGTAGAGGGTCACGCGGTCGCCTTTTCCCACGCCGAGCGACTTCAGAACATTCGCGAACTTTCCAACTTCGCGAAGCAGCTCCCGGTACGTGATCGTCCGCGTGTCCCCGGGCTCCCCCTCCCAGATGAGGGCGGCCTTGTTGGCGCGAGCCCCCCGGGCGTGGCGGTCGACGCAGTTGACGGAGGCATTCAGCTTGCCTCCCACGAACCACTTGGCGCGGGGCGGCTTCCAGTCGAGGACCTTGCGCCAGGGCTTCATCCATTCGAGCTCTTTCGCGAAGCCGGCCCAGAACTTCTCGAAGTCCCGGTCCGCCTTCCGATAGATCGCGGGGTCCGAGACGTTTGCCCCCGCGGCGAAGGACTTTCGAGGCTTGAAACGGCGCTTTTCGAGGAGCAGGGCTTCGATCGTTTCGTCCGCTCTGGTCGCCATGGCCGACTGTTCTCCTTCCGAGGTCGGCCGCCCTCGGAGGAGGGACGAGACCTCGGCCCGCGAATGTTATTCCCAAACCGCCTTCTCGACCGAAGAACCCTTGACTTCGGTTCGGCGTTTGAACCACTCTGCGCCCACGAATGGTCAATGCCCGGCGCCTGCCGCCGGACGCCGCCCTCGCGGAGAGCGAGAACCGTCAGGCCGACGGTTCCGGTGTATGAGTTTCCGGGAGGCACCTCCGCCGTCCCGAGTCCGCCCGGATCCGGGCGCTCCATGAGCGCCAGCGTACGGCTCCCGGGTCCCGTAAATCCCCCCGTCTTCACAATAGAATTCTCCGTCGAAATCCCCGGTGTCGATTCGGACCTCGCGCATCTTTAAACTTTTACGAGGGAGGATTCATGGCGACCGGAACCATGGAGAGACAGGCGCCGACGGGCGCCCTCACTTCGGACGAGAGACGGGTCATCTTCGCGTCGTCGCTCGGGACGGTCTTCGAGTGGTA
>JBDUBI010000109.1:0-14566 GCA_040004225.1 Acidobacteriota bacterium
GCCCCGAGAGGCTCCTCCCTCCCTCTGGTCGGGAGACTCCTCTCGGGGCGAGCTTGGCCACCCTCGTGGTGGAGGCGCAGCTCTGCCCCCTCGCCCGCGCTCGAGGGTTGGAGTGGGGGTCCCGCAGGCAGGCGTTGGGGGTCGGCACCTTCGATGAAGGGGCGAATTTCGGTGCTTTTACTCGTCGCCTGCGGATCCGGCTCCGACAGTGTTGTCCCGTGGATCCGCCACGATTTCCAGGCAGCGGACCACCAGGGCGGTCCAGCCCGTCTGGTGCGAGGCGCCGAGACCGAGGCCGGTGTCTCCGTGAAAGTATTCGTGGAACAAGAGCAGGTTCTTCCAGTTGGGGTCGCTCCCGAAGCGGGGGTCCTGGCCGAAGCAGGGACGCCGGCCCGAGGCGTCCGGCAGAAACGCCGCGCTGAGCCGGCGGGCGATCTCGCGCGCCGCTTCCGCGAGAGTCACCCAGCGGCCGGAGCGAGTCGGGAGCTCGACCTTCAGCGACGGCCCGTAGAAGTGGTTGTAGCGCTCCAGAGCTTCGATGAGGAGGTAATTCATCGGGAACCAGACGGGTCCTCGCCAGTTCGAGTTGCCTCCGAAGACACCCGTGGTGGACGGCCCGGGATCGTAGGAGACGCGATGCTGATGGCCCCCCACGGTCAGCGTGTAGGGGTTCTCCGCGTAAACGCGGGAGAGCGCTCGAATGCCATGCGGGGAAAGAAACTCGTTCTCGTCGAAGAGGTACTCGAGGACGCGTTCGAGGCGCTCGCGAGAGGGAATGGCGAGGAGGCGGTGCACGCCGTGCTGGCCGTCGTCGTCGCGCATGTACGAGATGTGGCGGGCGAGGTCCTGGCGGTTGTCCAGAAACCACTGGAGACGTTTCTTGAACCCCGGCAATTTGTCGATCCGGGTCTGGTCGAGAATTTCGACGGCGAAAAGGGGAACCAGCCCGACGATCGACCGGAGCCGGAGCGGAAGAGTCTGACCGTCCGCGTGAATCTGGTCGTAGTAGAAACCGTCCTGCTCGTCCCAGAGGCCCGTCCCGCCGAGCGAGTTCATTGCGTCGGTGATCGCGACGAAATGCTCGAAGAACTTCGACGCGACATCCTCGTAAGCCGGATCCTCGCTCGCGAGCTCGAGCGCCATCGCCAGCATCGTCGAGCAGAAGAACGCCATCCAGGCCGTTCCGTCTGCCTGTTCGAGGTGGCCTCCCGTCGGGAGCTGCTCCGAGCGATCGAACACCCCGATGTTGTCGAGTCCCAGAAAGCCGCCGGAAAAGAGGTTCCTTCCGTCCGGGTCCTTCCGGTTGACCCACCAGGTGAAGTTGATCAAAAGCTTTTGAAAGACGCGCGCTAAGAAGAGCCGGTCCCGCTCCCCGCGTGCGCCGCTGATCTTGTACGCGCGCCACGCCGCCCACGCGTGGACGGGCGGGTTGACGTCTGAAAACGCAAATTCGTACGCTGGAATCTGGCCGTTTGGATGCGTGTACCACTCGCGCAGGAGAAGGATGAGCTGCTCCTTCGCGAAGTGCGGATCGACGCGGGAAAAGGGGAGCATGTGAAACGCGAGGTCCCATGCCGCGTACCAGGGGTACTCCCATTTGTCCGGCATCGAGATCACGTCCCGGTTGTAGAGATGCGCCCACGTGGAGTCGCGGCCGTGCTGGCGGCTTTCGGGCGGCGGGGGCCCGGCGGGGTCTCCCTCGAGCCACTCCCGGACGGCGAAATGGTAGAACTGCTTGGTCCAGAGGAGGCCCGCATAAGCCTGTCTTGCGACGTTGCGCTCCTCTCCGGTCAGTGCGGCCGGGATCCTCGAACTCCAGAACACCTCCCCCTCCCGGATCCTGTCGGCGAAGACGGAATCGAAGTCCTCGCCCACGCCCGCCGGCGTCCCCGAGGAGAGCCGCAGGCGGAGAGAGACCTCTTCCCCGGCGGGGATTTCCAGGGCGTACCGGACCGCCGCCTTCGTCCCTTCCCGCCCGGGATTGACCGCAGACCCCTGTCCCGCCACGACTGCCGCGTGAAACGCGTCCTTCACGAACGGCGTCGCATTCGTCACTCCGAACAGTCGTTCGGTGTTGCTCTCGTTCTCGGTGAAAAGAAGAGAGAGCGGGGCAGGGTCGGCGGCGGCATCGAGCCGGAAACGGCCCAGGGACTCGTGCTCGGCGACCAGGGCGAGATCGCCATCCGCCGAGATCCGCGGCTTCTTCCAGTACCCCTCCCCCGAACGGCCCCACGACCAGGTGTTGCGAAACCAGAGTGTCGGCAGGACGTCGATCCTCGCCGGCTCGGGTCCCCGATTCGCGATCGTGACGCGGATCCGGATGTCGTCGGCCGCGGCCTTCGCGTACTCGGCGAACACGTCAAAATACCGGCTGTCGACGAAGGCGCCCGTGTCCTGGAGCTCGTATTCGGGGTGCTCCCTGGTCCGCCGCGCGTTCTCGGCAACCAGATCCCCGTAGGGGAATTCGCGCTGGGGATACTTGTAGAGCGCCTTCATGTACGAATGCGTCGGCGTGGAATCCAGATAGAAGTAGATCTCCTTGACGTCCTCGCCGTGGTTTCCCTCCGGCCCGGTCAGCCCGAAGAGCCGCTCCTTCAAAATCGGATCCCGGCCGTTCCACAGCGCGAGGGCGAAGCACAGGCGGCCTTCCCGGTCAGAGATCCCGAGAAGGCCATCCTCGCCCCACCGGTAGGCGCGGCTGCGCGCGTGATCGTGCGGGAAGGAGTCCCAGCAGCTCCCGTCCGCCGAGTAGTCCTCGCGAACGGTCGCCCACTGGCGCTCCGAGAGGTAAGGCCCCCAGCGCTTCCAGTTCACGAAGCGCCGCGCGTCCTCTCCGAGACGTTCCGCTTCCGCGCCCGTCACGGGCACGAACCCCGTCGATTCGCGCCCGCCCGTCCTGCCCTCCGCGGCCATGGTCCTCCGGTCCTTCAGAATCCTGTTTGCAATCTATCGGAAGCGGCGATGTTCCATGGCGTGGCGGCGACGGGTCAGCGCGGATCTTCCTGCGCGAGGCGCGCCGGGGCTCCCACGCGAAGCACGCGCCCCCCCGCGACCATGCCGAGGCCGTTTGACCTCAGGATCACTTCGAGCGCGTCGACCCAAAAAACGTCGTGCAGGCAGACAGTGACGGATCCCTTCACGTCCGGATCGATCACCAGGCTGGTCCCCGTCAATTCGGCAAAACTCCTGAGGACGTCCCGGATGTCGGCGTCTTTCAGATCCAGCGAGATGCGTTCGTCCGGGGACAGCCGCGCCGCAATTCGAGCGGGCCGCGGCCGGCGAACCACCGGACGCGGGGCGGCGGGCGCAGGAGCCGCGAGGGAAACAGCCACGACGAGGAGGGCCGCGAAAAAACGACGCCTCGACCGCGCTCTCATGACCGGCCGGGAACCACGTGATCGATCTTCCGGCCGGCGGCCGCTGCATTCGCCGGGGATGGGTCCGAATCGCGAACCCGCTCGGCCATCGCCCAGAGCCCGAGGTGGCTGCGCCACGCGGAAGCCGAAGCGCGGGTCAGGACGAACTGCGTTTCCTCGCCGGCCGTCGAGACAAGGCGCAGCGCTTCCGTCCGGAAGAGAAGCCGCCCCGACGCGAGCTTCCGCCCCGTGATGATCTTGCCGATACGAGACGTCGGCAGGATCCACACCTCACCGAAGAGGCCATCGAAGAAAATGGTGTCGCCCGAAAGTCCGAGCACGCCAGGAAAGCGGCGCCACCGGCCTCCGACCCGTTCCGCGCGTGTGAGCAAAGCCGGAGGCTCGGTTTCGACCGCGAGCCGGCGGGCCGCGAGGCGGTCGAGAGCCCGGTGGAGAAGGAGCCGGGGGAGAAAGGTGACGGCGACCAGAAGCAGCCCGGCGCCGCCGAGAATCGCAAGGCCCGGGCTCATCGTTTAATGGAAGAACTTCTTGCGATTGCGGATGTAGTCGGTGAAAAGAAACTCCGCGAGATTGTACGGCGATGCGTAGTAGGCCCTGCCTCGATTGATCTTGGTCAGCTTGTCGACGAAATCGACCAGGTAGCTGTCCGTGGCGATCATGAACGTCGTGATCGTAATGCCGTCTCGGCGGCAGGAGTCCGCCTCCTCGAGCGTGCGGTTCACGATCTTGAGATCCAGTCCGAACGGGTTCTTGTAGAGCCGCCCATGGTCCCAGATCGCCGAGGGCTTGCCGTCGGTGATCAGGAAGATCTGCTTGTTCGGGTTCTTCCGGTGGACGAGCAGCTTGCGCGCGAGGGCGAGGCCGGCTCGGGTGTTCGTGTGGTACGGACCGACCATGGTCTTCGAAATTTCGGAGATCGCAACGCGCTTCGCGTCATCGCCGAAGAGGATGACGTCGATCGAGTCCTTCGGGTATTTCGACTGGATGAGCTCGACCAGAGCGAGGGCGACCTTTTTCGCGGGGGTGAACCGATCTTCGCCGTAGAGGATCATCGAATGGGAAATATCGATGGCGAGAACGGTCGCGCACGAGGTCAGGTGCTCCTCCTCGTGGACCTCGAAATCTTCGGGCTTCAGGGCGATCTCGTCGGCGTCGCGACGGACGGCGTTTCCGATCGAGCGGACCCCGTCGATGGCGGTCGGGTTGTCCCCGAACTCGTATCCGCGCGTCTCCGGGAGCAGCTCGCCCCCGCCTCCCGCCCGCGGAATGGCGTGGTAGCCCGGGCCGGATTTCGAAAGCGACGTGAAGATCTCCTCGAGAGCCGAGCGCCGGATTCGTCTCTCGCCCGCCGCGGACAGCGAGAGCTTGCCGCCCCGGTCTTCGACGATTTCGCTCTTCTCGAGCTCTTTCCGGAAGGCTTCGAGGTCGATCCCCTCGTCGATCATCCCGCGGTCCTGGAGGTACTTCATCCACTGGAGCGCTTCTTCGACGTCGCCCCCGGTCTGCAGGACGAGCTGCAGGAACAGCTTGACGAGCTCCTGGTAGGTGAGAAGCCCGCGGAGGAGATCGACGGGGTACTCGGAATAGCGGTAGCGCACGGATCAGGCCTCTATTTTCAGCGCATCCGACGGAACGCGGCGAGGAATCGCTCCGCGCCACTGTCGGGCGGACTCCAGGATCAGCAACCGGTCGCTCATCGTAAAGAAGCTGAACCCCATCTCGCGCAGAGGCGGAATCTGGTCCGCGCGTGCGAGCATGATCCCCGCGGCCTTCCCCGCTTTTTTCGCCGCGTCCGCCACCCGGGCGATCGCCTGCTGGTATCGCGAGTCCGTGTACCTGCCGGGAATCCCGAGCGCGAAAGTCAGATCGTTCGGTCCCACGTAGAGCACGTCGCATCCCTCGAGCCGCGCCACGGCCTCCACGTCCCGAAGCGCCCCCGCCGTCTCGATCTGGACGACGACCATCGTGGTCGCATTCGCGGAAACGACGAATTCGCCGAGCGGGACCGTTCCGTACCGGTTGGCGCGAACCCCGGCCAGGCCTCGTTTTCCCAGGGGCGCGTATTTCGCCGTCTCGAGGCCGAGCCGGGCGGACTCGGCGTTTTCGGCGCGCGGAAACAGCACGCCGCTGGCGCCGGCGTCGAGCGACCGACCCGTTTCCGCCGCGGGGCAGGAGGGCACGCGGACGATCGAAGGCAAGCCGACGCTGTCACAGGCTCGAACCATCGATTCGATCGACTCGATGGAGAAAAATCCGTGCTCCGCGTCGAGGACGACGAAATCAAAGTTCGCAAGTGCGAGGACCTCTGGAACACCCTGGACCGGCCAGGTGAGGAAGCACCCCAGGAGAGGTTCGCCCGACAAAACCCTCGAACGGAAAGACGGGTCGGCCATGAAACCTAGTTGCTTCTCGCGCGGACCAGGTTGAACTTCAGCATTTCGGCGTAGGACACGCGGGAATCGAGGTCTTCCCGGGCAATCTTCAGATGTGACGTGAGCCCTTCGAGAACCAGCTCCATCCCCACGGCCAGCTCTTCAGGCGAGGCCGGCGCGAACCGCTCCTCGACCGCCTTGCGCAGACCTGGAACGGCTTCGAGCGCCGACAGGTGCTCGGCGAACGGCGTGTCGTCGGAGACGGTCACTTTCCCGCCGTTGGAGAACCACTCCGCGATGGGCTCGTAGAGAGGATGCAGCTTCTCGGGAGCGGGCGCCGCCGTGCGGCCCCGCCGGCTCGGTCCGGAGCTCTCCTCGACCTCGTCCGGCTCTTCCCGCTTGCGCTGTGAAGGGCGGCCCGAGTCGGGCGCCGGGAATTTCGCATCGAACAGCTTCTTCACGGCCGTCGCGATGAGCTTCTTGGCGACGACCTCGGCGCCCTGCTGCTCCCCCTCGTAGACCATTTCCACTTTCCCGGTGATCGCGGGCAGGCATGCGGGCAGGTCGCACAGCCGCGGCGAGACTTTCTTTTCGCCGTGCCGCAGGCCCCGCCTCTCCAGGTTCGAGGCGAGGATCTCGATCGCGGAGATCGGCATGCGCGCCGAGACGCCCGAAGACTGGTCGACGAACTCGCTCTGCCGCGCCACGAAAGCGATCTCTTCGATCAACTCGCGGAAGAAGTCGGGTACCTCGATGCTCGGCTCTCCTGACCGCTCGGTCCAGGCTTCCTGCGCGGTGATCTTCGCCGCCGTTTTCACGTCGTCGGGATAGTGCGTCAGGATCTGAGACGAAATGCGGTCCTTCAGAGGAGTGATGATGTTGCCCCGGTTCGTGTAGTCCTCCGGGTTTGCGGAGAAGACGAGAAGAATGTCGAGCGGAATGCGGATCGGGAAGCCTCGGATCTGCAGGTCTCGCTCTTCGAGGATGTTCAAGAGCCCGACCTGGATGCGCGGCTGGAGGTCGGGGAGCTCGTTGATCGCGAAGATTCCCCGGTTGGTGCGCGGAACGATCCCGTAATGGATGACCTCTTCGTCCGAATAAGTCCGGCGCTCGGTGGCCGCCTTGATCGGGTCGACGTCGCCGATCAGGTCGGCTATCGTCACGTCGGGCGTCGCGAGTTTTTCCCGGTAACGCTCGGAGCGGGGGAGCCAGGTGATCGGGGCGGCGTCCCCTTTTTCGGCGATCAGCCGCCGGCCGTACTTGGTGATGGGGACGAGCGGGTCCTCGTTCAATTCGCTGCCGGCGAGAACCGGGATCTCGGGGTCCAGAAGGCGCACGAGCATGCGGAGGAGACGGGTCTTGGCCTGTCCGCGCAGACCCAGCAGAAGCAGGTCGTGCCGCGAGAGCACTGCGTTGTAGAGAGAGGGCAGGACGGTTCGCTCGTAGCCGTAGATTCCCTCGAACGGGTTTTCGCCGCGCGCGAGTTGAACCCGCAGGTTGTCCCGAAGCTCGTCCTTGACGCCTCGGGACCGGTATCCGCTGGTGCGGAGCTCTCCTACTGTTGCAGGTCTCTTTGTTTCCACCGTCGACACCTTGAAAAACCTTTCCCGCTCGGCTAACTGCCGGCGTTCTTCGACGATCACCCCGGCCGAAGCGCCGGCACCGACTCTCCCGTTCGGAAAAAGCTCTCTGGCTGGCTCGTCCCGCGCGTTTGCGCCGAAAATCGGGCGGCCAGCTCCTCCATCTTCGCCCTCTGAAACCCCTCGACCGTGTCGCGAATTCTCCCTTCCTGGTCCACGAGGAAAAGGGTGGGAACGTTGCTCAATCCAACGGCCTCCGAAGCGTTCCAGGGAGGCGGATCGTAAAGCGTCGGGACGTCGATCGAGAGCCGCTCGTAAAATGCCTTCGTTTCGGCGGCATCGTCCTGTGACACCGCGACCACGCGGGAGCCCGTGTCGCCCGTCATCGAGGAGAGCCGGTCGAGGTATGGCCACATCAGCTCGCACGTCGGGCAGCTCGATTTGAAAAAGGCCCAGAGCGTTTCCCCCGAAGGAAGAGCGGCGGGGCGGCCATCCGCATCCTGCAAGGTCAGAGGGGGAAGAAAGCTCCCGGGTTCCAGGACGGCCACCGCTGGATTATAGACTTCGGAAGTACCCCGATCGGAGGTTGTCCGGATTCGCGAGCGCGACTCTTTTCGTTCCGATTTTCCATGACCGACGATGACTCTCCGGTTGCGTTCCCGGACCACTTCTCCGGACACGCGTCGGACTACGCGCGCTACCGGCCGGACTATCCGGACTCGCTGTTCGACTACCTCGCCGCGTCGGCTCCCGCCCGGCGGCTCGCGTGGGACTGCGCGACGGGGAGCGGACAGGCGGCGTTTCCCCTGGCCGCGCGATTTGACCGCGTTGTCGCGACGGACGCGAGCGGGCGGCAGATCGCGGAGGCCGCGCGGCATCCGCGCATCGAGTACCGAGTCGCGTTTGCGGAATCCGCGGGCCTCCCGGACGGGAGCGCCGACCTCGTCACGGTCGCCCAGGCGCTCCACTGGTTCGATCGCGCCCGTTTCTGGGAGGAGGCTTCGCGCGTCCTCGTTCGAGGGGGCGTCCTCGCGGTCTGGGCCTATGACCTGTTGCACGTCAGCAAGGCCGTGGACGCCGCAGTCCGGCGGCTCGCCGGCGAAATCGTGGGCCCCTGGTGGCCTCGGGAACGCCGCGTGGTCGACCAGGGCTACGGCGCGATCGAGTTTCCCTTCCGGGAGATGACGGCCCCGACGTTCGTCATGGAGAAAGAGTGGACTCTGTCGGACCTCGCCGGGTACCTGCGCACCTGGTCCGCGACGCGCCGGTACTCCGCCTCTCAAGGGCGGGACCCCGTCCTGCTCGTGGAACGGGAGCTCGCCGCCGCGTGGGGCGACCCCGCGACCCCGCGCCCGGTCACCTGGACGCTCGACCTCCGGGTCGGCCGCTCGCCCGCGTAGCATCGAAGGGCGGCGGCCTCCGGGTGGCGGATTCCCGATTCTCGATTCCTGGCCTTGCGGAACCTCCAGGGACCGCCACACCGCGCTAGAATCCTCCCGTGCCCTCCGATTCCCCCCGCGATCTCCTCGGGCGTCCGCTGCGGAATCTCCGGCTGTCGGTCACGGACCGATGCAATCTTCGCTGCCAGTACTGCATGCCGGAGCGGGATTACGTCTGGCTTCCACGGGAAGACGTTCTCGACTTCGAAGAGATCGTCCGGCTCGTCGGGGCTTTCACGGGCATCGGCGTCGATCGGGTGCGGCTGACGGGCGGGGAGCCCCTCGTCCGTCGGGACCTGCCCCGGCTCGTCGCGCTTCTCGCCGCCAATCCGTCGATCCGGGATCTCGCGATGACGACCAACGGAGTTCTGCTCGAGGAGCAGGCGACGGAGCTCAAGGCGGCGGGGCTGCACCGCCTCACCGTGAGCCTCGACACGCTGCGCCCCGAGCGGTTCCTGGCGCTCACCCGATCCGATGCTCACTCCCGGGTCCTGGCGGGCATCGCCGCCGCGTCGGCCGCGGGCTTTCCCTCCTTGAAGCTCGACACCGTCGTGATCCGCGGCGTCAACGACGACGAGCTCGTCCCGCTCCTGGACTACGGCGCGAGCGTCGGCGCGGAGGTCCGCTTCATCGAATACATGGACGTCGGAGGGGCCACGCTCTGGTCGGGCGGCAAGGTCGTCTCCCGCGCGGAGATCCTGTCCCGGCTCGAAATTGCGTACGGTCCGATCGAGCCCCTCCTCGAAAAGAGCTCCGCTCCCGCGGAACGTTTTCGCCTGCGCGGCGGCCGGGAGTTCGGCATCATCGCCTCGACGACGGCTCCGTTCTGCCGCTCCTGCGACCGCAGTCGCCTGACCGCGGACGGGCTCTGGTACCTGTGCCTGTACGCCACGCGCGGGCTGGACCTGCGGGGGCCCCTGCGCGAGGGCGCGTCCGCCGAAGAGCTCGCCGCACTTCTTCAATCGACCTGGAGCGGGCGCGCCGACCGCGGCGCCGAAGACAGGCTCGCCCTTCCCGTGCGGGCTCCTCTCGTTGCGGCAGGAGACCTTCGGCGCGATCCGCACCTGGAGATGCACACCCGTGGTGGATGAAGTCCGGCACAACCCCGGCAACGGACCTCCCTCTCCGCCGGATCCGTTGGGCGGGCTGACCGATCCTCGCCTCGTCTCGCTCGAACGGGTGCACATCCGCACGCGCGAGGCGGTCACGACGCGATCCGCCTGGCGCCTCGTGGCCGCGACCGGGGAGGGGGAAGGAACGATCTCCCTCATCGAAATCTCGCCGACCGTATCTCTCTTCCGGGGCGAGGGGGTTTTCCTGGGATGGTCCTCGGACCGGCTCCAGAGCGCCTACCGGATTCTGCTGCCGCCCGACACCGGCCCGGACATGGAGTTCAATCAGCTCGGATAGTTGCGGGTCGCGATCTACGGGTCGGGACGGGCTTTCTCGAGGGAGGTCCAGCCTTCGGGCGTGAGAACGGCAGTCGCGGCGCCAAGATAAACCGTTTCCATCTGAGAAGCGTGGGCCAGGAGCCGCCGGTCCAGGTTCTGAATCAACCCGAGGATGTCTGAGAGCGCCGCCCGGTCGGAGATCTGCTCGATCAGGTAGCGCGTCAGCTCCCTCAACTGGACGAAGTCGAGAGAGAGCTCCCGTTGGAGATCCCGGCGAGGCGAGGACGCGGCCGCCAGAGCCGGCAGAAGGGTGGATTCCAGGGCCGCCGTCCACTCGCGGAGCCGGGCGTGAAAGTCAACGATCGCAACGCGCGCCGCGGCTTCGTCCCGCCTTTCGAATGCCTTGTGAAAATCGTCGAAACGGTTCCTGAGAGCCCGTTGAGCGTCGCCGAGCACGGCCCCGGAGGCTTCCGCCCGATCGCCAGCGGGCGGCATTCCCGGCCTCTACAGACCCGCGAGGCCGGGTTCGATCCGCGTGTAGCCCTTCTCGTTCGCCCAGAGGTCGAGCGAGATCGAGACGAGGTCGTCCACTTCCGGGATGGGCCGGGCGTCGGTGGACAGGTCGATCGACTTCACGTATCGGCGGCATGTGTCGCACGCCTCGATCCGAACGGTCGGGTGGCGGTCGGCCTGGAATGAGGGCAGTTTCACGGGATCCTCTTCGAAGCAGGAGGGGCAATGGATTCGATTGACGGTCCACTGCTCGCCACACAACGCGCAGTGGAGGAGCCGTTTCGCGCCCTCGGACTCGGAACCATCGCGGCGGGAAGCGATTCCCGGGGGCCCCCCGCACGCCGGGCAGTGGCCCTGCCGGTGGATCCGGTCCGGCGCCGTTCGGCGCGACCGCAGGACCTCCGCGTAGGGCCGCAGGGCCGCTCGGGACAGGTAGTCGTCCGCGGCGGTTCTGTCGCCGTTCCAGAAGACCAGGAGGCGGGTTCGGAGGATCTCGGAGTTTTCCGCGCTGCGGACACTGGCTTCCTGCGCGAGGGGGGCCGGCCCGTGCGCGGCGGCCGCGCGAAAGACCTCGCGAACGGCCGGTTCGATCAACGCTCCGTCCTTTTCGAGGGATCCGGTCAGGGACAGCCCGGCGAGAGCTTCCGCGGCGCCGCCCTGGGCGCGGCAAAGGGCGGCCGCGAAGAGAAGGGGCTCGCGCGCGGCGGCGGAAGGCGTCGCCAGCAACTCCGCGCGCCGCGCGCGGAGACCGAAGCCCTGACCGACGCTCTTGTCAGCCGCGGCGGGAGGCGTCGTCACCCGTCACGTCGCGGAACCACCGCGGGTGGTGGAGCCGTGCCCATCCCCGCGAGACCGTGCCCCGCGTCATCGCCCCGAATGTGCCCGGTTCGGCGGCCGTGCCGAGGTAGATGTGAAACACGATGGCGATCGCGAAGAAGATAAAGGTGATGTCGTGAATCAGGTAGGAAAATTGGAGAACCAGGCGGGGAAATACGCTCGGCCACCACATGAGGAGCCCCGAAACCAGCAGTCCCAGGGAGCCGAGCGACGTCGCAAAAAAGAAGAGCTTCTGGCCGCCGTTGTACTTCCCGACTTCCGAGTCGTCGCCCTCGTACCGCATGTACTCCAGGGCCTTCGGGCCAAGCCAGCCGCGCTCGGAGGGGAGAAAGCGCATCTCCCCCAGCCAGTGGAAGAACATCACGGCGGAGGAGAGAAAGAACGCGATGCCCGCCCATGGATGCACCACGCGCGCCGCGGACAGGCCGCCGAAGAGCGCCGCCATCCAGCCGAAGATCGGCGTCCAGATCGGCATTCCTGAAAACAGGCACACGAAGAAAGTCAACGCGACGGTCCAGTGAATCAGGCGCGAGGCGCGCCGGTGCCGGACGATCTCGTGCCCGACGACGACGTTCTCGCGGTCGCGCCCGGCGACCACGGCGAGGTCCACTGGCCGATGCACGGTGGGAGTCGCGCTCATGGGTTCTCCTTCGTTCCGCGTCAGACGCCCGGAGGCTGGACGCCGGAATCGCCGGAGCCCGGCACTTCCTTGCGCCCGTATTTGGTGAAGTGGCCGAACGCCCCGATCACCGCCCCGACGATCGCGACCATCCCGAGCGGCCGCACCACGTTTTTCCAGAGCCGCGTCAGGATCGGGACATGCGGGTTACTCGGAAGGCTGTACCAGTCGAGGTGGTCTCCGTGCGCGAGGACCGTGACAACACCGGTGCCGCCGACGCCCGCCGGGTTGTAGAGGGCCGCGTTCTTGAAGCCCGCCGTCTGCAGCTGAGAAACACGCTGGTTGCCGAGCGCGACCATGTCGTCCTTGGTCCCGAACTGTAGACAACCCGTCGGGCACGCCTTCACACAGGCGGGCTCGAGGCCGACCGTGGTGCGGTCTACGCACAGCGTGCACTTGGCCATCTTGCCGGTCGTCGCGTGGAATTTCGGCACGTCGAAGGGGCAGCCGCTTTCGCAGTACCCGCAGCCGATGCAGAGGTCCTGGTTGACGTCGACGATTCCGTTGGCGTACTGGACGATCGCGCCCGGGGCCGGGCACGCCGCGAGACACCCCGGGTCGTCGCAGTGCATGCACTGGTCCTTGCGCATGATCCACGCGATCCCGCCGTCAAAGTTCTGCTCGTTGAAGCGAATCAGGTTCCAGAACTCGGGATGCAGCGTGGGCATCGTCTGGTACGTCCCGAGCTGGGTGGTCTGAACGGGTCGAAGGTCGTTCCATTCCTGGCAGGCCACCTCGCAGGCTTTGCAGCCGATGCAGGTGCTCGTGTCGATGTATTTCGAGACGGTCGGCAGCGTTCGGATCCCCGACGGGAGACCCCAGACCGAAGCGGACGAGCGGCGGATTTCGAGGCTTTGCATCACCATTGGCGCGCCCCTACGCTTTCTCGATCTGAACGAGGAAGGCCTTGAACTCGGGAGTCCACGTGTTCGGATCCATCGCCGAGGGCGTCAGCATGTTCGCGAGGGGACCGCGGTGCCCCTCGGCGGCGGCGAAGCCCCAGTGAATCGGGAAGCCGATGTGCCAGGTCTGCTTGCCGTCGATCTTCAGGGGCATTAAACGGTTCGTCACCATCGCGACGCCCTGAATCGCGCCGCGGGCCGACGAGACCTTCACCTGCGAGCCGTTCGCGATCCCTCTCTCCTTGGCGAGCCCTTCCGGGATCTCCACGAAGAAGCCGGGTTGGATCTCGTTCAATCGTCCGTTCTTGTGATGCTGAGTCCAGTAGTGGAAGTGCTCGGTCAGGCGGTAGGTCGTGCAGACGATCGGGAACTTGTCCGCGGCGCCGTACTTGTCCTTGTCGGTCGAGAAGCGCTTGGAGACGGGGTTCGAAGTGACCTTCGGGTGAAGGGCGTTTGGAACCGGGGCCTCCACGGCCTCGTAATGCTCCGGAAACGGCCCGTCGTTCAGGACCGGCGAGTAGAGCCGGCCGACGCCTTCGGGCAGCATGATGAACGCTCCGAAGGTTCCCGGGGGAGCGTCCGGCTTCATGTCCGGCACGTCGCCGACCCACTTTTCGCCGTTCCACTGGATCCCGATCCGCTTCGCATCCCACGGCTTTCCTTCCGCGTCGGCGGAGGCGCGGTTGTACATGATGCGGCGGTTGGCGGGCCAGGAGAAACCCCAGTTGTGGTACATGCCGAGCCCGGTCGGATCGGCGGTGACGCGCCGCTGCGTATTGTTCCCCGCCTCCGTGTAACACCCGGAGTGCAGCCAGTTGCCGCACATCGTCGACCCGTCGTCCTGCAGCTGGCCGAAACCGTCGATCTGCTGGCCGGCCGTCTTCAGCATCTTGGTCTTGTCCTTGGGATCCGGGATGTCGGTGAGCGCGCGGCCGTTGATCTCCTTGAGAACCTCACCGAGGTCGGGGTTTACGGGGTTCGCGTACGCCCAGGACGTCTTCAGGATCGGGTCGGGCAGGGCGCCCCCCTCTTTTTTGTAGAGGTCGCGCACGGCGAGGAAGATCCGGGCGAGGATCTCCTGATCGGCCCTGGCGTCGCCCGGCGCATCGAGCGCCTTCCACTTCCACTGCAGCCAGCGCGCCGAATTTGTGAAGGTCCCATCCTTCTCGGCGAAGGACGATGCCGGCAGCAGGAAAACTTCGGTCTGAATTTTCGACGGTTCGCCGCCCTCGTACTCGGCCGGGGCCTTCCAGAACTGCGCGGTCTCGGTTTCGAGGTTCTCGACGACCACCATCCACTTCAACTTCGAGAGAGCGCCGATCATCTTCTTTGAGTTTGGGCCGAGACCCACGGGGTTCATCCCGAAGGTGACGAAACCCTCGGGTCCGGGCTCCTTTCCCCCTGCGCGCATCGAGGAGCCGCGGTACATGTCGTCGAACATGTACATCCAGGAGTAGTTGCCGTCGACCTTCGGCA
>JBDUBI010000147.1:0-4268 GCA_040004225.1 Acidobacteriota bacterium
GCGAGCCCCCCGGAATCCTTCGCCGACAGGATCAGGATGTCGTATTCGCCCACGGTGTACTGCGCCTCGATGGTGACTCCCAGGCTCTTGTCCTTCTCTTTGGCGGCGGCCGCCTGCGGCAGCACGGCGCCGTTGGCCGACATCCTCTTCATCTCATCCCGGCGCTGGCACGGATCCGGATCGTGGTACTCGACGAGCCGCGGCGAGGAATAGGCGTCCAGCCGCACCAGCAGCTTGGGGTCGCCGATGTGGATCTGCTCCTTTTCGATCGGCGTGGGCACCGGGATGACGATCGCGAACTCCTTTGGAACTCCCTGAAAGTCGCTGCCCATCGTCAGAACCGTCCGGGTCCCCTCGCGCACGAGGGCGACCTGCGAAGATCGGTTATAGAGCTTCGCGTCCGCCCTGGCCACGTAGAAGCCGCAGAAGGCGCGAGCGGGCCGGGAGGGAACCAGGGCGAAGAGACAGAGCGTGAGGCTGAAGACGGAGAAGCGGCGCATGGAAATCTCCTTTCATGCGAAAGCGGACGACGCGAGCGGAGCCGGGAGCGGGCCAGGTCAGGTCGAACAGGGGGACTAATAGGGACACGAGGGCGAGAGACCAGATCGCGCCGTTTGGACGGAACAGCCGGAACTGGACGTAGGCGGCCCCGAGCGCGACGAGGGCGCCGAAGAGGATGCGCCCGGTCCGCGAATCAGGGGTCGTCTTCGGGTCGGAAATCATGAAGAAGGCGAAGAGCAGCAGCGCGCCGCTCTCCAGCCGATGCAGCGGAATCGAGAGCGGCTCGTGAAGCGCTGCCGACCGGGCGAAGACGAGAAGGAGATACGTCGCGAGGAACGCGAGCGTGACGTCTCCGCGGGCGGCGCGTTGCACGACGAAGCGTCCCGCGCAGGCGATGAAGAACGCGAAGACAGCGGCGTTGCCCCATTGACCGGGCGAGACCCAGGCGCGGCTCGACGTCGCGAGGACCGCCGCCAGCGCGATATTGGTCGGGTTGAAGAGGTGCTTGCCATTCCAGCGGAGAAGGAACTTGCTCGAGATCGCCAGGGCGGCCGCGGCGGCCGCGATCGCCGTGGAGCTGGTGCGCAAAAGAAGGCAGAGGGAGAGAGCGGAAATGAGGGCGCTCCATGGGTCGAAAAGGGGCAGTCGGAAGGCGTGGGTGCACGCGAGCTGCGCTAAGAGCGCGGTCGAGACGAGGAGCCACGCGCGGATCCAGGAAACGTCGAAGGAGAGCGCCGTCATGCCGTAGGCCAGGAGGAGCGAGAGCGAGGCGATCTGGAAGAGGCGCGGGTCCTTCTTCGAAAGCGGAGAGATCGAGAGCATGCGGGATGGGACACCGGCGGGCGGCGGGAAGTTCCGTGCTCCCGGGCCCGCCGCCGTTAGACTCCGGGCGATGACGGATCCGAAGCTCCAGCTCGGCGTCCTCGAAACGCCCGCCGAAGCGGAGATCTGCGCGCGGATGATGGCGGAGAGCGAGCCCTGGCGCACCCTCCGTCGTGACTACGGGCAGTGCCTGGCGCGGGTTTGCGACGAAACGAAAGAGAGCGATTCGTGGCCCGGCGCGGCGAGGTCATCGCGGGTTTCCTGATCCTCGACATGAAGGGGGCGTTTGCCGGCTACATTCAGACCGTCTGCGTCGCACCTGAGAGGCGCGGGGCGGGGATCGGCTCGGCGCTCGTGCGCCACGCGGAGGAGAGAGTCTTCCGGGAATCCCGAAACGTTTTCCTCTGCGTCTCATCGTTCAACGCCGACGCGCGCCGGCTGTACGAACGGCTGGGATACGAGCGGATCGGAGAGCTGCGCGATTACCTGGTGCGCGGTCACTCGGAGTACCTGATGCGGAAGACGACCGGGCCGCTCTGGGGGTAGCGGGCCTCCGGACGCTCCCGGCAAAGCGGCCCGGTCGTGGCGAACGAAACGGCGCCCCCGCCGTGCCGGCTGAGGAATGACCACCCATTCCCGATAGCTGATAGCTTTTCTCCTCATGCGATCCCGCATCGGCCCGTACGAGGTCGTCGGACATCTCGGCGCGGGCGGGATGGGCGAGGTGTATCGCGCGCGAGACCCGCGGCTCGGCCGCGAGGTCGCGATCAAGGTGCTTCCGGCGGAATCCCTGCAGGACCGGGATCGGCTCCGCCGTTTCGTCGCGGAAGCGAAGGCCGCCTCGGCCCTGAACCACCCGAACATCCTGACCGTCCACGACATCGGTGAGGATGAGAACGGGCCGTTCATGGTCACGGAGCTCGTGGAAGGCCGGACTCTGCGCGCGCTGATGGAAGAGGGCCCCATCCCTCTCGACCGCGCTCTCGACCTGATGGCGCAGGCGCTCGATGGCATTGCCAAGGCGCACGAAGCGGGGATCGTGCATCGCGATTTAAAGCCCGAGAACCTGATGGTGACGTCCGACGGGTTCGTCAAAGTGCTCGACTTCGGGCTCGCCAAACTCCTGCGCCGGGACGAATCGGGTTCCGCGGACCAGAGCGCGACCGCTACCGGGGTGATCGTCGGCACGGCCGGATATCTTGCGCCGGAGCAGCTGCGCGGCTCCGCTCCCGACAGCCGTTCGGACCTGTTCGCCGTCGGTGTCGTGTTTTACGAGGCGGCGACCGGCACGCATCCCTTCCGGCGCGAGTCGGTCGCGGACACTTTCAGCGCCGTACTGCGGGACGACCCCGCGCCGCTCTCGGCGAGACTCCCGGCTGCGCCCCCCGAGCTTTCCTCCGTCATCGGACGCGCGCTCGCCAAGAAGCCCGAGGATCGGCCCGGCTCGGCCCGCGAAATGGCGCGGCAACTGCGCGATATCCGGCTCCGATTCGATTCCGGGGAGCGGCCCACTCACGTTTTCGAGCCGCCCCCTTCGCGGCGCCGGTTCCCCGGAGCGCTCGCGGTGGCGGCCGCGATCGGCGCCGTCCTCGCCGGCGCCCTGATGTGGCGAAGGGCGGCCGCGCCCGCGGTTTCCTCCGTCCGGATGCCCGCGAACCAACTCGCCGTGGCGGTGCTTCCGGTGGAAGACTCCTCCGGAGATGCCGCGCTCGGCCGGGCAGGTGTCGGGCGGGTGCTCGGCGACGCGCTCTCGCAGATCCTCTCCGACATACCGAAGGTCTATGTGGTCTCGCCGATCCGCGTCGCCGACGCCTTCCGTTCGGGCGGCCTGACCCTCGCGAGCGTTTCGGCCGATCCGCCCTCTGCCGCGCGGCTCTGCGCCCGGGCCGGGGCAAACGCCATGCTCGCGGGGCGCCTCTCGCGCGTGGGAGCGACCTACGTGCTCGACGCGGAGCTCACACGATTGCCCGATACCCTCGTGGCTCATTTTCAGGCCGTCGCGGAGAGCGCCGACAGAATCCTGCCGGAGCTGACGGCGGGCATCAGCCGGCGAATCCGCGAGAAGCTCGGCGCAGCGGGGACGGTGCCCGCCGTCGACCGGGTCGCGACCTCGTCCCTCGACGCGTACACGCACTTCCTGCGGGGCCGCGAGTCGACCGTGGAGGGAGACTGGAAGGCCGCGATTCCGGAGCTAGAAAAGGCGCTCGAAGCGGACCCGCAGATGGCGCTCGCATGGTCCGAGCTCTCCTGCGCGTATTCGTTCGCCGGGGACGAAGCGAAATCGAAGGCGGCCCAGAGGAAAGCGGAAGAGTTCCAGGACCACGTCAACCGCAAGGAGCGGTTCTGGATCGAGCAAAGCGCCGCGTGGGTGAATACCGGCAGCGGAGCGGCGCACCGCAAGGTGATCGAGAGGTTCATCCGCGAGTATCCCGACGACCGCGACGGTTACTTCTATGCGGGACTGGGAGCCGAGTATCTCGACAAAAACTGCGCCGCGGCAACGGTGCAGTTCGAGAAGGCGTATGCGCTGACGCCGAATTACTACCCGATCACGAAAGCGATCGTGGATTGTGAGTTCGAGGGCGGCCGAAAGCCTCGCGCAATCCGGGCCTTGAAGAGGTACCTGAACGTGCCCATGATCGGTGCCCACGGCCGCCAGCAGGCCGAGTGGCGCCTCGCGGAGCTTACGAAATGATGGCCGCCCCGGGAATCCGGAGGGCCGGCCCGGGCGAAGTCGGCGCCCTGACGGATCTTCTTCGCGCGTCCGTGCGGGGACTCGGCAACGCCGAGTACTCGCCGCGACAGCTCGAGAGCGCTCTCACGCACGTCTTCGGGGTCGATACCCGGCTGATCGAGGACGGGACCTACTTCGTGGTCGAGGAGGAGGGGCAGCGACTCGCCTGCGGAGGGTGGAGCCGCCGGCGGACTCTGTACGGCGGCGACCA
>JBDUBI010000008.1:0-4263 GCA_040004225.1 Acidobacteriota bacterium
CATCCGCCACCAGCCCATCCTCGTAGTACCAGGGAAGCGTCCCGATGGGACCGACCTGGGGCGCGCACGGAGCGGGACCCAGGCAGTTGCGGGCCGTCCAGCCCGTGTACGTGGGCTGGGTCCAGGTGGCGCCGCTGTTAAAAGAGAAGTAGATGCCCGAGACGCCGACCCCCTGCGTGAAAGGGCACCTGGTCGGGTCGCCCGCGTTGCAGGCCTCTATGTCAATCTCATCATTGGCGCCGGCGGCCAGGATGTTCGGGTGGTTGGCGTCCACGGCGAGCCCCGGCTCGTTCTGCTTGTTCTGCGCGAACGGAGAAGGAGGGCTCCCCACAGAGACCAACGTGTCCTGCGCGGTGGCGGGAGAGGCGAGTGAGAGCAAAAGAAGGGCAAAAGCGGTCGGAGGAAGAAACCGAAAACGCATGAAAACTCCTTTCGACAGGTGGATGGCTACCGAATGCACGAAAATAGCCGCTTCGACTGAAAGCCTATCCCGGAAATGGACCGCGGAGGCGGTCCCGGTCCCTCGGCGTCCGGCCGGTTTCACATGGCACGAGGGGTGCAACCTCCGGTCACGCCTCAGGGGCGGGTGACCCCGCACCAAAAAACCAACTCACGCCAGGAGGATCCCATGGACGCAGTGAACAATCCCAGCAATGCCTATCAGCAGAAAGAAGGGCCCATCGCCCGCACGATCGAACAGCAGACATCGAAACTGCCCTCGGACATCTGGCTGTGGGCGTCGATTGCTTCGATGGTGACCTCTCTCGGTCTTCAGATCGCCGGCGAGAAGAAGGTCAGCAATTTCATCGCCCAGTGGGCGCCGACGCTTCTGATTTTTGGGGTCTACAACAAGATCGTGAAAGTCGCCGGATCGGACCGCGTTACCTCGTAACCGAAGTCCCGGTACGCGGAGCGGGCGCTCCGCCGATCCGGCCGCCCGCTATCACCCGCCCCCTCTCTCCCCGCTCGGGGAGAGGGGTCTCTCCGGCGAAGAGTTCCAAGGCTTGCGCGCGGAGGACCTTGCGCCCTGGGGCATTCGGAACGAACCCAGAGGCGTTCGGTTCGAATGGCGCCTCCCTTTCGATACGGCCCCGCGCGGAAGGCGCTTTTCGAGAGATAGGATGCCGGCGCCGCCACGAAACCCGAAAGACGTTCATAACGACCCGACCACTTCGATATGTCCCGATACCGCATCGAAGAATATGTCCGCTGGGAGGACATCGACGCGGCGGGGATCATCAACTACCAGGCGTATCTGCGATTCTTCGGGCTGGCAGAGGCGGAGCTCCTGCGATCCGCGGGTCTCAATTACAGCTACCTGTTTGAAACACTGGGCATCTGGCTGCCGCGTGTGCGCGTCGAGTGCAACTTTCGCAAACCCGTGAAATTGGATGAGCTCCTCGTCGTCGAAGCCTTCTTCAGCCGCATCGGCCGGACTTCGGTGCACCTCGATTTTGAAGTCCGGCGGAAGGTCGAGCTGACCGAGGTGGTCGCGACGGGACGGTACGTGCTCGTCTGCGTGCGCCAGGGGACCTTCGCGCCGATACCGGTCCCGGAGGAGATTCGCACCCGCATCGCGCCGTTCGTCGAATAGCCGCGCTCGCGGACCCATGGCCGTTCTGGCGGGGCTCCCGCCGCGCAAACGCTAGAATCGGCGTCGTCCCTCGGGACACTCATGGCCACAGTCACATTCCGAGGCGTTTCGAAGTCCTATGGCGGAGCTCCCGTCATCGAGAACCTGAATCTGGCGATCGCCGATCGCGAGTTCATGGTGCTCGTCGGCCCCTCCGGGTGCGGGAAGTCGACGGCACTGCGCATGATCGCCGGACTCGAAGACGTTTCGGGCGGCGAAATCGCCATCGGGGAGCGCGTGGTCAACGACGTCCCCCCGAAGGAGCGCGACATCGCGATGGTGTTTCAGAACTATGCGCTCTACCCGCACATGACGATCCGGCAGAATCTCGAGTTCGGATTGAAAATGCGCAGGACGCCGAAGGGCGATCGTGATCGCCTCGTCTCTGAGGCGTCCGAGATGCTCGGCCTCGCGGGCGTGCTCGAGCGGCGACCCGCGCAGCTCTCTGGAGGACAACGGCAGCGGGTTGCCCTCGGCCGCGCGATCGTCCGGAAGCCCGCGGTCTTCCTCTTCGACGAACCGCTGTCGAACCTCGACGCGAAGCTGCGGGGCCAGATGCGAGGCGAGATCAAGAAACTGCAGGACCGGCTGAAGACGACCACGGTCTACGTCACGCACGACCAGGTCGAGGCGATGACGATGGGCTCGCGCATCGCCGTCATGAAAGACGGACGGATCCAACAGGTCGGCGAGCCCCTCGAAATTTACGATCAGCCCAGGAACCTCTTCGTCGCGGGTTTCATCGGGACGCCTCCGATGAACCTTCTGACGGCGACGGTCGCGGGCGGGATGCTCCGAGGCGAGGGGTTTTCCATTCCCGCGCCCCGAATTGCTTCGGGGCTTCCGGAGGGGCGGAAAGTCATCATCGGGATGAGACCGGAAACCCTTCGCCGGCGGGTCTCGAGCGATCCCGCGGGCGCCGCCTCTCTTCCGCTTGTCGCGGAGATCGTCGAGCCGCTCGGCGACGAAGTGATCGTCCATGCCCGGATTGGAGAGACGGCGGTGATCTGCAAGTTCGGCCCGCGAGAGCGGCCCGCGATGGGCGAGCGCTTCGATGCCGTCCCCGACCTGGACCGCGTTCATCTTTTCGACCCTGAAACTTCCGAGAGGATCGCGTCCTGACCGCAGGCGACTCTCTTTTCCCCCCCGGTTTTCTGTGGGGAGCTGCGACGTCGGCGTACCAGATAGAGGGGTCGCCTCTCGCCGACGGCGCCGGCCCGAGCATCTGGCACCGCTTCTCGCACACACCGGGAATGGTGCGCGAGGACGAAAACGGCGACGTCGCCTGCGACCATTACCGGCTCTGGAAAGCCGACGTGGCCCTGATGCGCGAGCTCGGGCTGACCGCGTACCGGTTCAGCATCTCCTGGAGCCGCATCCTCCCCGAGGGAACGGGCACCGTGAATCAGGCGGGACTCGACTTCTACCGCCGTCTCGTGGACGGGCTCCGCGACGCCGGAATCCGCCCCTTCGCGACCCTCTACCACTGGGACCTGCCGGCCGCCCTCGACGACCGCGGAGGATGGCTCAACCGGGACGTCGCGGGCTGGTTCGCCGACTATGCCGCTATCGCCTACCGGGCTCTCGACGATCGCGTCGAGACCTGGGCGACGATGAACGAGCCCTGGGTTGTCGCGGACGGCGGATACCTGTTTGGCGCCCTCGCCCCGGGACACCGCAACCTCTTCGAAGCGCCCCTCGTCTCCCACAACCTCCTGCGCGCCCACGGCGCCGCGGTCCAGGCGTATCGGTCCACTTCTTCGCGCCCGGCGGTGGGGATCGTCGTAAACCTCGAGCCCAAATACGCGGCGTCGCAGAGCCCCGAGGACCTCGCCGCGACCCGCCGCGCCGACGCGTACATGAACCGCCAGTATCTCGATCCCGTGTTCCTGGGGAGCTACCCGGAAGAGCTCCCGGAAATCTTTGGCGAAGCCTGGCCGCAGTTTCCTTCGTCGGACTTCGACCTGATCCGTACGCCGGTCGATTTCCTGGGGATCAACTACTACTCGAGGGGCGTCATGCGCGCCGAGGCGTCCGACATACCTCTTCGGTCCGTCCGCGTGCGACAGAAGCAGCACGCCCACACCGAAACGTCCTGGGAGGTGTACCCCGAAGGGCTGGTGGACACACTCCGGTGGGTGCGCGAGCGCTACGGCAACCTTCCGCTCTACGTGACGGAGAACGGCGCCGCCTTCTACGACCCGCCGTCCGTGGACGCCCTCGCGCGCGATCCGCTCCGGGTCGCCTACTTTCGCGAGCATCTGCGGGCCGCCCGCCGCGCGATGGCCGACGGGGTCAATCTGCGCGGGTACTTCGCGTGGTCGCTTCTCGACAACTTCGAGTGGAGCCTCGGGTACTCGAAGCGATTCGGAATCGTGCACGTCGACTTCGCCACACAGAAGCGCACCCCGAAAGAGAGCGCCCGGTTTTACGCGGAGGTGATCCGCACGCGCGGCGCGTCCCTGACGCCAGAGCCGCCGGAGGCCCCGGAGAAGTAGCGCGCGTCGAGCCGTCGGAAAGGATTTTTCGAGTGCGGCGAGAATCGGCCCGATCAGCCGCTTTCCGAAGACTCATCACCTGCCTGCGGGCCCCCTCACCCCAACCCTCTCCCCGAGCC
Source organism: Acidobacteriota bacterium (assembly GCA_040004225.1). Lineage (GTDB taxonomy): Bacteria > Acidobacteriota > Thermoanaerobaculia > UBA5066 > Gp7-AA6 > JALYUA01. The sequence continues at coordinate 4,251 of JBDUBI010000008.1, forward strand.
CGGGGCGAGGGGG
>JBDUBI010000050.1:0-4243 GCA_040004225.1 Acidobacteriota bacterium
GAGGCGACGGTTGGCGACGGTTGGCGACGGTCCGGCTTGGAATTTGCACAACGGCACGCCTGTGAGCGAGCCGTCCAAACACATCTCCCGGCTGGACAAGGACGCGGACAGGGACCGCGCGGAGGTCGCGGGAGACTTGGCCGCGGTGCGGGCGCGCATCGAAAACTGGCGGAATCGGGGAGGAGTCTGGTTTCAGGTGGCCGGCGTCGCGGCCGCGGCGGCGGGGGCCGGATTCGCGGTGTTTTCCGTCGTGCGTCGGTTGTCGAGAAGCCGCGCCGAATCGGCGGCTTCGCGGTTTCGCCGGGCGATTCGCAAGGCCGACAGCCGGGTCAAGAAGTTACGCCCGCGGCCGATTCCGATCACTCTTCTGTTCGCCCTCCTTCGGTCGCCTCTGGTGAGACGGGCTCTCGTCTCCGGCGGCGGGAAACTCCTCGCTCGGGGCCGGCTGGCGTCGGAAGAAGACTCCGGTGCCCATGTCGACGCGGACGACGGGCGAACCGAATCGAGCGACATCGAAGCGAAGCCCGCTGAAGGTGAGTTGAAGGCAAAACCCGAGAGCGAGAAGAACGCCGAGGCCGGGAAGAAAGCACCGCCCGCTTCCGAAGAAGCCGGCGAGCAGAAGGCAAAGGGCACCCTCAAGGCCCTGGCGCACGCGACCTGGAAAGACCGGTTCCGGTTCCTCTGGCATCTCTTTCGTGACGCCGCCAGAGACTTCCAGAAACACGAGGCGCTGACCCGCGGGGCCGCTCTCGCTTACTCGACGATGCTCTCTCTCGCTCCTCTTCTCCTCATCGTCGTTGCCGTGGCGGGACTCGCCTTCGGGAAGGACGAAGTGCGGCAGCGGATGATGGCGCAGATCGGACAGCTCGTCGGCCCCCAGGCGGCCTCGACACTCGGCTCTCTCATGCAGCAGGCGAGCAAGCCGACGACGGGCATCATCGCGACCGTCCTGGGGATCGCGACGCTGCTCGTGGGTGCCGGGGGCGTGTTCGGCTATCTCCAACAGATGCTTAACAAGATCTGGGGTGTGCCCGAGAAGCAGACGAGCGGGATCTGGAACATGATTCGCTCCAGGTTCCTGTCCCTCGGTATGGTGCTCGGGACGGGATTTCTCCTGCTCGTGTCTCTGGTCGTCTCGGCCGCCGTCTCCGCCGTTGGCAGGAACGCAGGCGAGGAGGTCACCATGCTCTTCGGCGTTCTCCACGCGATTTTCTCGTGGGCGGTCGTCGGACTGCTCTTCGCCCTCATATTCAAATTTCTTCCGGATACGAAGATCGCGTGGCGCGACGTGTGGATCGGCGCCGGGATTACGTCGCTGCTGTTCGTGGTGGGCCAGTTCCTGATCGGCCTCTATCTCGGGAGAATCTCGGGGCCGTACGGCGGCGCGGGATCGCTCGTCGTGGTGCTGCTCTGGACCTACTACTCGGGCCTGATTCTTTTCTATGGCGCGGAGATCACCCAGGTCTTCGCCAACGAGCACGGTTCCCGCAGGTAGCGTTCTTCTGAGGCCCGCGGAAGGGCCCTAACGCTGGAACGCATAAGAAACTTTCAAGAAGAGCTGGCGGTCCTGCCGCTCGAACGTGTTGGATTCCGACAGCGTGCGGCTGTCTCCGTAGCCGACGAAAAGCACGGACTGCCAGTTCAGCTTGTACGCAAAGAGGGCGGATCCCGCCAGGGACCCATCGCGGGCGCTGACCGCGGACTGATAGAGGGAGACGTCGCGGTTCGTTCGGACGTATTGCGCGATGGCGCGAAAAAACGCCCGTGACGTGAATGTGTACGTCGCCTTCAGCCGGGCGACCTCGGCGGTGAAGAGGCGCCCGCGGGAACCGCCGACCTCGGGCGTCACGTCGAGCCAGCGAAGCGCGCCGTTGGCGCGCAGCTCCAGGTGATCGGTCGGCCGGATCGTCGCCGCCAGGATCAGGTTCGCTCCCGTTCCCACCCGGGAGTTTGCGAAGTCGACCTCCTCCCCGACAAAACCGGAAAGCGCGATCTGCGAGATGGCCCCTGATGGAGCGAACTGGACATTGAAACGGAGCTGCCGCCGCGGGAGGTTCCGCGTCCCGCTCCGGACTCGATCGAACGCGAGCCGAAATCGCGACCTCGAGTTCCAGCGTCCTTCGAGCTCCACGCCGCCCGAAAGGTCCTGAAAAATCAGGTTGTGGCCGGTGTCGGCGGAGTATTCCGCCTGCACGAACGGGCGTACCCGGTTGAAGAGGCCGCTCGGTCTGGTCGTGTAACCGCCTTCGACGTAGTTGTGGCGGTAGCCGACCTGCGGCACGAAGCCGTCCTCGGCGCGGAATCCGTCCCCGAAGTCCTTGTATTCGGTGAACCAGTCCCAGTGCGGGTCGCTGTGCTGGTACCAGACGTCCGCGCCGTGGGAGTCGAGCTTTCGGCCCGTCCACTCGGGCGTGAGATCCGGCCGGTCCGGAGTCCGCGTGTTGCTCAACAGGAATTGCCCCGTCAGGGTTTCGTGATCGTTCGGCCGCCATTGAAAGTCGGGTCCATAGACGCGGTTGTAAGCGCCGCCGGAGATTTCCCGATCCGTGGCGAGGAAGCTCGCGAAAGACTTTCCGATGCTGTGCCGCGCGCGGCCGATCCCGACGAAGGAATGGAAGTCCTGATCGGCGGAGTCGGAACCGTTCGGGCCGGGCAGGATGACAGTGCCCCCGCCACGGTCTTCTGCGACGAGCAGGGTGTACCCCGTGTCGCCGACCTTCCCTGTCGCGCGCGCCCCCCATCGGGGAGAGGTGATGCTGCGCGTGTAGACCGCGGAAATCGGAGTCGAGAAGAGCTCGATTCCTTCGAGAAAAAAAGGCCGCTTCTCCGGGTAATTGAGCGCGAATCGCTCGTTGACGCCGATCTGGGCGACGTCCGATTCGACCTGCGAGAAATCAGGGTTGAGCGTAGCGTCGATCGCGGTGCTCTCGTTCGGGTTCCATTTCACGTCGACGCCCCCGTTGCCGCGTGCGGGCTTGTTGAGAAGCGGCGAGCCGGGCTCTCCCCGGGGAACGCCCTCCTCTTTGAGCGTCGCGTAAGGGGCAACGACGAGATGGCCGCCGGAAGGCAGCCCGGACAGTCCCGTGAGCGGGGCTAAGTGGCAGAGAAAGCAGCTCGATCCCCTCGGCAGCCGGGACGTGAAGAACTGGTAGCGGAACTGCCTGGGGTAGTTGCGGTAGAGCATGATCGCCCAGGTCTGGGGATCTTCCTTCGGGTAGCGCAGCGAGGAGAAGGGGACTCGCATCTCGAGGACCCACCCGTCCGCCGTGATCTTTCCGGCCGACTGCCAGTAGAAGTCGGGGGAGTTGTCTTCGCCCGAAAAGTCGTCGCTGACGGCGTCGTACTGGATGCCGCGGGGGTTGGCGAGAAAAAGGATGCCGCTTCGGCCGTCATTGCGAGGATTGATGATGATCCCGCCGTAGTCGAGAGAGCTTCCGATGTTGTCCCGATCGGAGAAGGGAGCGCGGATTCGGGAAGGGTCGGGGTCCGCGAATTCGAACGCGGCGTAGAAGAACCGGTCGTCATAGGTCAGGTATCCGACGCTCTTCACTTTCGGCGGGACGTTGTCGCCGGGATTGGTCTCGAACCAGGTTTCGATCCGGGTGGCGTTCTTCCAGCCGGGGTCGGAAAGATCGGCGTCGATCGTGATCGGCCCCGCCGCCCGGGTGATGTGAATCGTCTCCTCTTCGTGCGCGTGGAGAGCGGTCGTCGCCAGCCACAGCGCGAGGACGTACAGGAGAATCAACAGAACGAAGTGCCGCTTCGCGGTCCGGGTCCCCACTACCGGTGTTAGACGCTGGCAGACGAGCAAGGTTAGGGTGTGTACGGGTTGATTCGCAGGAAGGTTTCGGCGCGAAGCGCCGAGACTCCCTCTCCCCGGGCCCCGGGGAGAGGGTGGGGGGTGAGGGGTCCGGCCCGCTGGACCGCAGATACCGTGCTTTTCGTCGCCTTCAACCCACGGGACGGCGGCTCCCTACCTCATCGCTTCCATCGGAGAAAGCCGCGCGGCCCGCACGGCCGGGTACATGCCGAAGGTCATAGCGAGAAAGAGCGCGATAGCCCACGCGACGGCGAGCCCCACCGGGTTCACGACCAGTCCGTAAGGGAAGCTTGCCGACAGGGCCCTGCAGACGACCGCGCCCGAAAAGGTCCCGAGCGTCGCGCCGAGGGCGGCGAGGACGCAGGCCTCGAGCAGAAACTGGATCAGGATCTCGGAGTCGGAGGCGCCCATCGCCTTGCGCAG
>JBDUBI010000226.1:0-4233 GCA_040004225.1 Acidobacteriota bacterium
CGACGAAGTATATTCCGCCCTCACATGGCCGAAAAATACGATCCGGTCGAGCTCGACAGCAAGTGGCAGCGCCGCTGGGAGGAGGCCCGCGTCTCCTTTGTCGACACTTCCGACGGCGCGGACAAGTTCTACATGTTGAACATGTTTCCTTACCCGTCCGGGAGCCGCCTTCACGTCGGCCACGGCCGCAACTACATTTTGGGCGACGCCCTGTACCGCCGGGAGCGGATGGCCGGCCGCCGCACGTTGAACCCGATGGGATGGGACGCCTTCGGCCTGCCGGCGGAAAACGCCGCCATCGCGAGCGGCGTTCCGCCCCGCGAGTACACGACGGGAAACATCGGCCGCATGAAGGAGCAGTTGAAGAGCCTGGGGCTGCTGTACGACTGGTCGAAGGAGCTCGCCTCGTGCGACCCCGCGTACTACCGGTGGAACCAGTGGCTCTTCCTGCGGATGTGGGAGCGCGGTCTCGCCTACCGCAAGACCGCGCCTGTGAACTGGTGCCCGGGCTGCCGCACGGTCCTCGCCAACGAGCAGGTCGTCGACGGGCGCTGCGAGCGCTCGGGGGATGCGGTCGAGATTCGCGACCTGACACAGTGGTTCTTCCGAATCACGGATTACGCGGAACGTCTGCTCGCCGGGCTCGAAAACCTCGACTGGCCCGAGCGCGTCAAGGTCATGCAGCGCAACTGGATCGGCCGGTCGGAGGGAGCGGAAGTGTTCTTTCGCGTGGACGCGTTAGTCGAGCCCATCCCCGTCTTCACGACCCGGCCCGACACTCTCTTCGGCGCCACCTTCCTGGCGCTGGCGCCGGAGCATCCCGCGGCGGCGCGTCTGGCCGAGCGGTCGCCCGTTCCCGCGGATCTGTCCCGATTCATCGAGAGGATCCGCCGCACCTCCCGCCTCGAGCGGGAATCGGACACTGGCGAGAAGGAGGGGATGGACACCGGGATCACGGCCTTGAACCCGGCGACCGGCGATTCCATCCCCGTCTGGCTGGCGAACTTCGTCCTGCCCGACTACGGGACCGGGGCCATCATGGGAGTCCCCGCGCACGACCAGCGCGACTTCGAATTCGCGCGCCGGTACGGCCTTCCGATCCGCCCCGTTTATCGGACGGACGACCGCGAACCCGACCCGGAGGAAATGACGGAGGCGGCGCCGGACGGCGGAGTGCTGTACGGGTCGGGCGACTGGAATGGCACGGCGAACGGTCCGGAGGCAGTGCGCATCGCCAACGCCTGGATCGAAGCGCACGGCCTCGGCAAGGCGCGGGTGGGATACCGGCTGCGGGACTGGTTGATCTCGCGCCAGCGGTACTGGGGCACTCCGATCCCGGCGGTGCACTGTCCAGACTGCGGAGTGCTTCCCGTCCCCGACGAGGAGCTGCCGATCCTGCTCCCCGAGGACGTGGCGTTCCGGGGCGTGGAAGGAAATCCTCTCGAGCAGTCCGAGGCCTTCGTGGCGACCTCATGCCCCGGCTGCGGCGGCCCCGCGCGCAGGGAAACGGACACGATGGACACGTTCGTCGACTCCTCCTGGTACTACCTGCGATTCTTGAACCCCGGAGACACGAGCCGCATGGTGGACTCGCAGCGGGCGGCGAAATGGATGCCTGTCGATCAGTACGTCGGCGGAATCGAGCACGCGATTCTCCACCTGTTGTACGCGAGGTTCATCTGCCGGGTGCTGAAGGATCTCGGCCTCGTCTCCCTGGAGGAGCCTTTCGCGCGGCTGTTCAATCAGGGAATGATCACGAAGTTGAATCCCGCGACGGGCAAGATCGAAAAGATGTCGAAGTCGCGAGGCAACACGGTCTCGCCGGACGAGCTCATCACACGTTTTGGAGCGGACACCGTCCGCGTCTACACGCTCTTCATCGGGCCTCCCGAAAAAGAATCGGAATGGTCGGAAGAGGGGGTCGCCGGGGCCTGGCGGTTCCTTCAGCGCGTGCACGATGTCTGCGGGAGGGCCCTGGCGCAGCCGGGGGGCGATCTGCCGGCGGACTCCCCTCTGACCCGGTTCGCCCATCGCACGATCCAGCGCGTCAGCGAGGACGCCCGGCGCTTTCACTTCCACACCGCCGTCGCCGCCCTCATGGAATTTCAAAGAGCGCTGGCCGATGCGATGGAGGCCGGCGGCGAAGCGCCCGGGACCGTCCGGTGGGGCGCCGAGCTCCTCGTGCGCCTGCTGCATCCGATCGCCCCTCACCTGACCGACGAATGGTGGGAGCGCTTCGGGCACCGGACGTTCCTGGTCGATTCCGCCTGGCCCTCGTTCGACCCGGCGCTCGCGACCACCGAGCGCGTGACTCTGGTCGTCCAGGTGAACGGCAAGGTGCGCGGCCGCCTCGACCTCGAACGGGGAGCTCCCGAGCCCGATGCCCTCGCCCTGGCCCGGGCCGACAAGAAGATCCGGACGTGGATCGAGGGCAGGGAAATCGCCCGCACCGTCTACGTTCCCGACCGGCTCCTGAACCTGGTCCTGCGGTGAGGGGTCGGGAGTCGCGGGAACCCGGAATCGGGCGTGAGATGCCACGACGCGCGACTCGGCCGATGTCCCTCGCCCTCGCGGTCCTCGTCGCGCTCGGTACCGCCGCGGGCTGCGGCTATTCCCTCGTCGGGACGAGCTCGACTCTTCCGCCCTCGATCAAGGCCGTTCAGTTCGAGACGCTGCTCAATCAGACTTCGCGCGTCGGAGTGGAGCAGCGGCTTTCCCGCGAGATCGCCCGGGAGCTCGCCAGCCGCGGCCGATTCTCGGTGCAGTCCGCGGCCGCCGGCGCCGACGCCGTCTTAACCGGTGCCGTGATCGGGTTCGACTTCTATCCCGTCGCCTTCGACGAGCAGGGACGCGCGAAGGAATACCAGGTGCGGATTACCGCCCGGGTGTCTTTGAAGAGCACGGCGGACGAAAAGGTTCTCTGGGAAAACCCGTCCTACTCTTTTCAGGAGAATTACTCGTTCTCGACGAGCGCCGCCTCGTACGTGGACCGCGAGAACGAGGCCATCGATCGGGTGGCGGAACGGTTCGCCGGGAGCCTCGTGGCGAACCTGCTCGAAGGTTTTTAACCGGTCCCGGAGCTCGGTCCCGGGCTGGCAGCCGTCCGGATCCCGGCCGCCCGGTTCCGCGGGCTATTTCGCCGTCGCCGCTGCCGCTTTTTTCGCCAGCCGGGACTTGTAACGCGCCGCCGCGTTGCGGTGGATGACGCCTTTTTTCAGGGCCTTGTCGATCTCGGAAAAAGTCGCCGGAACCCGGGGCGCGGCTTCGGCCGGCGCCGTGGCGCGGTGATCTTTCAAGGCGGTGCGCAGCCGGGACCGGACTCCCCGGTTTTTCGCCTGTCGTTTCGCCGTCTGTCGGATTCGTTTTTCTGCGGACTTGATGTTCGCCATCGCGATCGCTCCTCGTTTCTAATCAACCGTAAGTGGAAGGGCCGGAGGGGTGCGCCCTCCGGCCCGGAAATCTGCCTCGGCCGCCGACTCTATCGGACTTCGATGCCGAGACTCTTTAATTTCGCGCGGGCCAGCCGCGACTCTTCGGCAGACGGGTACTCGTGGATTGCGTACTGGAGCTCGACGACGGCCTCTGCCTTCTGCCCGAGCTCTAAGAGCGCATAGCCCTTTTTCAGGAAGGCCGCGGCGGCCTTGTCGCTCTTGGGCCACTGCTTCAAGACCTTGTCGAAGTCGCTGATCGCATCCCTGTACTTCTTCTGGGCGTAGTGAGATTCGCCGATCCAGTACTGGGCGTTGTCGGTCAGATCGGTGTTGGGATAAGCGTCGATGTACTCCTGAAATCCCTGGATGGCGAGGGCGTACCGGCCCTTGCCGTAGTCGCCATAGGCCGAGTCATAGAGCTCGGAGGGCGAGGGGCGTCCGGCGGTGGTGCCGGAGGCCGGCCTCACGACCGCGGTGTCGGCGCCCGCCGAACTTCCCGGGGGCGGCTGGAGAGGGCCCGGCCGTCCGGGCGCCTGCGGAGAGCCCAGGGACGACCCTCCTGAGGAGTTCCCGCGCATGCGCACGAGGTCGCCCTGTGTCTCCGCGATCTGCTGCGAGAGCTGGGAGAGGCGCCGGTTGGTGTCTTCGAGCTTCGCCTCGAGCTGCTCCATCTTCGTGGTCAGTTCGCCCAGCCGCACGCCGGTGTCGGCATTGCTTTTCAACAACTGGCTGGTCTGCGCCGCGACACTCGTGTTCAGCTTCGCGACTTCTTCCTTGCTCGAAGACTTGCGCTCGAGCGCCT
>JBDUBI010000016.1:0-14336 GCA_040004225.1 Acidobacteriota bacterium
CGTCACCCTTGACCTGCGCGCTGCCCGCCGATTGCGTGTGGACCGTCAGGGGCGTGACGACGGTCACGTTTCCCGTGTACATGATGAGAATGACGCTCGTGGCGGTCAGGGCCGCGTTGCTGATCGAGCCCACCCCGCCGGAATTCAGGACGCCCGATCCCTTCGCAGCGTAGCCCGCCGCACCCGTCGCCCCGGTCGCGCCCGTCGCACCTGTCGGCCCCGCAGGACCCTGCGGTCCGATGGCGCCCGTGGCACCCGTGGCACCCGTCGCACCCGCCGGACCGATCGGACCCGCCGCTCCCGTCGTTCCTGTGGCTCCTGTTGCACCCGTGGCCCCGGTCGCGCCAATCGGACCGGCAGGACCCGCCGCCCCGTCCGCTCCCGCCGGACCGATCGGACCCGTCGCTCCCGTAGTACCCGTGGCTCCCGTCGTACCCGTCGCGCCCGTCGCCCCGGTCGCGCCAATCGGACCGGCAGGACCCGCCGCCCCGTCCGCTCCCGCGGGACCGATCGCTCCCGTGGCGCCCGTCGCGCCGACGGCTCCGACCTGCGCCACCAGCCCCCACTGGGCCGGGAAGGACGACGGATCATTGCCGACATTTCCGTCCGTCAGGCTGATGTAGCTTGCGCCGTTGAATCCCACGACGTCGTCTTTGAAATAGCTCGTCGCATTCACAAACGCGCCCTGCCACGTCGCTCCGCGGACACCCTGCACGCCCTGCGCTCCCGCGACGCCCGGGACTCCCTGGGTTCCCTGCGGCCCCGCGACGCCCGGAGCTCCCGTGTTGCCCGTCGCGCCCTGCGCACCCGTGGCCCCCGTCGCTCCCGTGGCGCCCGTGGCGCCGTCCGGACCCGCAGGACCGGCCGCTCCAGTGGCTCCAGCGGCGCCCGTCGCCCCCGTTGCTCCCCTCTGCGCGACGAGCTCCCATTGAGCCGGAGTCGAGGCAGGGTCATTTCCGACGTTCGAATCCGCGAGACTGATGTAGCTCGAGCCGTTCGACCCGACGACATCGTCCTTCGCATACGACACGGTCACATCGAACGAGCCTTTCCAGGTCGCACCGCGCGCCCCCTGGACGCCCGCGGCCCCCTGCGCGCCCGTCGCTCCGACGGCACCCGTTGCACCGGTTGCACCCGTTGTACCGGCAGCGCCCGTGGGGCCGACCGGACCCGCAGGACCGGTGGCGCCCGTCGAACCCGTCGCGCCCGCCGGGCCGGTCGCACCTGTGGGACCAGCAGGACCCGCGGGGCCCGCCACGCTCGATGCCGAGAGTGTCAGGGTCTGGCCGGAGGGTGTGATCGTGACGTTGGTTCCCGCTGCGAAAATCACGTCGCTCGACAACCCGTTTAGGCTCGTGACAACGGCCTGCGGCGCGTAGTAACCGTTGACGTCGACGACCAGATCGATCGCTCCCCCGCCCTGGTTCGGCTGCACGGTGACCGCGCCTCCCGTCCCGAGGACGACGACCGAGGCGTTGGCCACCTGACCGGTCGAGGGAATCCAGTTCACCAGAGCCTGCGAGTCTGCAGGCGAACCGGTCGGCCAGGTCTTGAGAACGCCGGCCGACACCGTCGAAGTGATGTTCAAGACGGTGAAATTCGCCGAGACGGCCACGGCGGAACCGGGGATGCCGCACGTTCCGGCAAAGCCGACGTCCCGACTCGTCCCCGAGTTGATGGGCCCGCCGCTGGCGCGAGTGTCCAGCACCCGGCAGGGCGGAACAGCCACGAAGGGAAGAATCGGAGACCCCGCCGCCGCGCTCGGCGCACCGGTGGTGCCGAGTGTAGAGCGACCCGAAGTGGAATGTTTGACTCCGACGTGTTCGGAGCGGTCAGACGGGGACCAGTAGGCGGGAGCCGCCCAGTTCTCGACTTCCTGCGCCTGCAGCAGGGAAAGGGAGCCGAACGCGGCCGCCAGGCATACCGACAGAATCGTGCGCAATCGCATGCTTTCTCCTGTTTGAGGTTTGTGCAGTGTGTTGCGGTGCTGCCGCCCACCCCCGCCGCCTCGCTGTTTTTTCGGGTGTACCGGCGGAAGACAAAGCAATGTCGATGCCTGCTCCCCCGCACCGATCGGGTCCCGCCCGGACTGCCATGAAGTTGCATGGATACAAAGGTTTGAGACAGACAACGTGCGCCGTATCGGAGAGGATCTGAGGAGGAGATATGACAAGGACTCGCCCTCCCCCCCCGGGCGGGGTGACAGAAAAAGGAACGACAAAGAGGACGCGCGGAGAATGCCCTCCCGACGCCGGGCGGCGGTTATGCTCCCCTCGCAAATGGCCTTTGATTTCTCGCCCGAGGCGCTCGATCGCGAGTTTCCCGTGCGCCGCCAGCTCGTCTATTTCAATCACGCCGCGGTCGCTCCCCTGCCTCGGCGCGTCTCAGACGCGATCGTCGCGCACACGGAGAACACGCGCGACCGCGGGGCGGCGGACTGGCGGCGCTGGTATGGCGGCATCGAAGCAGCCCGCGAAAAGGCGGCGCGCCTGATCGGGGCGGACAATTCGGCGGTGGCCTTCCTTCCGTCCACGTCGTGGGGCTTGAATCTGGTCGCGCAGGCCTTTCCGTGGCGAGCCGGAGACAACGTCGTCGGAGATGACATGGAGTTCCCCTCGAACGTGTATCCCTGGATGCTCCTCGCCGGGCGCGGCGTCGAGCACCGCCGGGCGAAGAGCCGCGGCGGACGGATCGACGTCGAGGATATCGAGGCCCTGATCGACAGCCGCACGCGCGTGGTCGCCATCTCCTGGGTCGCGTTTCACAATGGCTGGGTCTACCCGGTGCGGGAGATCGGCGCCCTGTGCCGTCAAAAGGGGATCCTTCTGGTGCTCGACGCGATCCAGGGTCTCGGCGCCCTTCCGCTCGACGTCCGTGAGGTGCCGGTCGACGTCGTCGTCGCCGACGCGCACAAGTGGATGCTCGGACCGGAGGGTTGCGCCCTCTTCTTCGTGTCGGAGAGCGCGCGGGAACGGGTGCCGCCGCCCTTCGGCGGGTGGTGGAACGTGCGGAGCGACCAGAGCTACCTGCAATACGAGCTCAATTTCTTCTCGGGGGCCCGGCGATTCGAGCCCGGATCCCTCCCGACGGCCCAGGTCATGGGCCTTTCGGCCGCCCTCGATCTGATCGCCGAAATGGGACCGGAGACGGTGCAGAAGCGGATCCGGGAATTGATCGCGGCGCTCGCGTCCGGGCTCGAAGGCCTCGGATGGGAAATCGCGTCGCCTCAACCGCTCCGATCCGGGATCCTCGCCGCGATTCCGCCGGGCGGCGACGCGCGATCGGCCGCTAAAAGTCTCGAGCAGGCCGGCGTCTCCGTTTCGCCGCGCGAGGGCGCCGTGCGCTTTTCGCCTCATGCGGGCAACGACACGGGCGAGGTCGAGCGAGTCCTCTCGCTTCTTCGTTCGAGCGCCTGACCCGATCGTCTCGAGCGCGGGGAGGGAGGAGGCGGAGCTCTTCCCTCTCGACGGCGGGTTAGAACGCGGACGTGTCTGCCACGCTCGCGAGCCGCCCCTGCGGGTTCGAGTAGGTGCGCTGCGCCCCGGTCTGGGTATCGGTCACAGTGATCGTGTACTGGACGTCGGACAGAGCGCCGAAGAAGACCCAGAAACGCCCGTTCACGGCCCGGCCATCCACCACCTTGAGATTCAACTCCAGATTCCCCGCTGTGAAGAACCAGAAGGATCCGGAGTCCGACGCGAGCGGAGCGGCCTGCCCGATCCCGGAGCGTCCGATGTTCGGTGCCGACCAGGCGACCTGGACCCGGAAGCGATTCGCGTTCAGGCAGAGCGTCGAGGGATCCGCGACGCACGCCGCGTCGGCGGAGAGAGGCACGACCGATTCCGTCGCCCGCTGCCCGGCCGGCGACGGACCCGAAGAGCGGGACGCCGCGGCCAGGGGCCCGATCGCGCTCGGAAATGCCGCCGTGTCCGCGACGCTCGCGAGCTGGCTCTGGGGGTTCTCGTAAGTTTTTCGGACCCCCGTCAGAGTGTCCGTCACGTTGATCGTGTACGACACGTCGGACATCGCGCCGTAGAAGACCCAGAAGGCTCCATTGAAGGAACGGCCGTCGACGACTTTCAGAACCAGCTCGATGTTCCCGCTCGAGAAGAACCAGAACGCGCCGGTGTCTCCCGTCAGCGGGACCGCGATCCCGACTCCCGCGGTGCCCACGTTCACCGCGCGCCACGTCACGTCGACCCGGAACCGGTTGTCGTTCAGGCACAGGGTCGAAGGGCCCGACGTGCAGCCGTTCGTCCCGCCGAGGAAGGAGGCCTTGAAGGCGCTGTCTCGCACGGTCCCCGCGTACACCGTGGACGGAGAGTTCGGATCGACGACGATCGTGTTGACGACCTCCGCCAGCCCCTCGTTGACTCCCGTCCAGGTGCTGCCCCCGCGCTGCGCGCGGTAGACCCCGACCGGCGTGCCGGCGTAAATCGTCAGTCCGGACGGGTCTGTCGCGAGCGCGGTCACCGCGAGGCCTTCCATGCCTCCATTGAACGGCGCCCAGGTCGCGCCCGCGTCCAAGCTGCGGTAGACGCCGAAGCCTGACAGGGTTCCCGTCGTCAACGCCGAAAAGGTTCCCGCATACACAGTGCCGGAAGAGACGGGGTCTACGAGAAGGGTGAGCACGCCGATGTTCGCGAGGCCCTGATTGGACGGCGACCACGTCGTGCCGCCGTCTGTCGTCCGGAAGACCCCGCCCGGCGTACCGGCGTAAACGGTGTCGGGAGTCGAGGGGTGAACCGCGAGAGCCTGAATGTTCATGTTCGGGAGGCCGCCGCTTCTGGAAACCCACGCCCCGGCGGAGTTGGAGCTGCGGAAGACCCCCGCGTCCGTTCCGGCGTACACGACTCCGGAGCCCGCAACCGCGAACGACAGGATCGTCCCCGTCGTGAGTCCGCTGCTCGCCGCCGTCCAGTTCGCGCCGGCGTCCTGACTCCGAAAGATTCCGGAGCCCGTCGTGCCGGCATACAGAGTTGTCGGCGGACCGGCATCGACCGCCAGCGCCTGAACCGTCTTGTCGGGCAGGCCGTTCCCGGACGGCGCCCAGGCCGCGCCCCCGTTGACGCTCTTATAGATTCCGCCGCCTGAGCTCCCCGGCCGGCCCACGCCCGCATAGACGATGACCGGCGAGGCGGGATCGATGACGAGGCCGTTGATCGTCAGGGTGGAGAAGTTGACGTTCTCCTGGCGCCAGTTCTTTCCGTCGTCTGCGCTGCGAAAGAATCCGGTCGGAGCCCCGACGTAGATGTTGGATCCGGCCGGATCCAGGACGACCGTATTCACGCTCGAGGGACTGCCCGGGAGTTGCCTCCACGTCGACCCGCCGTCGCTCGATCCGTAGACGCCGGACCCCGATGTGCCAATGAAGACCGTTGCCGGCTGATTCTGCCGGACGGCGATCGACCGGACGGGCACGCTGCCGAGGCCCGAGTTCATAGGCGTCCAGCTCGTCCCGCCATCCCCGCTCTTTAAAACGCCGGAATTTGTGAAGAGACCCTCGGCGCCCGCATAAATCGTGGCCGGGGTCACGGGATCGATGGCGAGCGAGCGCACGTTGGCAGAAAGCCGGCTGCCCCAGGTCGAGGCGGCGTCGGTGGATTTAGAGATACCCGCCGCGGTACCGGCATAGAGCGTTCCCGGGGCGGAGGGATCGATCGCGAGCGAGCGGACGTCCGGGCTCGCGAGGCCGTTGCTCGACGCGCTCCACGTGGCGGCGGAATCCGTGCTCCGAAACACACCCGCGGCGGTCGTGCCTGCATAGATCACGCGCGTGTTCGTCGGGTCGATCGCGAGCGCCTGCACGTTGATTTTCCCGAGCCCGGCGCGCTGGGCCGTCCAGATGTTCCCGCCGTTGTTCGTGCGGAAGACCCCCGCATTGGTCCCGGCGTACAGCGTGCCCGTCGCCGTCTGGTCGATCGCGAGCGCGTAGACGGTGAAACCCGTCATGCCGTTGTTTATGGCGCCCCAGCTGATGCCTCCGTCCTGGCTCTTGAAGACTCCACCGTCGGTTCCGGCGTAGAGGGTCGTCGGCGTCTGGGGGTCGACGGCGAGAGTCCGGATGTTTCCACCGGGGCCGTACGGGCCGATGCTGGTCCAGTCGTTGACGCCGGCCTGGCCCCGGGCCGACACCAGCGCGGCAAAGGCCGCTACGAGAAAGAATCTCAGGCTCGACCTCGAGTGGTCTCGCGCCATGGTCCGTATCTCCTTGGGAACCGCCGTTGACGAGCCCGAGACCGAGACGATCCGGTGTACGAGAAGCGAGCGAAAATCGTGCAGAAAGCGTTCGACAGTCCGAGACTGCAAGGAACGCGCCCGACGCGGGACGATTCCGGGACGGGGGAAGCGGGTCCGAGGTGTAGGAGCTGATGCCATTGTCGCACACACGATGCGCGTTTTGCACGCCGTCCCGGAATGGCTCCCGACGGTCTGCCAACCAGAGAAACGGACGGATTGAGGCTCGATCGGCCGTGGCGGTTCGGGGGGTTCCTCGTGACCTCGCGACTCTCCCGGGATCCGCTCGGGGCCGTCTTTCGAGCGCTCCCGCTCGATGAGACCCCGCCGGGTTTCGTGAGGCTTTGGACCTTCGACGGATTGGAACTTTCCCAGGGTCGCGTGGCCGAGGTTTTCCTCGGGCTGCGCGAAAAGCCAGCGCTCCTGCCGAGCCCCGTCCTCGCGGAGAATTCCCGCGTCGGAGTCCACCGGGGAACGGCGTGGCTGGCCTGGAACGAGGCGCACGGGCACGCCCTCGACGAGATCCTCGCCCGACCTTCCCCGGAGGGGGCGCGGCTTCCCCCCGAGCACGCGCTCCTGATCGCCGACCGGCTCTCCCTCGCTCTCGAGCACGCGTCCCGCGCGGGGAGGTCTCCTTCGCACGGTCTCCTCTGGCCGGGGTTCGTCGTTGTCGGTCCGGCAGGGGACGTGCGCGTCGGGGGGTTCGGGATCGCGCAGGCCGTTCTGCCCTCTCTCTCGGCGCCGCGCATCGCCTCGGAAATTGCGCCCTATCTTGCGCCCGAGACCCGCGCGGGACAGGCGGGCGGCCCCGCCGCAGACGTTTACTCGGTGGCCGCCGTCCTGCTGCACCTCCTGTCCGGAAAGCGGCCGCCGCCGCAGGCCGACACAGAGGCGGTCGGACCGGCGGAGCTCTATCCGCCGGGAGTGGCGGGGCTCCTGCGCGCCGCGCTCGCGCCTGCCTCTCGGCGCACGCCATCGCCCGCCCGGCTTCGCCGCGACATCGGGAGCGTGCTCGTCTCCGAGGGACTCCAGCCGTCCAGCCGCGCACTGGCGACCTTTCTCGCGACTCGGATGGAATTGGCAACCGGCGGCACCCTCGCGGAGGCTCCAGGGATCTCGGCCTCCGCGGACGAGGCGTGGGAGCTGGCCTTTCCCGGCTCGAGCTTCAGGGAGATCCGACAGCCGCGGCCCGTCCGAGGCCGCGATCGGGCCCGCCGGCGCGGGTCCCGCTGCCGCCCGGGCTCCGGGACACCCGCGCGCCGCGCGACCCTTCCCGACATCTTCGCCCGCGGTAGGCGATCCCCATCGCGAACTCCGCGCGGGGAAGCGGCGCTGCTCTCTGCGGGAATGATCCGGGCTAAACTGCCAGAGCGTGAAAGCCCGCCCGCGGAAAACCTCCTGGCAGCGGCTGGCGACCGAGGCGGTTCACCCCGGCGCCGCCCGCCTCGACCGCCTCGGGATCCCCGGAATCGTCCGATTCATGCAGGGCGAGGACCGAAGCGTCCTCTCTGCGCTCGCCCGAGCGCGGCCGGAGATCGTCCGCTCCGCGGAAAGGTTTCGGGAAACCTTTCTCGCGGGGAGGACCTGCCTGCTCTTCGGCGCCGGAACGAGCGGAAGGCTCGCCGTTCTGGAGGCCTCGGAGCTGCCGCCGACGTTCGGCACGGACCCGCGGAGGGTGCGCGCCGTGATCGCAGGCGGCCGATCCGCCGTCTTCCGCGCCCGCGAGGGGGCGGAGGACCGGATGGACGAGGGCGACCGGGGGGCCTGGCCTCTCTGCCCGGGAGATCTGGCCATCGGCATCTCCGCGAGCTCGGTCACGCCTTTTGTCCGCGGCGCACTGGCCCGCGCGCGGCGGCAGGGGGCGCACACGGTGCTCGTTACGGCCAGCGAAAGCGCGGGGCTCGACGTGATCGCGGACGTCGTCGTGCGGCTCTCCGTCGGCCCGGAGGTCCTCGCCGGATCGACCCGTCTGAAAGCGGGAACGGCGACGAAGCTCGCGCTGAACCAGATCACGACCTCGGCGCTCGCCGCATCCGGAAAGGTGTTCGGTCCCTGGATGGTGGACCTGCGGCCCGGCTCCGCGAAACTGCGCGACCGGGCCCGCCGGATCGTCGCGGCGGCTGGGGACACGACTCCGCGCCGCGCAGCGAACCTGCTTTCCCGCGCGGACGGCGAAGTGAAGACGGCGATCCTGATGGCAAGGACGAAATCGACCCCGGAGGACGCGCGGGCGCGGCTAACGAAATCGAGGGGAGACCTCCGGGCGGCCCTGGAAGGAAAGCCACGGAGGTGATGGCGTCTCGCTCGTCAGATGGCACTCGCATTGCTGCGTCGGAACCCGAAACCATGAAGGTCGCGGAATTCGGAAAACGGAGCGCTGGCGTGCCTCGCGATACGTCGAGAGTCGCGTCGCCCTCGGCCCGAACCCTCTTCCGGGGAGATGGCGTCTTCAGCCGCACGGGTGAGTGCGCTTCGCCTGCCTGCGGGCCCCCTCACCCCAACCCTCTCCCCGAGCGCGGGCAGAGGGAGGTGCCGAGCGAGAGAAAATTTTCTGGCTATAAATAAAAAAAAGCCGAGGGCAAAGAGCATCCGGAGCGCCGAGCCTTTCGGGCGGGGAATCGCCCCCCGACCGGAAGGGCATGCGTACCCGCGCCCCCAGCTCCAGCGCTCGGGCTGGATCTCGTTGAACGGCGACTGGGATTTCTCGATCGACCCGGACGCCGATTGGGCGGTCCCTTCGCAGGTGCGCTGGACCCGCACGATTCGCGTGCCCTTCGCGCCCGAGACGCCCGCGAGCGGCATCGGCGACACCGGCTTTTACCGCGCGTGCTGGTACAGGCGACACATCGCGGCGCCGCAGATGTCGCCCGGGCAGCGGCTTCTCCTTCACTTCGGCGCCGTCGATTACTCGGCCACCGTGTGGATCAACGGGGCGCGCGCCGCGGCTCACGACGGCGGATACACGTCGTTCACCGTCGACACCACGGAATACCTGGCCGCCTCCGACGTCCTCGAGATCGTGGTGCGCGCCGAAGACGATCCGACGGATCTTGGCAAGCCGAGGGGCAAGCAGGACTGGCAGCTTCAGCCGCACTCGATCTGGTACCCCCGGACGACGGGAATCTGGCAGACGGTGTGGCTCGAACGCGTGCCGTCGAGCTGGATCGAAGAGATCCGCTGGACACCCAATCTGGAACGCTGGGAGATCGGGCTCGAAGCCCGCCTCGGCGGTAAACCGCCCGAAGGCCTCTGGCTCTCGGTGAAGCTGCGCGCGAACAACATCCTTCTTGCCGACGACAGCTACCGGGTCATCGCGGGGGAAGTCCACCGCCGGATCGCTCTTTCGGACCCCGGGATCGACGATTACCGAAACGAGCTTCTCTGGAGCCCCGCGCGCCCCCAGTTGATCGACGTGGAGCTCCAGCTCTGGGCGGGACGCGGCGACTTGATCGATTCCGTCCGCAGCTACACGGCCATCCGCTCGATCGCGGTGCAGGGCGACCGGCTCCTTTTAAACGGACGGCCTTATCACCTCCGGATGATCCTCGATCAGGGGTACTGGCCGGAGACCGGGATGACGGCGCCGGAAGATGCGGCTCTGCGCCGCGACGTGGAGCTCGCGCGGGCGATGGGATTCAACGGCGTGCGCAAACACCAGAAGATCGAGGATCCGCGGTACCTGTTCTGGGCGGACGTGCTCGGCCTCGCCGTCTGGCTCGAGATGCCGAGCGCGTACCGCTATACCGACCGGTCCATCGAGCGCGTTACGCGGGAGTGGACGGACGTCATCAAGCGCGACTACAGCCACCCCTGCGTCATCGGGCTCGTTCCGTTCAACGAGTCCTGGGGTGTGCCGAACCTGCCCGACAGTCCGAAGGAACGGCATTACGTGCGAGGGCTCTACCACCTGACCAAGACACTCGATCCGACCCGGCCGGTGGTCGGGAACGACGGGTGGGAGAGCGTCGCCACCGACATCATCGGCATCCACGACTACGATCCGCACCCCGAGACGCTCGCGCGCCGGTACCAGACCGAAGACGTTTCGCCCCGGCTCTTTCAGCGCGAACGTCCCGGCGGAAGGCTTCTCGTTCTGGAGGGTCAGACGGACCACCCGGTCATCCTTTCCGAGTTCGGGGGAATGGCTTATTCGCGGGACACGGAAAAGACGTGGGGCTATTCGCGGGCGGGCAGCGCCGGTGGCTTCGCCGACAGCTACTGCAAGCTGCTCGAGGCGGTCCGCTCCGTCGGAATGTTCTCGGGTTTCTGCTACACCCAGTTCGCGGACACCTACCAGGAAGCCAACGGTCTGCTGTATGCCGACCGAACTCCGAAGATCCCTCTCGACGTGATTGCCGAAGCGACCCGCGGAGCGCCGGGCGCGGCCGTTCCTCCTTCGCCGAGCCAGAACACTCTTCCGTTCCTGGACCGAGGGGAGCCGCCGCCAAACGTCGAGGACGAGGCCGAGCCCGGTGTCGACGAGGGCTCGGAGTGACGATCCACTGGCGGGAATTGATCAAGCCGGACGGCCGGCGTCTCGTCCTCTACTCCCGCCGCCCGATCCCCGAAGAGATCGAAGCCCCCAGCCCCGAAAAGGCTCCCCTCCATGCCAACTCGCACCTGCGCTGGCATGCGCTGCGGGGAGAGTGGGTCGCCTATGCCACGCACCGTCAGAACCGCACCTTTTTGCCGCCCGCCGAGTACAACCCACTCGCGCCGAGCTTTGAGCACTCAACAGAGGTCCCCGCGGGAGACTGGGACGCGGCGGTCTTCGAAAATCTGTTTCCGACGCTGAGCGCCGAGTCTCACGACCCGCCTCCGGAAATCGTGGAGACGCGCCCGGCGACCGGCGCCTGCGAGGTGGTCGTTTTCACGCAGGACCCGAAGTCGAGCCTCGGCGCGCTACCGCTGGCGCACATCGAGCTTCTTCTCGAGGTGTGGGCCGACCGGTACCGGGTCCTCGGCGCGCGGGACGACGTTCAGTATGTGTTTCCCTTCGAGAACCGCGGCGTCGAGGTGGGCGTCACCCTCTCCCATCCCCACGGCCAGATCTACGCGTACCCGTTCGTGCCCCCGATCCCCGCGCGGGAGCTGGAGCTCCAGGGCGAGCACTTCCGGGCGACGGGGCGCGGTCTTCTCGACGACACGATCTCAGCGGAGCTCGCGGATGGACGGCGCATCCTCTATTCGGGTCCGCACGCCGTCGCCTGGGTCCCGGTCTTCGCCCGCTACGCGTACGAGGTCTGGGTCGCCCCTCTGCGACCCGCGCCGAGCGTCGCGGACCTTTCCCCGGCCGAGCGTGGCGACTTCGCCCGCGCTTTGAAAACGGTCCTCCTCCAGTACGACGGGCTCTGGGGAAAGCCGTTCCCGTACATCCTGGCGTTTCACCAGGCGCCGACGGACGGCTGGCCGCATCCCGAAGCGCACCTTCACATCGAGTTCTATCCCCCCTGTCGAATGAAGGACCGGCTGAAGTTCCTCGCCGGAAGCGAAATGGGAGCCGGCATGTTCACCGCCGACACCCTCCCGGAGGAGAAGGCCGCCGAGCTACGGCGCATCGAGGTCACTCTTGGCAGCGACGACGACGGAACCTGATTCTCCCGCCACCCGGAGATTCAGAGAGGTCTTCGGCCGGGAGCCGGACGTCGCCGCCGAGGCACCGGGACGCGTCAACCTGATCGGCGAGCACACCGACTACAACGGAGGGTTCGTCCTCCCGACCGCAATCCCGCAGAAGACGCGCGCGGAAATAGGGCTCCGCGACGATTCCCGCGTGCGGGCGGCGAGCGGAGAGGCGGACGGCGGCCGGATCTCGGAGTACGTCCTCGGTGAGGAGACCCGGCGCGGAAGCTGGGTCGACTACGTTCAGGGCGTCACCGCGGAGCTGGCGCGCCGGGGGCTGGCGGTGCCCGGGTTCGACCTCTGGCTGCAATCGACCGTTCCGGTGGGAAGCGGTCTGTCGTCGAGCGCCGCTCTCGAAGTGTCGGTCCTCCGCGCGCTTCGAGAAATCGCGCGCCTCGCGCTCGACGACGTCGAAATCGCGCTCGCCGGCCAGCGGGCGGAGAATGACCTGGTCGGCGCGCCTGTCGGGGTGATGGACCAGATGGCGTCGAGCCTGGCGGACGTTGGCGTCGCCCTCTTTCTCGACACCCGCAGCCTCGAGGCCGAGCGGATCGTGATTCCCGCCGCGGCCGAAATCCTCGTCATCGACTCGGGCATCCGGCACGATCACGCGGCGGGCGAATACCGTAAGAGGCGGGCGGAGTGCGAAGAGGCGGCTCGCGAGCTCGGCGTCGCGCAGCTTCGGGACGTCCCCTCGCAAGGACGCGCCGCGCTCGAGCGGCTCCCGGAGCCCCTCCGGAGGCGCGCGCGCCACGTCGTGACGGAGAACGAACGGGTTCTCGAAGCCGCCGAGGCGCTGCGAAACGGGGATCTGCCCCGCCTCGGCCGGCTCTTCAACGCATCGCATGACTCTCAGCGGGACGACTTCGAGGTTTCCGTTCCTGCCGTCGACGCCATCGTGAATGCCGCCCGCGCGGATCGAGAGGTGTATGGGGCGAGGCTGACGGGCGGAGGATTCGGGGGCAGCGTGGTCGCGCTCGCGCGGCGGCACACGGGACGGGCGCTCGGCCTCCGGATCGTGGAGGTGGCTGCCGGCAGGGGGGCTTCCGACGCGCGGCTGGTGGTGTTCTCGCGCCCTGAAAACTGATCACGACAATGTCCGGGACACGGGCGTAAGTCTCCCTCTTTGAACAATCTAGGCCGGCACGGATCTTGAACCATCCGGTCTCATGGAAAACCGACCCATTCCCGAGCGTCGCCGAAACCGCGTGCCTGCCTCCGTGCCCCCCCTCGGGGCCGAAAGCCACGCGAAGACCCGCAAGGATCCCCTCCCGGCGCCGAGTCCGGCGCCGGATGTCGTGTGTCTCACCCACTTGCGTTGGGACTTCGTTTTCCAGCGTCCGCAGCACCTCCTGACGCGCTTTGCCCGCGATTCGCGCGTCTTTTATGTCGAAGAACCCGAGTTTGACGACGGCATCTCACCTGCGCTGTCCGTCACCCTGCGGGAAAACGGAGTTCACGTGGTCGTCCCGCGCCTTCCTGCGGGCCTGGAGGCGGAGGAGGTGACGGTCCTGCAGAGGGAACTCCTGGACGAGCTTCTCCGTCGCTACGCGATCCGCCGGTACGTGCTCTGGTACTACACGCCCATGGCGCTCGGCTTTTCCCGCCACCTCGAGCCGCTGTCGATCGTCTACGACTGCATGGACGAGCTCTCCGCGTTCGCCGGAGCGCCGAAGGCCCTCCACGAGCGGGAAGCAGAGCTTCTGGTGCGCGCCGATCTCGTCTTAACGGGCGGGCAGAGTCTGTATGAGGCCAAACAGAACATGCATCCGAACGTCCACGCGTTTCCGAGCAGTGTCGACGTGAAGCACTTCGCCAGCGCCCGGCAGAATGTGGAGGACCCTGCGGACCAGGCCTCCATCGGCGGGCCGCGCCTCGGCTTCTTCGGCGTGATCGACGAGCGTATGGACCTCGAACTCGTCCGTGGAGTCGCAGAAGCGCGCCCCGACTGGCAGCTGGTGTTCCTGGGGCCCACGTGCAAGATCGATCCGGCGAGCTTCCCGACGCTTCCAAACGTCCATCGGCTCGGAGCCAAGCCCTATAAGGACCTGCCCTCGTACGTCGCGGGTTGGGATGTCGCCTTGCTCCCGTTCGCCCGGAACGACTCCACGAAGTTCATCAGCCCGACCAAGACGCCGGAGTATCTGGCAGCGGGCAAGCCCGTGGTCTCGACCTCGATCCGCGACGTCGTCCGTCCCTATGGCCAGCAGGGCCTCGCGCGGATCGCCGACACGATTCCCGAGTTCGTGGCGGCGGTCGAGGCCGCGCTCGCTGAAAATCCGGCGGAGCGGATCGCCCGGGCCGACGCGTTCCTGTCCCGCATCTCCTGGGAGCGGACGTGGTTCGGCATCCGTCGCCTCTTGACGGAAGCGGTCGAGGCCCGCACTACGGAAGCCGCCGGGTCTGACGCGCTGGCGGGATAAACCGTCGCCTTCGCTCACTGCGGGAGCTGCCTTCGCCGTGCGCGGCGAAGGCAC
>JBDUBI010000160.1:0-14304 GCA_040004225.1 Acidobacteriota bacterium
AACGCGCGAGCCCGAATAAAGGCGAGCGCGGCTGCCTGCCCGCGAGGCCCCCTTGCCGAACGGGGGGAGAGAATTGTGTCATCGCCGGCATGACGCACGCCAGAGTTACCCGAGGCCCCCTCACCCCAACCCTCTCCCCGAGCCCGGGGCGAGGGGGCAGAGCTACGCCTCCACCACGATGGTGGCTAAGCTCCCAGCGGGAGCCGTAGCGAACGAAGGGACGAGGCGAACGGTCGAGGCCGCATCCGGCCGAGCCGTTCGCCGCTGCCTTCGCCGCTCACGGCGAAGGCACGTCCCGCAGTGAGCGAAGGCGACGGACTTAGCGGGTCGGAATTCTCAACCGGTCGCCGGGACGGATCTCGTTGGAGGTCGCAAGGCTGTTGACCTTCATCAGCCTCTGGACCGTGGTCCCCGTTCGCGCCGCGATCCGGTAGAGGGTGTCGCCGCCGCGGACACGGTAGCTGCGTGGCGCGGCAGCGACGGAGGGCCTGCTCCGGGACGTCCGCGCCTGGCGATCGCGGCGGGCGCCCTTCCTCGGCCTGTGTCCCGCGCTGGCGACGTGTAGCTGCGGGATGATCACGACCTGTCCGCGGCGAAGGCGCACCTTCGAGGACAGCGAGTTGGTCGAGGCGAGGTCGGCGACGGCGACGTGAAATCGCCGGGCGACGGAGGCCAGGGTCTCTCCACGCCTCGCGATGTGACGCTTGAACGAGGGGGATTGCGCGGTCGGAGCCTCGGAGTACGCGAGTCGCACCGCTTCGGCCGTCCCGACCGGCACCTTCAGAAGATACCCGTCCGGGGCACGCGGGGTGACCTCGCCCCGGAGCTCCGGGTTCAACCGCTGCAGCTCGTCAGAGCCTACCTTTTCGCCCGACGCCAGGTGCCGGAGCCGGACCGGCCGGTCGAGTAAAACCGTTTCGTATTCGAGCGGCTTCTCGTAATCCACGTCGAAGCCGTAGTGTTTCGGGTTTTTGGCGATCAGGGTCGCGGCGATCACCGCCGGCACATAATTCTGCGTCTGCGGCTTGAGAATGCCGGTCGCCGCCAGCTGCCAGAAGTCCGTGACTCCCGACTTTTCCATGGCGCGGAGGACTCGCCCCTCTCCCGCGTTATAGGCCGCAAGCGCGAGGTACCAGTCGTGGAAGAGGTCGTGCAGATAGCGGAGGTGCTTCGCCGCGGCGCGCGTCGCCTTTTCGGGATCGCTGCGCTCGTCTACGACGGCGCTCGAGGTCAGGCCGTACTGCCGGCCCGTCCTCGGCATGAACTGCCAGATTCCATGGGCGGTGGCCGACGAGTGCGCGCGAGGCAGGAACGACGACTCGATCAAGGCGACCTGAGCCAGGTCTCCCGGAATTCCTTCTTCCTTGAAGACTCGCCGGATCATCGGGATGTACCGGCCGGATCTCGCGAGGCCACGGCCGATGACGTCGTGGAGGTCGTGCTGAAAGGTTGCCAGGATCTTGAGCACTCCTTCGTTGACCACGATGGGAATGTCGTAGGAGACCCCCGGGGCTTCCGACGCGACCGCCGATGCGGCCTCGGAGATGGCCTCCGCAGACGCCTCGACCGGGACTTCGATTTTCTCGAGCTCGGGCGAGAGGTGCTGAGGCTCCCCGGACGCCATTTCTTCGGGAGGAGCCGCGAGCGCCTCGTACCGGGAGATCCCCTCCCAAAGCTCGGCGGAGAACGACACGAGCTCGGGATTCGTGACGGGGGGGCCCCCCGGAGGGCGCACGGCGGTGAGCGCCCGGTCGAAGTAGAACTGGGCGCAGGGAAAATCCCCGGACAGCGCCGCCTGGCGGCCGAGCTCGAAGTCCGACGAGGCCTGCGCCATCAGTCGAGAGCTCGCGGAAACCGGCGGGCGGACGGAAGGACGGCGGCTCGCGGCCGAGGTGCAGCCGAGAGGGAGCAGGAGAAGAGCGCAGGCGCCGGCAAAAAAATAGGGCTTCGCCGGACGAAGGAGGGAACGGGGGGTCATCGTCAAAAGCGTAACCTCCGGAGAGGGGATTGCAAACCGTTTTTTTCTGGACGAGGTGTCTCGGCAGGGGACACTCGGGGCTTCCTGGCCGCGCTTATTCGCGAGGTGTCTTCAGTTTGGGAAGCCCGGATGAGCTCGACCCCCAACCGGACGCTACTTACCCTGAATGTGAAACTTGAGGGAGAGGAGCAGCTTTTCTATGTCCGGCCGCGCATGGAGCTCGATCGAGAAGCTCTTCTGCTCGCCGATCAGCTCACGATCCTTGTTCTCGAGTCGAAGCTCGACCGTCACCTGATGTCCCCGGGCGAGCTCCCGCCGGGGGATCTGCAGCTCGAAGATCCGATTCACTTCCTTGCGGTGATTGAGGCTGTTCGCGAGGAGATCGTCGATCGAGATCCCGGTGTTCGCCCGCCGGCCGGGTTTTTCGACGGGCGGAGTCGAGGTGGCGTTCTTCCGGAGCTTCTCGAGCTCCGCGAGGATGTCGATGTTGGAACGCACGCGGACGTGCTTGACCTCGGGCACGACCTCGGCGGATTCCCGCGGCGCCTCGGCGAACGAAACGTCGCCGATCTCGAGAGGCTCGCCTGCATCGGTCTCCGGCAGGGGGGCGTCTAAGGAGTTCAACGCGTCCTCGAACTCGTTGACGGTCTCGGCATCTTCCGCGTCGAACCGCTCGGAGGAGGGCAGGTTCGGGGCGAGAGGCGGCGGCGGCAGGAAGGTCTGGTCGAGGGAGATGGACTCCGGCGCCTCCGCTTCCACCCGCGTCCCCGGGATCTCGCGAGTCGGAGATGTGAAATCGCCGAGATCGATCCCGTGCGGGGTCGGGGTTTCCCGGTCCGGCGGCGGCGTGAGGGCTTCGGGCTCCGGAGAGTACGCGATCGGCTCCTCACGGGGAGGGTCCGGGGGCGGCGGGGCGACGACGGCAGGCGGGGGGAGGGGCGGTGGCGCGGCGGGCGGGCTCGGCGCGGTCCGCGACGCGGAGGCCGCCGTCGAAGACCGCGAGGTGCGATCATCGCCGAGCATCCTCTTCTTGAGCGAACGCAGCGTGAGCTTCGAGATGGCCTTCAAAGTTTCGAACACTCCCTGACCGTTGACGGCGCAGGCTTCGTAGCTCTCGTAGGTTCCCTGGGGGTTCAGGGTCTCGGCGAGCTCTTCGACGCTCAGGATGTTGGAGAGGTCGCGCTTGTTGAACTGCAGGACGAGCGGGAGATCATCCACCTTGAGCGAGATCTCGGCCAGGTTGGACCTCAGGTTGTTGAAGCTCTCGACGTTTGCGTCCTTCATCGCCCGCTGCGAGTCGGCCACGAAAACGACCCCGTCGACACCTTTTAAAACGAGCTTGCGGGTCGTGTTGTAGAAAACCTGCCCGGGGACCGTATAGAGCTGAACGCGGGTCTTGAAGCCTCCGATCACGCCGACGTCCAAGGGGAGAAGATCGAAGAAGAGAGTGCGGTCGGTTTCGGTCTCCAGGGACACCATCTCTCCCCGGGACCCGGGGGACGTCCGACCGTAGATGTGGTGGAGATTGGTCGTCTTCCCGCACAGACCCGGACCGTAGTAAACGATCTTGGCCGCCATCTGCATCGTGGCGTAATTGAAGAAGACCATGGGTGATTATGCTCTCGCGCCCTGCGCCGGCTGCAGAGAATCTAACACGCGAGGAGGGCCCGGAGCTCCTCTTCTCTCCCGGCACCGGGAGTACGCGCGATCGTTTCGCACGCGAGCGTCCGGTACATGGCGAGCAGGTCCGGGTGGTTCGCAAGCGCCGCGCAGTGGGAGCGGACGGTCGAAAGATCCCGCCGGGCGATCGGTCCGGTCAACGCCTCGGTGAACTGCCGCAGCTCCGCGCCCGCGGCAGAGCGGCCCGCGAGGCCAGCCAGGGCGGGGCGGGACACCTCCTCGGGAATCCCGGCGAGGGACCACGCGCGCGCCGCGAGCCCTATCAAGGAAACCACGCCGCCGGCGGCCAGGGTCGCCCCGGCGTGGTAGAGCGGCTTCGCGTCGGGGGAGAGTCGATGGGCCTCGGCGCCCAGAATTTCCGAAAAACCGAGCGCGGCGCGGCAAGCCTCCTCCTCGCCCTCGATGGCGAGGAAGGCTCCGCGGAGCGTGTCGTCGGGACCGCCTGTAAAAGCCCGGAGGGGGTGAAAAGAGCCGAGAGAGGCGCCTGTCCTGGAGAGGGGAGAGAGAACGTCGGCGGGAAGCGCTCCCGAGAGGTGGTAGGCGAGCCGTGAAGTGAGAGCGCCCGCGGCCGCGCTCGCGACCTCGCCGATCAAGTCGTCCGGGACGGCCAGAACGACCACCTCCGTTTCGAAGGCGCCCCCTTCGAGCACGGCCGCCCGTCCACACTGGAGTGCTTCGACTCCCCGCTGCGCGGACGGAAGGGTCCGCCCGATGACCGCAACGAGTGCGCCTCCGCCCCGGACCCAGCTGCGGGCCAACGCCCGACCGGCGCGCCCGGGACCGATCAGAGTGAGAGAGGGCAGGGAAGACACGCCCGGAGTCTAAGCGCGACCGCGCTTCGCGGCTCTCCGCCTTGACTGCGGGAAGCGTCAACGGTACCTTGGTGTTAGCACTCTAGCGGCGGGACTGCCAGGAACGGCGGGCCTCGAGCCGTCACAAACCAGACACAATGCGCACACCCATGCACGCGCTCGACACTCGCAGCCGGACGATCTTGAAAGAGATCATTCGAGTGCACGTGGACACTGGAAAGCCCGTGTCTTCCCGCGCGCTCTTCAAGTCGAGCCGATTCGATCTCTCTCCCGCGTCGATCCGAAACATCATGGCGGACTTAACCGACGCCGGCTTCCTGGCGCAGCCGCACACTTCGGCGGGCCGCATCCCGACCGACCGGGCGTATCGGCTGTACATCGACGAGCTGATGCGCCAGCGGAAAGTGGCGGACGACGTCCGCGAGCAGGTGGACGAGGATCTGGCCTCCGCCGGCTCGGATGTGACCCGGCTCTTCCAGGCCGCCTCGCGGCTCCTCTCCCGGCTCTCGGGAGAGGTCGGATTCGTGGTCGCTCCGGATGCTCTCCACACCGTCGTCCGATCGGTTCGCTTCCTTTCAGTCGCTCCGGGGAAAATCCTCGCCGTTCAGGTCAACGACCCGGATGTCGTGGTCTCCCGCGTCATCGAGACGAGTGTCGAGTACTCCGCCGAAGAGCTCGAGGCGGTCAGCCAGCGAATCACTCGGGAGTTCTGCGGAAGGAACCTGCACGAGGTCCGAAAGCGGCTCTTAGAGGCGATGGCGGAGGAAAAAGCGGCGTGCGACCGGATGCTCGGCCGCGCGCTTTCTCTGGGCGACCGGGCGCTCGAGAACCGGGAGACGGAAGACCGGGTCTACGTCGAGGGGGAGATTCGCCTCCTCGACAAGCCTGAATTCTCCGATGTGAACTCCCTCCGGCGGATTTTTCTGACTTTCGACGAAAAGGCGCGCCTCCTCGACCTCCTCGCCCGGTACCTCGATGCGAAGGGCACGAGCGTGGTCCTGGGGTCCGAAGAGGCCCTGACGTCGGATCCCCGCTTATCGGCGGTCTTGACCTCTTACGGCACGGGAGAGACACTGACAGGAATGCTCGGAGTGATCGGCCCCGCCCGGCGGGAATACCCGCGGGTCATATCGGTCGTGGAGCTGCTCGGGCGCGCGCTCTCGGATCGGCTCGAGCCGCGTGAGGTTCGAGACAGGGAGGATTCGTTCGAATGAGAGACCGGGAAGAAGACATCGGCGTCGCCGCGGATCCGGACCGCATCGAGGTCGAAGACTCGGGAGACAGCCTCGAGGCGGCGCTGGCCGAAGAGGAGAGCTCCGCGATCGCGGCGGCGGAAGAGAAGCTTCAGTCGGTGATGCGGGACCTCGAAGAGTTGAAAGACCGGCACCGGCGCAAGCTCGCCGAGTTCGAGAACATGCGCAAGCGGACCGAACGAGAGAAGGGCGAATACCTGCGGATCGCGCTCGGACGGTTCGTGGGCGATTTCCTGACCATCTCGGACGACTTCGACCGGGCGCTCGCGCACGCGACTTCCGAGGAGATCGGAAGCGACTTCGGCCAGGGAATCGCCCTGATCCAGCGCAAGCTCGCGGAGCTCTGGAAGAAGTACGGACTCCTCGAGGTGGACACGAGCGGGACGTTCGACCCGAACGTGCACGAGGCGGTGGCCACCGAGCGGTCCGACGATCTCCCGAAGGACACAATCTTAGAGGTTCTGGGGAAGGGATACCTTTTGAACGAGAAGCTCATACGGCCAGCGCTCGTCAAAGTGACGGTGCGGGGAGACGGAGACCGGTAAGCGTTGGATGGAACGGGTCTCCTGAACCGGAGGCCCGATCAGGGAGGCTCCTTGGGAAGAATTCTCGGGATCGATCTCGGAACAACGAACTGCTGCGTCGCGGTCGTGGAAGGCGTCACCCCGCAGGTGCTCTCCAACCGCGAGGGCAGCCGGACGACCCCGTCGATCGTCGGGTTCACCGAGGACAACGAAAAGCTCGTCGGCCAGATCGCCAAGAGGCAGTCGATCACCAACCCGATGAACACGGTATTCGCGGTGAAGCGGCTCCTCGGCCGCAAGTACGACTCCGAAGAGACTTCGCATGCCCGGGAGATTCTTCCGTACGAGATCGTCCGGGCCGCCAACGGAGACGTCAAGATCCGCGCCCGCGCCCGCGAGTACAGCCCCGAAGAGATCTCCGCTTTCATCCTGAAGGAGATCAAGGAGTTTTCGGAGGAGGCGCTGGGGGAGGAGATCACCGAAGCGATCATCACCGTCCCCGCCTACTTCGACGACGCGCAGCGGCAGGCCACGCGCGACGCGGGCCGCATCGCGGGCCTCGAGGTCCTCCGGATCATCAACGAGCCCACGGCGGCCTCGCTGGCGTACGGACTCGAGCGCAAGGGCAGCGAGATCGTGGCGGTGTACGACCTCGGCGGCGGCACGTTCGATATCTCGATTCTGGAGCTCGGCGATGGGATCTACGAGGTCAAGGCGACGGCCGGCGACACGTATCTCGGCGGAGAAGACTTCGACAAGAAAATCATGGACTGGCTTCTCGACGATTTCAAGAAGTCGACCGGGATCGACCTGCGGCAGGACCGGATGGCGCTGCAGCGCCTGAAGGAGGCCGCCGAAAAGGCCAAGTGCGAGCTCTCGACCTCGACCGAATCGACGATCACGCTTCCCTTCATATCGGCCGACGCCTCGGGTCCGAAGCACATCAACCGCACGTTGACCCGGGAGAGGTTCGAGACGATCGTCGCCGACCTGATCGACCGCACCGCCGCCCCGTGCCTCGACGCGCTGCAGTCCGCGAACCTGAAGCCCTCCGATGTCGACCAGGTGATCTTAGTCGGCGGGCAGACCCGCACACCCAAGGTGCAACGCATGGTCGCCGAGCTCTTCGGGAGGGAGCCGAACCGCGAAATCAACCCGGACGAGGTCGTCGCGATCGGCGCGGCGATTCAGGGGGGCGTCCTGAAGGGCGAGATCAAGGACGTCGTTCTTCTCGACGTCACGCCCCTCTCTCTCGGGATCGAGATGCACGGCGGAGTGTTCGAGAAACTCATCGAGCGCAACTCGACGATCCCGACGAAGAACACGAAAGTCTTCACGACCGTGGCGGACAATCAGGGGGTGGTCGAGATCCACGTCCTGCAGGGCGAACGGGAAGTGGCGCGAGAGAACAAGTCGCTCGGCCGCTTCGAGCTGGTCGGCATCCCCGCGTCGCCCCGCGGCGTCCCCCAGATCGAGGTGACGTTCGCAATCGACTCGAACGGGATCGTGAACGTCTCGGCGAAGGACCTTGCGACGGGCAAGGCCCAGGGCATCCAGATCAACCCCGCCGGCGGACTCTCCCAGAACGAAATCGACAAGATCATCAAGGAGGCATCGGCGTTCGCCGAGGCGGACCACGAGCGGCGCGAGATTGCGCAGGTGCGCAGCCGCCTGGACGGGATGCTCGCCTCCAACGAGCGCGTCCTCTCGGAATTTGGCGCGGCGCTGGCGGCCGACGAGAGGGAGCGCATCGAAGAGACGCTGAAGCGCTCCCGCGAAATCTCTTCCGGCGATTCGCGCGACGCCTTGAACGAGGCCATTTTCGACATGCAGGGGGTCTCCAAGGTGTTGACGCGCGTCATGCTCCAGAGGGCCGGAACGGGCGGGACGGCCGCGGCGAAGGTTTGAGAAAAGTCGGACGCGAGTGGACCCCGGCCGTGCCCTGCGAAAGAACGGGCAGATTCGACGCCTCCTCCGTGTTCTCCGCCCCGTGCGTCTGAAGTCCTAACACTCCACTCCGACACGCGAGTTTTCGATGGCCAAGCGCGATTACTACGAAATTCTGGGGGTCGACCGGCAGGCGGATGCCGCGCAGTTGAAGTCTGCCTACCGCAAGCTGGCCCTTCAGCACCACCCGGACCGCAATCCGAACGATCCCGCGGCCTCTGAGAAATTCAAAGAAGCCTCCGAGGCCTACGCGGTGCTCTCGGATCCAGAGAAACGGGCCCGGTACGACCGATTCGGGCACCAGGGAGTGGGCTCGGCGTCCGGAGGCGGATTCGGGTTCGATGCCTCGAGCTTCGACCTGTCCGATCTCTTCGGCGAGCTCTTCGGCGGGATGGCTGGAAGGAGCGGCGGAGGCCCGAGCCAGGGCAGCGACCTCATGTATCGGATGGAGATCTCTTTCTCGGAGGCCGCCTTCGGCGTCGAGTCGCCGCTCGTGCTCTCGAGGCTCGAGCGCTGCTCCACATGCGAGGGGTCGGGAGCGGAAAAGGGAACCAAGCCGAAGACGTGCCCCGTGTGCCGGGGCGCCGGACGGCAGCGCTTCTCCCAGGGATTCCTGACCGTCACGCGCCCGTGCGGAAACTGTCGCGGCGAGGGAAAGATCGTCGAAAAGCCTTGCGGCGAGTGCGACGGGGAGGGCCGTCGCCGGGAGAGTCGGGATTTGAAGATCCGGATCCCGGCGGGAGTCGAAACGGGCAGCCGGCTGCGCCTCGCCGGCGAAGGCAACGCCGGCGGCAACGGAGGACCGCGAGGCGATCTCTACGTCGTGCTGACGGTTTCGGAGGACGAGGTTTTCGCCCGCGAGGGCGACGACGTCGTCCTGTCTCTCGAGGTCCCTTTCCCGACGCTGGTGCTCGGTGGCGAGATGACGATTCCGACCCTCGAGCAGCCCGAAAAAATCTCGATTCCCCCGGGGGCCCGGGTCGGGTCCGAGATCCGCCTGCGCGGCAAGGGGTTCGGACGGCTCGGTCAGCGCGGGCGGGGGGATCTCGTCGTGCGCGCCTCCGTGCTCGTCCCGCACTCCCCCTCGCACGACGAAAAGGACCTGCTGCGGCGCTATGCCGAAATGACCGGAGCGTCGGTCGAGCCCCGCGGAGTTCTTGGAAAAGCGAAGAAGATCTTTTCGTAGCGGTGTTCTCGCCGCCCGCCCGCTCACGTCTCCCGGTGCGAGCGGTGGGGCGGGCTCTCGAGACCCGGACTCGAACTTGAAAACCGAGCCATCCCTGTCCCTCCGCTCCTTCTCTCGACTGACCGTTCCCCGCCGAGGCGGCGACGATCTGGTGGTGGGGGTCCTGTCTCTCTTCTCTCCGCTCGGCTTCGTCGAAGAGGGAAAAGACCTGGTCGCGTGTTTTCGGGAAAGCGCCGGGGCTCTCCGGGCCGCGGCGGCGCTCACGGCGCGGGGGATTCGATCCGAGCTCGTCACGGACATCGCCGAAGGCGACCCGCTCGAGGCCTTTCGCGCCGCCTCCCGGCCGTTCGCGGTGGGAGAACGGTTCTGGATCGACCCCGGCGATCCGTCCGACTCGGTCGCGCCCGCCGGGAAGATCGCCCTGCGATTGCCGGCGTCGCGCGCGTTCGGGACCGGCGGCCACGAGTCCACCCGCCTCGCCCTGCTCGCTCTCGCGGACGAGCCGCCCGACGGACTCCGGGTGCTGGACGTGGGAACCGGCTCCGGAGTCCTGGCGCTCGCCGCGGCGGCCTTAGGCGCCAGGCGAGCGGTGGGACTCGATCAGGACGCGGACGCCGTGTTCGTCGCTCGCGAGAACCTGCGGCGACACGAGTTCGGCACGCGCGTCGGTCTCGTCGCGGGACCGATCTCCGCGGTGACGGCCCGTTTTCCGCTGGTCGTCGCGAACATGCTGCCCGAGGAGATCTTCGAGATCCGGAGGCACGTCGTCTCGCTCGTCGACCCGGGGGGCCGGTTGATCCTCTCGGGAATCCCGCGGGAGCGGGAGGCCGAGGTGGTGGGGCGGTTCCGCTCTTCGCAGTTCGCCCTGGGCGGGCGACGCGCCGAAAACGAATGGGTGTGCGTGTGTCTCGACCGCGCTTCATAGTTTCCGTCCTGCCTTCCGTCGGAGAGCGGACCGCGCTTCCGGAGGAGGAACGCGCGCACGCCCGATCGCGCAGGCTGGCGCCGGGAAACGCCGTCGTCCTGATCGACGGAACCGGCGCGGAAGCGGACGCCGAGATCGTTTCCGCCGCCCGCGGCCAGATCCTGGCCGAGGTCTCTGCCATTCGCCTCCCGAAAGAGCCGCCGGTGGAGATCTGGCTCGGCGTTGCGGCGGTCCGATCCGAACGGCTGTCGTGGGTCGCGGAAAAGGCCGGAGAGCTTGGCGTGGCCAGGCTGGCGGTCGTGCAGTCCGAGCGCGCGCAATCGTTCCGCGCCTCCTCTCCCGTCGTGGCGCGGCTCGATCGACTCGCGCGGGAAGCCGCGAAACAATCAGGCAGCGCGCGTTGGATGCGATGCGAAGGACCTGTTCCGCTCGCGGAGGCCCTGGCCTCGGCGCCCGGGGCGTTCCGCGTGATCATCGATTTCTCGGGCGAGCCGTTTCCTTCGGCGGGGATTTTCCATTCCGCCGCCCTTCTCGTCGGACCGGAAGGCGGCTGGACGCCGGGCGAGGTGGAGGTCGCTCGATCCGCGGGATGGCGAGCATTCCGTCTTCCGACGCCGACGCTGCGGACCGAGACCGCCGCGATTGCGGCCGTGGTGCTGACGCGCGCCGCGATCGAGCGAGAACTGGCCGCGGTGCGGGACGACAGGCGGCCGAACGATCCCGGCCACCCGCCGGAATGAGCTTTCGTCGCCAGACCGCTTGCGAGATACTTCGCCCTGCCCGCCCCGGAGCCCCATCAACAACGGAGGCCGCGAGATGTCCTACGAAGACGTGAAGAAAGTCTGGATGAACGGGAAGCTCGTCGACTTCGCCGACGCGAAGATCCACGCCTTTTCGCACGTCCTGCACTACGGGTCGGGGTTGTTCGAGGGCCTCCGCGTGTACAAGACGAAGACGGGGACGGCCGCCTTCCGTCTGGACGAGCACATCGAGCGCATGTACCACTCCTGCAAGGTCTACAGGATGGAAGTGCCCTACTCGCGGTCCGAGTTCAAAGAGGCTATTTTCGAGACGATCCGGGCCAATGGATACGAAGACTGTTACGTCCGGCCGGTCGTCTACCGCGGCCTGGGCGCCCTCGGGGTCAATCCCTTTCGAAGTCCCGTCGAGATGCTGATCGCGGTGTGGAAATGGGGCAAATACCTGGGCGACGAAGCCATCGAGAGCGGCGTGGACGTCTGCGTGTCGTCCTGGAACCGGATGGCGCCGAACACGTTTCCCGCGATGGCGAAGGCGACGGGAAATTACCTGAACTCCGCACTCATCAAGATGGAAGCGATCACGAACGGCTACACGGAGGGAATCGCCCTCGATAACGCGGGCCGGATCTCCGAGGGAAGCGGTGAGAACATCTTTCTCGTGTACGGCGGCCGCATCTTGACGCCGCCTCTCGCCGGGACGATTCTTCCCGGGATCACCCGCGACTCGATCATGACGCTGGCACGCGATGCCGGCTATACCGTGGTCGAGCAGCAGATTGCCCGGGAAATGCTCTATATCGCCGACGAGGTGTTTTTCACTGGCACGGCGGCCGAGGTCACTCCCGTCCGGTCGGTCGATCGCATCCCCGTCGGTGCGGGCACGCGCGGACCGGTGACGGAGCGTCTCCAGAAGGAGTTCTTCGCGCTGCTCGCCGGCGAAGGCGAAGACCGTTACGGATGGCTGACACCGGTGCCCGTGGAGACTCCCGTCCAGAGCTGAAAAAAGCCAGGCAGGCGCGCCTTTTCGAGGGCGGAGGCGGCGGGTCGGCGTCGGTCCCCGGCCGTCCCGCTTCGCCCCGCCCGCGGCGGAACTCCTTCCTTCCCCGGCCGAAGGGGGTTATCCTGATCCCAAAAGAGGCCAATTCATGCACATCAACGATCTCCTGAAGGTCGCCGTGGAGCGCAAGGCGTCCGACCTCCACCTGAAGGTCAGCGCTTTCCCCGTCCTCCGGGTGGACGGAGTGCTCACTCCGTTGACGGACGTCCGGCGCCTGATGCAGGAGGACACCATCGCGATGGCGTTCTCCATCATGTCGGCCCGTCAGAAGGAGAAGTTCAAGAACGACTACGAGATAGACATCGCGTACTCGGTCCCGAACCTGGGGCGGTTCCGGTGCAACATCTTCCAGCAGCGGGGCACCGTCGGTTTAGTCCTGCGCGTCATTCCCGCCCGCATCTTGAGCGTCCGGGAGCTGCTTCTTCCCCCCGTCCTCGAGAAGATCTGCTCCGAGCAGCGCGGTCTGGTCCTCTGCACGGGCACGACGGGGTCCGGGAAATCCACCTCGCTCGCCGCGATGATCGACCACATCAACACGATCCGCAACGAGCACATCATG
This sequence comes from Acidobacteriota bacterium, assembly GCA_040004225.1. Classification (GTDB taxonomy): domain Bacteria; phylum Acidobacteriota; class Thermoanaerobaculia; order UBA5066; family Gp7-AA6; genus JALYUA01. The sequence continues at coordinate 12,683 of JBDUBI010000160.1, forward strand.
ACGATCGAAGACCCGATCGAGTTCCTGCACCGGGACAAGAAGTCGATCATCAACCAGCGGGAAGTCGAAGTCGACACGAAGGGCTTCGGGGTCGCGCTGCGGAGCGCCCTTCGGCAGGACCCGGACGTGATTCTCGTCGGCGAAATGCGCGACTACGAGACGATCGAGACCGCGCTGACCGCCGCGGAAACGGGCCATCTCGTCTTCTCGACCCTGCACACATTGGACGCGACGGAGACTGTCAACCGGATCATCTCGGTTTTCCCGCCCCACCAGCAGAAGCAGATCCGGCTCCAGCTCGGCGCGGTCTTGAAGGCCGTCATTTCGCTGCGCCTGATGCCGCGGGCGGACGGGCTCGGGCGCGTCCCCGCCGCCGAAATCCTGATTCGCACCGCGTACGTGCGCGAGTGCATCGAGAACAAGGAAAAGACGAAGCTCATCAAGGACGCGATTCAGGCCGGCACGTCGCAGTACGGCATGCAGACGTTTGACCAGTCGCTTTACCAGCTCTACAAGTCCGGCCTGATCACGCTCGAGGAAGCCTTGAAGCGCGCGACCAACGCGAACGAGTTCAAGTTGAAGATCCAGGGCATCCAGTCGACCGCTGACCTCGCGCGTGAGGAGATGGACGCGGAGCTCGAGGCCCCCTCGGACTTCAACCCCCTCGGGGAGGAAGAGTCTCCCTTCGACTTCAGCCGCCAGGGAAATCCGGGGCACGGCAGGGGCTAGACCGGGAGCCGGGAGCCGAGCGACCACCGGGAGCGAGACGGCCGCGGTACTCCGCGGTCAACTGATTTCGGAAGCCGGGAATCCGGGGAATCGGCGCCGCCGCGGCGGTCGATTGGGTATCTTTCGTCCGTGCGCTCCAGACGGCCCAGGGCTCCCGTTGATCCCGCGTCGGAAACCGCCGTCAAGACGGTCGCCCTCCGACTCCTGACCGTGAGGCCCCGGGGATCCGAGGACCTTGCAAGGACGCTCGAGCGCCGCGGGTTCGAGCGCGCCGCCGTCCGCGCCGCCGTCGAACGCCTGGTCCGCGACGGGTGGCTCGACGACCTCGCCGCCGCCCGCTCGCTCGTTCGGGCCCGCGCCGGGCGCTACGGGAGGGCGCGCATCGTGCGGGAGCTCTCGGCGCTCGGCTTCCCGAAGGAAACCGCGAACGCCGCGCTCGATTCCGAGGGCGGGGTCTCGGAACAAAAAGCTCTCCGGCGCGCGTTTGACGTTCTGTGGCGGCGGACGGAGGGTCTCGATCCCGCCGTGCGAAGGCGCCGCGTCACAGGCTCGCTCTCCCGGAAGGGTTTCGCCGGAGACGCGATCTCTGCAATGATGAAAGGCTCTCATGAAGACGACGAAATGGACATCGGCTGAGGTTCGCGAAACGTTCCTGAAGTTCTTCGAGGAGAGCGGGCATCGCCGCGTTCCCTCGTCCTCCCTCATTCCGGCGGAAGACCCGACCCTGCTCTTCACGAATGCCGGCATGAACCAGTTCAAGGACGTCTTTACAGGGCGGGAAAGGCGCGACTCTCCACGCGCGACGAGCTCGCAGAAATGCGTCCGCGCCGGCGGCAAACACAACGACCTCGACAACGTCGGCTACACGGGCCGCCACCAGACGTTCTTCGAGA
>JBDUBI010000228.1:0-4212 GCA_040004225.1 Acidobacteriota bacterium
GTCAGGATTCCGGCGAGGTCTCCGGCGCGGGTGATCATCGGGCCGGAGGTGACCCGCAGGCCCGCCCCCATTTCGCGCGCGACGATGTGGGCGAGCGTGGTCTTGCCGAGCCCCGGAGGCCCGGTGAGCAGCACGTGATCGAGAGGGTCTCCCCGCCCTTTGGCGGCCAGGAGAAAAACCCCGAGGTTGTCCCGCACTTTTTTCTGCCCGATATATTCGGCGAGCCACTGGGGGCGGAGCTTCGGCTCGACGGCAATGTCGTCGTCGAGAGCCGTTCCGGCGAGGACGTCCTTTTCGTCGGTCATCGAGAGTTGCGCGTCATACGTTGTCGGTGTTCGGTTCGATGCGCCACGGGCTCATCATCCCCCGGTCAGCTTTTTCAAGGCCGCTTTGAGGTAGTCGCCGAAGTCCGACGGCGCACCCGCCCGGGCGATCCCGTCGATGACTCGCTCCGCGTCGGCCTTCCGGTATCCGAGGTTCACCAGGGCGGAGATCACGTCGTCCGCGGCGACCGACGGAGGGGTTCCCGCGGACGCGGGTTCCGAGAACTTCTGCGCCTTCTCCGCGAGCTCCAGCACCATGCGCTCGGCAGTCTTCTTGCCGACTCCCGGCACGCCCATCAGTTTGCGCACGTCCTGCGCCCGAAGGGCCGCGATCAGCTCCCCGGGGGGCATGCCCGAAAGGACGGTCAGCGCCACGCGGGGTCCGATTCCGTTGACGGTCAGCAGAAGCAGAAAAAGCGCCCGCTCCCGCTGCGAAAGGAAGCCGTACAGGGTGAAGGTGTCCTCGCGCACGTGCGTATGGATCCAGAGGGAAGTGGGGCTTTCCGGCTCCGGGAGCTCATAAAACGTCGAGAGCGGTATGTGCACGAGGTAGCCGACGCCCCCGACGTCCAGGAGGAGCTGGTCCGGCGTCTTTTCCGCGAGGCGCCCGGTGAGACGGCCGATCATTTCAGGGGATTGTAGTGAGTCTTCGGGTTCCCGGTTTCAGGCGCCCGGGGAGGGCTCAATCGGAGGTCGGCCCGCGGCGGGAAAACTGCAGATGGCGACGGGCAACTACCCGAGGGCCCTCCCGAGGTCTTCGCAGAGGTCGTCGATGTCTTCGATTCCGACGGAGAGCCGGATCGTGCCCTCCTCGATTCCCAGCTCCCTCTTTTTCTCCGGCGACACGGCGCGGTGTGACGTGAGCCACGGAAGGTCGGCGGTGGTCTCGACGGAGCCGAGGGAAGTGGCGAGGGTGACGAGCTTCAGCCGGGAAAGGAATTTTTCCGCCGCCGGGAGGCCGCCCGCGGCGTCGAAGGCCAGCATCGCGCCGAACGCCGCCATCTGCCGCCGCGCCGCCGCATGCCCGGGATGCGAAGGCAGGCCCGGGTAGTGGACGCGCTCGACGGACGCCGACTTCGAAAGAAATCCGGCGAGCAGCAGCGCGTTCTCGGACTGCGCTCTCACTCGCAATCCGACTGTTTTCATGCCGCGCGCCAGGAGAAACGCCGCATGCGGATCGAGAATCGCACCGATCCGCGTCCGCCGCGCCCGGATGGGTTCGAGCATCGCGCGGGACCCGGCCGCGAAGCCCGCGGTGACGTCCGCATGACCGTTCAGGTACTTGGTGGCGGAGTGGAGCACCAGGTTGAACCCGAGCTCGATCGGCCGCTGGAGGATCGGGGAAGCGAATGTGCCGTCGATCACGGCCGTCAGATGGCGCCGGCGGGCAATCTGCGCCACGAATTCGAGGTCCACGATCTTGACGAGAGGGTTCGTCGGAGATTCGACGTAAATCCAGCGCGTCTCCGGCCGGATCGCGTCCTCGATGCGCGGCTCGGGCTCCGTCTTCACGAGCGTGAAGGAGATGCCCATCGGCTCGAGGACGTCGCGGAAGAAGCGAATCGCGCCGCCGTAGAGGTCCTCGGTCGCGACGACGTGGTCGCCGGATTTCAAATGGGCCAGGAAGGAGGTGGAGATCGCCGCCATGCCCGAGCCGAAGACGACGGCGTCCTCCGTGCCCTCGAGCAGCGCGAGCTTCCTTTCCGCCGCGGACCAGTTCGGGTTCCCTTCGCGCGTGTAAAAGGCGTCGGGAGGCTGACCCGTCGCCGCCTTTGCGAGCGCCTCCGGGCCGGAGAACGAGAATGGCGCCGTCTGGAAGATGGGATCCGCAAGGGCTCCGGAGGCATCGGCGAGCTTTCCGGCGTGCACCGCGCGGGTGTCAAGACCGGGAACGCGGCGTTTCTTCATGCCGATGGGTCCTCTGCCGTTCGATCTAGCATCTAGCCGCGTCGGGCGGCGGCGGGCTCCGGCAGAAAGGATTTCAGGACCTCGTCGTTGACGTCCACCTTGCGCTCGGCGCGAAGCTGGAGGAGGTACGACCGGAGCAGCCTCTCGGCTTCCTTCGACCGGAGCGTTTCCAGGATCTCATCCCGCTGCGCCGCGAGCTGCGCGGGTTCCGGAGCCGATCGCGTCAAAACCCGGAACAGCACGAACCCGCCCGGCACGGAGACGGGCGGCCCGGCCTGGCCCCGGGCGGTCTGGAATACGGCCGTCGCGAGCGCCGGGGCGTTGCCGATCTCGGGGATCGCGCCGCCCGGTCCGAATTCCGGGGTCGTCTTCACCTCGGTCTCGTAGCGGGTGGCGAGGGCCGCCAGGGTCGTTCCCGAGCCGAGCTCTTTCGCGGCGGGAGCAAGCTTCTCCTGCGCCTCGCGCTCGCGTCGGTCCGCCCGGAAGTCCTGCGAGAGCCGCGGCTTCAACTCTTCGAACGCGGGGATTCCGGCCGGGCGTTCTTCCGCGGGCTTGATCAGGGCGGGGCCGCGGGGCGTCGTGACGGGATCTTTCGAAATCTGGCCGACCTTGAGCGACCACGCCTCGTCATTGGCGCGTGGATTCGCACCGAGGCCCGTAATGGGCTCTCCCTTGGAGATCCACTCGCTCGTGTTGTAAGTGATCACGTCGTCCTGAAGCTTCCGGAGGTCGTCGTCGGACGTGCCGGACATCCCGCGGACGCGATCCGCCAGGGCGCGTCCTCGCCGCTCCGTTTCGGATTCGATGCGCTTCTCGGTGAGTTCCGAAGCGATCTGCGAGCGCACCTCCTCGAACGTCCGCGTGTGCGCCGGCGCTTTGTTGACGAGCTTGATCACGTGATAACCGAACTGGGTCTTGATGGGCCCTCGAATCTCGCCCGGCGCCATGCCGAAGGCGGCGGCGTCGAACTCCGGCACCATCTGCCCCTTCGCGAATGGAGGCAGCATCCCGCCAGAGCCCTTGCCCGACGGGTCGTCGGTGTTCTCGTTGGCGAGCTTTGCGAAGTCTTCGCCCTTCTTCGCCCTCGCGGTCAGCTTCTCCGCCTTCTCGCGGGCCTCGGCGTCCCCGGCGCCCGCGGCGGCGGGATCGGTTTTGACGAGGATGTGGGCGGCGACGACCTGCTCCGGGACCGAAAAACTGGCTATCCGGCTCTGGTAGTCCGCCCGAAGCTCCGGCTCCGTGACGACGACTTTGCTCCGAACCTTGCCCCGCTCGACCAGGAGGTACTTGACCTTGCGCTGTTCCGCGGCGCGATACCGCTCCTTGTGTTTCTCGAGATAGGCCTTGAGCTCCGCGTCGGAAGGAGGCGTCGTGCTTTCGAGCCGCGATTCGGGGACCTTGATGTATTCGATCGAAGCCTTCTCGTTGCGCGACGCGAACTCGTGTTGCACGTCCGCATCGGAGACCAGAACGGAGGACTTGACGAGCGTCGAGTATTTCTCGAGGAGCAGGTCCTGGCGGACCTCGTCCTCGAACCGGTCGGGGGTGTAATTGTTCGCGCGGAGGAATCGCTCGTAGGCCTCGCGGCCGACGAACTGCCCGTTCTGCTGGAAGACCGGGTACGCCGCGATCTTCTGGGCGAGCTCCTGGTCGGAGACCTTGAGATGCATCCGGCGGGCGGACTCGAGGCGCAGAATCCGATCGATCATCCCGTCGAGCACCTGGCGGGGCAGGTCCATGGCGCGGATGAGCTCCGGAGAGAGGTTCCCCTGATACATCCTCTGCTGGTTCTGAAGCTGGTTGCGGTACTGGCGGTCGAACTCGACTGCGGTAATTGAGTCCCCGCCGACCTTCGCGACGACAGCCCCGGCCGTGTCTTTGCCGCCCCCTCCGCCGCCCCCGGAGAAGAACACAAACCCCAGCACGAACACGAGAATGACCGCGAAGAGCGTCCACTTCAGCTTGTGGAAGCTCTCGCGCA
>JBDUBI010000083.1:0-4205 GCA_040004225.1 Acidobacteriota bacterium
CTGCCGGACAGCCTTGCGGCGGACCACAGCATGAATGACTGGGCGCAGGGGGAGAAGAGCGGCCGAAGCGTGTACGCGCGGCTCGTCCAGGCGCGAAAGGCGAAACCCGTTTATCTCCTCGCCAGCCATTCGCATTTTTTCATGAGCGGCATCTTCGACACGCCCGAGAAGAAGGCCCCGGGAGAAGTGATTCCGGGCTGGATCGTGGGCACCGCGGGAGCCGTGCGCTACCGGCTCCCGGCGGGCGCCGCGAAGGCGAAGGAGGCCAGAACGAACGTCTACGGGTATCTCCTCGCCACGGTTCAGGCCGGAGGAGCGATTGCGTTCGACTTCCGGGAAATCGCCGAGTCGGACGTGTCCGCCGAGACCGCGCAGCGGCTCGGGCCCGAGTTCGTCCATGAATGTTTCGCCGGGAACTCGCAGGCCCGTTAAACGAGGAGCCGTCGTTAAACGCCCGGCGCGGCGGCGAAAGCCTTCGCCTGCGGAAGAATTGCGGGGTACTCTCTTTCTCACGGATGCTTCGTCAAGAGCCGCCCGCAGCCAAATTGCGGCCTCGCCCTCCTGCAAACGCGCCACGCACCTTTTCTCCCCGGGCGAGAGCGGCCGGAGGCGCCGCGGCAGTCGTCGTTCTGCTTTTTCTGACCCGTCTGGTGGCCGGCCAGACGACGGCGGGAGCGGCGCCCACCCCTTCCCCGACGCCGGGCGGCGGAGCAACGATCGTCTGGAGGGGCGAGTCCTACCCCGTGGCGATGGCGGGAGGAGACCTGCGCGTCATAGACATCGCGCGGGCGCTCGGCTTTGAAATATCGACCGACGCGACGACGGGCGTCCTCACCCTGTCGAGCGGCGGGCACCAGGTCTTCCTCGGAATCGGAACGACACAGGTTCCGGTCGACCAGCGCATCGTGCAGATCTCGCGCCAGGCCCGTTCCGCAAACGGCTCGCTCCATGCGCCGCCGGATCTGCTCGACAAGGTGCTTCTTCCCTTAGTCGGCGCGACGGCCACCTACGACGCCACCCGGCGGGTGTGGACGGTTGTCGAGGCGGTTCCGGCGCTCAGCATCGACGTTGCGGTCGTCCACGTCGAGCCCACCACCCAGATCGTCCTGAAGGAATCCGCGAGCGCCCAGTTCGTCCCGTCTCTCGCGGAAGGCGGGTTTCAGATCCGCTGGCCCGACCGGAAGATCGTGCCTCCGTTCACCGAACGCCGGTACGAAGATCCCCTCGTCTCCGCGATCCGCTTCTCGGGTGACTCCGCGACCATCGAATTTCGCGACCGCGGGCTTTTCGCGCGCGCGTATCCGCTGACCTCGCCCGATCGCCTCGTGATCGAGATCGGCCGCGCCGCCGTGGCTTCGACGCTTCCATCCGCGCCGGCACCTGCGCCCGTTCCGACTCCCGCCTGGACGATCGTGATCGACGCGGGCCACGGAGGGACGGAAACAGGGGCGATCGGTCCCGCCGGCCTTCAGGAAAAAGACGCGACCCTCCAGATCGCGAGGCGCGTCGCCTCCGCGCTCCCCCGCCTCCTCTCCTGCCGCGTCCTCATGACGCGAGATTCGGACGCCGTCATCTCTCTCGACGACCGAACGGCAGTCGCCAACCACGAGAAGGCGGACCTCTTCCTGTCCGTTCACGCGAATTCGTCGCGCGCCGCCGGAGCCCACGGCTCGGAGACCTACTACCTCTCACTCGAGGCGTCGGATCGGATCGCCCAGGATGTCGCGAGCCGGGAAAACACGCTGCCCGCGGCGCCGGCGGCTCGCGCGCCGTCTCCCGCCGGCAGTCCCGGGCTCGATTTCATCCTGTGGGACCTGGCTCAAAGCGCACACATCAAGGATTCGAGCGAGCTCGCGGAATCGATCCAGCAGGAGTTGAACGGAGTCTCCGGAACGGATAAGCGGGGAATCAAGCAGGCGCCGTTCCGCGTCCTGGTGGGGGCCACGATGCCTGCGGTTCTAGTCGAGGCGGCTTTCATCTCGAATCCCGAGGAGGAAAAAAAGCTCTCCTCCGCGGGATTCCAGCAGCGCGTGGCGGATGGGATTGCGCGGGCCATCGCGGGCTTTTTCGAGCGACGGAAGGGGGCCGGTCCCAGGACCACACCCGGAGCACCCTCCGCAGTCCGGACTCCATGACCCGGCGCGCTGCGGCGGTCCTCCTCCTCCTTCTGGTAGGAGCGGTGGTGGCTCTCGTCCTCTTGAACCGGCCCGAAGGCTCCCTTCGCCGTCCGCGGTTCCGCCTCTTTCTGCGCGTGACTCCGGGGCCGGCGGCGACTCCGGGGGCGGCGGCGGCTCGGACCTCCCCGACGGCGACCGTGAGGCTGACGCTCTTTTTTCCGGGTCAGGAGGATTCGGGTCTGCGCGCGGAGGAACGCGATATCGCCCGGCCGACGGGGCCCGGAGCCGCGCTGCGGGCGATTTTTACAGAGCTCCAGAAGGGGCCGACCCGCGCCGGCCTGACCGCTGCGCTGCCCGCGAATATCCAGCTCCGCAACGCCTTTCTGCTCCCGGAGGGCGAGGCGGTCCTCGATCTCGCCGTCGACGCGGGCCTTTCGTTCGGGTCGGAGGAAGAGCTCGCGATCGTGGCCTCGCTCGTCGACACGACTCTTCAAAACGTGGCCGACACGACGCGCGTTCGAATCCTCGTCAACGGCGAGCCCGCGGAGACCCTCGGAGGGCACGTCGACCTCACCCGGCCGCTCGCTTACCTGCGGAACGAAATAGCCCAATGAAAAAGAGGTTCCGATGACCACCCCCCGACCGGACGGCCGCCGACCCGACGAGCTTCGCCCTCTCACGATCGAAACCGGGGCCGCGCGACACGCCGAAGGCTCCGCGCTGATATCGCTCGGCGATACGCGCGTTCTCTGCGCCGCGTCGATCGAGGAGCGGGTGCCGCCGTTCCTGAAGGGCAGCGGCAGCGGCTGGGTCACCGCCGAGTACGGAATGCTCCCGCGCGCCACTCATACCCGTTCGGCCCGCGAAGCCGCACTCGGGAAGCAGGGCGGGCGAACCCTCGAGATCCAGCGGCTGATCGGCCGCTCGCTGCGGAGCGTGGTGGAGCTACGCGGCCTCGGAGAGAGGACGATCACCGTCGACTGCGACGTTCTCCAGGCGGATGGTGGAACGCGATGCGCCGGAATCACCGGCGCACTCGTGGCGCTTTCGGTGGCCCTCGCAAAGCTCGTGCGCGACGGGGCGATCCGGCGCTGGCCGCTGCGGGAGTCCGTCGCCGCCATTTCGGTCGGCATCTGTGCGGGCCAGCCGGTCCTCGACCTCGCCTACTCGGAAGACTCCGAAGCCGATGTGGACTTCAACGTCGTGGGCACGGCGTCGGGCGCGTTCGTCGAGCTTCAGGGCACCGCCGAACGGCGGCCGTTCTCGGAGGCTCAGCTGGGGCAGTTGATCGCGCTCGCCCGGACAGGTTTGACAGTCTTGCGGGAAGCACAGGACCGGGCGCTCGCGCCGCTCCTCGCCGGGATCGAGAGAAACTGAAAAGCGGAACCGCGGTCTCCTCGAGAGGTGTCGGGGTCCGAGGCGGTCCGCTCCCTCTCCCCGCGCGCCGGGGGAGAGGGCCGGGGTGATGGGCGGCACTCCGAGCCTGACAGGGTTCGAGTGAGAAGGCGGTGCGCCCTCACCCTGACCTCTCCCGGAGCCCGAGAAATCAAACTAGAGCGCTAGCCAATCAGCTTTTCAATTTCCGGCTCGCTGAACCCGACCAGAAGCGTCTTTCCCCGTCGGAGGATCGGCGCGCGAAATCCTCCCGTCGGACCCCGGAGGTCGTCCAGTGTCGCTTCCTCCCGCCTCAGGCGCCGACTGTTCTTTCCTTTCGCCACGATGACGCAAGTCACGGAATCGAGAAGCGCTTGGGCGTCGGATGGGGACAGGGGCGCCTTGCGAGACTGCCGCTCTTGACCGATCTTGACTTTTTTCCGGTCCAGCACCGCCCGGGTGCGCGCGCAACTCACTCAGCCGGGTCGGTGGTAATAAAAGTCCAGTTTGAGCACAGCGGGATCTTAGCGGCCCTTCGGGGGACTTGAACCCGACAACTGACAACCCGTGACTCCCCTGAGATAATCGCCGGTTCCAGAGGACAACCCCGGGTACACAGCGGAAGTAAAGGAAACGCTCGCGACATGAAGAAAATCGGCATTCTGTTCGGGCAGGAGCGCTCCTTCCCGCACGCCCTCATCGACCGGATCAACG
>JBDUBI010000103.1:0-14169 GCA_040004225.1 Acidobacteriota bacterium
ATGCCGCTGCGCGCGAAACCCAGGATCGCGATCCGCTGCGGGAGGAGACGACCGGAGGGAAGAGGCCGCGTCATCTGAGCTTCAGCGTCGAGAGCCCGACGACCGCGAACAGGATGGACAGGATCCAGAAGCGGATGATCACCCGCGATTCGGCCCAGCCGGACAGCTCGAAATGATGGTGAAGAGGCGCCATCCGGAAAACCCGCTTACCCGTGGATTTGAAGAAAGCCACCTGCACGATGACAGAAAGCGCCTCCAGGACGAAGAGCCCTCCCACGATCGCCAGAAGCACCTCGTGCTTCGTCATGACGGCCACAGCGGCGATCCCGCCACCGAGGGGAAGCGACCCCACGTCGCCCATGAAGACCTCGGCAGGATGACAGTTGAACCAGAGGAAACCGAGAGAGGCGCCGACGATCGCCCCGCAGAAGACGGCGAGCTCGCCGCTCTGCGGGACGAATGGAATCTGGAGGTATCGGGCGGCGACGGCGTTGCCGGTGACGTACGCGAGGATGGCGTACGTGCCCGCCGCGATGCCGACGGATCCGATCGCGAGTCCGTCGAGGCCGTCCGTCAAATTGACGGCGTTCGACGCCCCGACCAGGACCGTGGCGACGAACGGCAGGTATAAAACGCCGAGGTCGAGCACGAGACGCTTCAAAAACGGGAAGGTGACGACGGTCGAGATGCTCCCGTGGCCCGCCCACTGCCGGATCGTCCACGCGATCGCGAGCGCCACGAGGATCTGCGGGAGCAGCTTGCCCCGGCCGGTCAGGCCGAGATTCCGCCGCCGGGCGAACTTCACGAAGTCGTCGGCAAACCCGACGGCGCCGAGCGCGATCATCGTCCCGAGCGCGATCCAGACGAAAGGGTTCGCGAGGTCCATCCAGAGGAGTGTCGCGACGATGACCGCGAGGAGAATGAGCAGGCCGCCCATCGTCGGCGTCCCTGCCTTGGAAAGATGAGACTTCGGTCCCTCCTCGCGGATGGATTGCCCGATCTGGCGTCGTTTCAGGAGCCGGATCATCGGCGGTCCGAGGGCAAGCGCGAGAAGAAGCGCCGTCACGGCGGCCATTGCCGTCCGAAACGTGATGTACCGGAAGACGTTGAACGCCGGGACGGATCTGGCGAAGGGATGCAGAAGGGAGTAGAGCATCAGAGAACCGGGAAACGGAAAACGGTAAACGGAAAGCGTTTCGGCTCCGCCCCTTCGACCCTGACTCCGCTCAATGCCGCTCCTTCATTCGTTTCCCGTTTCCCGTCTCCCGGTTTCCGGCATTGGTCCCCCCCAGCCTGGCCACCGCCCGATCGAGTCCCACGCCGCGGGATGCCTTGAAAAGCACCGCATCGCCCGCGGCGAGCATCGGTTCGAGCAGCGCGGCCGCCTCTTCGGGGTCCCGCGCCGTGGCGACTCGCGTCGCCGGGAATCCCGCTTCGATCGCGCCCTCCCCGATGGCGGACGCCCGCGGCCCCACGCAGAGAAGATGGTCGGCGCGCCCGACCGCGTACTTGCCCGTCTCACGGTGCCACCACCGCTCCTCCGGCCCGAGCTCCAGCATGTCGCCGAGCACGGCAATTTTGCGGGTTCCCCGCAAGAGCTTCAGGGTGTCGAGCGCCGCGCGCATCGAGGGAGGGCTCGCGTTGTAGGCGTCGTCGTAAAGGAGGGCGCCGGACGGGTGCCGTCGAACCTCGCCGCGATGAGGCGCGGCGGCGAGTTCCGCGGCCGCGGCGGCGCAGTCGTCCGGCGTCGCGCCCGCGGCGAGGGCGACCGCCGATGCCGCGAGGTAGTTGGCCACTTGATGGAGGCCGGGAAGGGGCAGCCGCACGACAGCCGTGCCGGACGGCGTCTTCAACCGGAGCGAGGAGCCGTTCTCGTCGAGCACCACGTCCTCCACCGTGACATCGGCCCCGGCGGCCCGGCCGAAACGCAGAGTCCCACCCGACCAGGCCGTCGCCAGGCGCTCGATGCGTTCGTCATCCCCGTTGATTACGAAGACGCCGTTCGACTTCAGCCCCTCCAGGATTTCGCCGTTCGCGCGCGCCACGCCGTCCAGGGACCCCAGGAATTCCAGGTGCTCGGCGGCGATGACCGTGATCGCCGCCACGTCCGGCTCGAAAGTGCGCGAAAGCCGCGACACTTCTCCGACCGCGCTCATCCCCATCTCGCCGACCATCCAGTCGGGGCTTCTCGGGAAGTTCAAGACGGACATCGGGAAGCCGATGGCGCTGTTCTGATTGCCCGGAGTCTTCTCGATCGAGTGCCGACGTCCCAGGATCGCGGCCGCAAACTCCTTCGTCGTGGTTTTACCGACCGAACCTGCGACGGCCGCGAGCTTGAAACCCGCCTCGCGTTTGAGCGCGCCACCCAGCCGAAGGAGCGCCTTGCCCGGGTCCGGCACGACCAGGACCGGAACACCGGCCGGGAGCCCCGCGGGGACGCGAGAACCGAGAACGGCGGCGGCGCCGGAAACGGCAGCCTGGAGCGCGTAGTCGTGTCCGTCCACCCTCTCTCCCGCGATCGCGACGAAGAGGTCCCCGGGTCGCACCTTGCGCGAATCGACGGCCACACCCGAAAGCGCGGCATCCGCGGCGGCTGAAATGTTCAGAGCCGCAGCCGCTCTGGAAACCGAAAAGTTCATCTCACCGCCGGCCGCCGGCAAGCTCCGCCGCGATCTCCCGGTCGTCGAAAGGCAGTGCCTCCGAACCGATCACCTGGGTCGACTCGTGGCCCTTCCCGGCGATGACGACGACCGTCCCCGTGTTGGCGAGGTCGATGGCGGCGCGAATCGCGTCGCGCCGGTCGGCGATTCGCAGCGCCTTCGTCGCTCCGGAGGCGGCGAGTCCCGCCGCGACCTCCGCCAGAATCGCCTGCGGATCCTCCGAACGCGGATTGTCGGAGGTGGCGATCGGGATGTCAGCCAGCCGTCCCGCGATCTCGCCCATGGGAAACCGCTTGCCGCGGTCGCGGTCGCCGCCGCACCCGAACACGAGAATGATCTTGCGGTCCGTCAGCTCGCGAACCGCGAGCAGGAGCCTCTCGAGAGCGTCGGGCGTGTGCGCGTAGTCCACCAGGATGCGATAGGGCTGGCCCGCCTCCACCGGATCGAGCCGGCCGGGAACCCGCAGCACGCTTGCGCAACCGGCGACAACTTCTCCCTCGGAAAGACCCAGGGCGAGCCCGGCCGCGGCCGCGGAAAGAAGGTTGTCGACGTTGAACCGTCCGAGCAGCGGCGAGCTCACCCGAAAAGAGGCGCGGCCCGGACGCGCGATATCGAATGAAGTTTCGGCGAGGTCGCATCGGATGTTCTCCGCGCGCACGTCCGCCGGCGCTTCCCGCGACGACGTCGTCACGACCGGCCGCGCCGCGCCGGCCGCGAGGCGGGAGCCCCAGGGATCATCCACGTTGACCACCCCGGCCGCGCCCGGTTTTCGGAGGGAAAAAAGTATGGCCTTCGTCTCGAAGTACTCCTCCATGTCACGGTGGAAGTCCAGATGGTCGCGCGTCAGATTGGTGAACACCGCGACGTCGAACCGGCATCCCGCGACGCGGTCGAGCGCGAGCGCGTGGGAGCTCACCTCGATCGCCGCCGCCGGCACACCCGCCTCGACCATCTCGGCAAGCAGTTCCTGAAGCACCGCGGCGTCCGGAGTCGTCCGCGCCGCATCCGTGTCTCGCCTCCCCGTCCGGTAACCTACGGTCCCGACGAAACCCGCGCGGCCGAACCGCTGCTCCAAGAGCGCCGCGAGAAGCGTGGCCGTCGTCGTTTTTCCGTTGGTCCCGGTGACTCCGGCGAGAACGAGCTTTTCACTCGGATTGCCTGCAAGCTCCGCGGCGGCCAGGGCGAGCGCCTTCCGGCTGTTCCCGACCCGGACCCACGGCACGAGCGAACCCGAGGGAGCCGGGCTCTCGGACGCAATCGCGGCCGCCCCCCTTGCGATCGCCTCGGGCACGTGCGCCGCGCCGTCGCTCTTCTCCCCGCGGATGGCGACGAAGAGATCGCCGGGATGGACGGCCCGGGAGTCGTGGGAGACGCCGGAGACTTCCACCTCCGGAGTCGACCCCTCGATTCTGGCATCCGGAAGGACCGCAAGGAGATCCATCAGCTTCAAGGACGAAAAGGACTCGAGCTCGTCTCCTCGCGGCCGCCGGCGGCGCGCGCGACCGACGGGACCGATTCCGAGAGGTTCAAGATGGCCAGGTCGCCCGGCTTGAACGGCGATCCGGGCCCCGGGCTCTGCGACGTGACGAATCCCGCGCCATGAAGTTTGACGGCGACCCCGATCTTTGCGAACAGCGCGAGCGCCTGACGCGCCGAGAGTCCGGAAACGTCCGGGATTTCGCCGGCGATGACTCGAGGATCCGTCAAAGGCGCGGACACCGGAACCGCTTGCCGACTCGACGCAGGCACGAGCCCGGCCGGATATCGCGGAGAAAGCGACGCCAGCATCGTCGAAGGCAGGCGCTGCTCCTCGGGCGCGACGCGAAGAATTCCGAGCGCCTGCGACACGATCCGGGAGAAGAGGGGCGCCGCTACGGCGGCGGCGTAGTACTTGCCCTGCGGCTCTTCGACGACGACGACGCAGACGATCTTCGGATTTTCCGCGGGCGCGAACCCGACGAAGTTGGGGACGTGCCTCCCGCGCTGGTACCCGCCGGGCCCCGCCTTCTGCGCCGTCCCCGTTTTCCCCGCGACCGAAAAGCCCGCGATCGCCGCTTCGGCACCCGTGCCGTTCTCGACGACGCCGACGAGCATCTCCCGCATCTCCCTCGCTGTCTTTTCAGATATGACCCGGACGGGCGGCGGGGACGAAACGCGCTCCTCGCGGCCATCGGGGCGGGCGAGCCTCGTCACGAGCCGGGGCGCCACGAGAAGCCCGCCGTTGGCGATGACGGAGGCGACGCGCGCGAGCTGCAGCGCCGTCAGCGAAACTTCCTGTCCCATCGATATCGACGCGTTGGACAGGTAGGACCAGCGCGACAGGGGCCGGAACGTTCCGGAAGCTTCTCCGGGAAGGTCGATTCCGGAGGGCTTGCCGATCCCGAAGCGGCTGGCGCCCTCGTAGAGTCTCTGCGCGCCGAGACGCAAGCCTACGCGGATGATTCCAACGTTCGAGGAGTGCGCGAGCACGCCGGCGAGCGTCAGGGCTCCGTAGTCGTGGTGCTTGTCCTCGTTGATGGTGACGTTCCCGATCCGGACGGAGCCGTGCCCCGTGTCGATAACCTCGTCCATCCCGATGACGCCGGCTTCGAGCGCCACGGACCCCGTGACGACCTTGAAGGTCGAACCCGGTTCGTAAGCATCCGCGACCGCGTGGTTCCGTCGCGTCTCGGCGGGATAGTGACCATACTGGTTCAGATCGAAACCGGGAGCGCTCGCCATCGCGAGGATCTCGCCGTTTGAGGGATCCATCAGGACCACGCTGCCCGATCGGGCGTGCAGCTCTGAGAGCGTGGCCGACAACTCCCGCTCCGCGGCGTACTGAATCCCGGAGTCGAGCGAGAGGGTCAGAGTCGCCCCCTCCTGTTCGGCGCGCACTCCCGGCGCCTCCGACTCACCGTAGGTCGAATGACGGGCGTCCTTGAACGCGACGATGCGGCCGGGCTTTCCCCGCACGGACGATTCGTAGGAGTACTCGATCCCCGCGAGACCCGTGTCGTCGGTTCCGACGTATCCCAGGACCGACGCCGCGAGGGACCCCTTCGGATAAAAGCGCTTGGTCTCCGGGACCAGGTGGACGCCCGCCAGCTTCAGCGCGCGCACGCGATCGGCCGCGGCAGAATCGATCTTGCGCGCGATCCAGACGAATGCCTTGTCGGAGCCGAGCCGCGCGAGGATGGGGGCCGCCGGAACCCCGAGGGCCGCCGCAAGGCTGCGTGCCGTCGCGGTCCGCTGGGTGACCTGGTCGGGAACTCCGTAGATGGAGGACACCTCGACGGAAACCGCGAGCTCCCTCCCTTCCCTGTCGAGGATGGCACCGCGGCGCGGCGAGATCTCGATCTGCTTTTCCTGCTGCCGCTGTGCCCTGGCCCGATACTTCGCTCCCTGGGCGAGTTGCACCTGGGCGAGGCGCCCGACAACGATCAGTCCCCAGGAGAGCAGAAAAACGGCGAAGAGATTTCGGCGGCGACGCGGAAAAGCGCTCACCGTCCCGCTCCTTCCACATACTCCACCTGACCGGGGCGGGGCGGCCGCAACCCTTTTCGAGCGGCGGCGGCCGAGACCCGATCGGGCGCGGAAGCCAGCGCAAGCTGCGCCTTGAGCCTCCGGGTCTCCTCGGTCATTTCGGTGAGGGTGCGGGTGTGCGCTTCCCGCGCGTACCCGACCCGCACGGTCTCGACGTGGAGGGCCGCGTACACCAGAAACGCGCTCGCAATCGGAAGGAGCGCCAGGACGAAGGCGGCGAGCTCCTGTCCGCGGCGGCGGTCGCGCTCGCGCGTCAGATGCAGGTTCTGAACGCGCTTGGACTGCGAGTAGGCGACCGAGCTCACGTCAGATCTCCGCGATCTTCTCCGCCACGCGCATGCGGGCGCTGCGGGACCGCGGGTTCTCCCGTGTCTCCGCTTCGGAGGGAAAAATGGGCTTTCGCGTCAGGACCCGGAGAATCGTCCGCGCGCCGCAGACGCACGTGGGCAGCCGCGTGGGACAGACGCACACTCCCGAGTCGCGTTTTAACGCTTCCTTGACCATGCGGTCTTCGAGGGAGTGGTACGAAAGCACTCCCAGTCGGCCGCGCGCGTTCAAATGCATCACCGCTGCCGCAAGGAATCGCGAGAGAGCGACGAGCTCCTGGTTTACCTCGATGCGAAGCGCCTGAAACACCTTGGTCGCCGGGTCGATCTTTTCGCGCGATCCTTTCGCGTTCGCCACAATACGGGCGAGCTGCCGGGTGGACGTGATCGGGGCTGCCGTTCGCTCCGAAACGATCCCTCGCGCGATCTTGACCGCCATCCATTCCTCCCCGTAGTCGCGGAAAATCCGCGTCAGTTCTTCTACCGAAGCTGTCGACACAATGTCGGCAGCGGTTCGGCCTTCCCGTCCCATCCGCATGTCGAGTGGCCCTTCGCGCCGGAAAGAGAATCCGCGCTCCGCGCGGTCGATCTGCATCGACGAGACACCGAGGTCCGCCAGAATTCCGTCCGGCCTGCCGCGGCCTGCCAGCGCCGCCCCGAGCTCGTCGAAGTTGCTTTCGAGAAGCTCGACGCGATCGCCGAATCGCTTGAGGCGCGCTCGCGCCAGGTCGAGAGCCTCGGGGTCGCGGTCGAGCCCGAGCAGGCGGATTTGAGGACCACCCTGGAGAAGCGCTTCCGCGTGCCCGCCGGCGCCGACCGTCGCGTCGACGAAAAAGCCCCCGCGCTCCGGCGCGAGCCAGGCCACGACTTCCGCGACAAGCACCGGCCTGTGCGGGGGCTGTTCAACGTCTTGCGTCTCCCGTCTCCCGTTTTCAATCGCTTCGACTCAGGTCAGCAGTTTCGAAATGGCGTCGTAGTCGTCGTCCGAGAAGTCTTCGCTCGCCAGACGCGACGCCAGCGCGCCCCGGTCGGAGACGACGAGGTGGTCGATGTTGCCCGTGACGACGACGTCGGACGGCAGCTTCGCGGTGTCGCGCAGAATCTGGGGCACGAGGAGGCGTCCCTGGCCGTCCATGGACGCGTCCTGCCCGAAGAAATTGACTCTCTCTAAGAACTTGTTCTTCGCGCGATGGATGGCGGGGAGAGCGGCCAGCTTTTCCTCGAGCGCGCGCCACATCGCCAGCGGGTAGAGGAGAACTTCTTTTCCGTGGAGAGACGTGACGAAAAACTCCGGACCGAAGGCCTCCTCGATCTGTTGACGAAAGAGGTTGGGTACTTTGAGACGGCCCTTCTCGTCGAGGCGGGCCGGTGCGCTGCCGCGAAAGCGATCCATTGATCAATTTGAGGTCCCGACGACACGTCGAAACCACTTTCTCCCACTTTGTTCCAGATTAGTCCACTTGCGCGCATGTTAGGAGTACGCCGGAGCCGCGTCAAGCGAAAGCCCTCGGGAGAGACGAGTTGCGGGCGGCAAGCGGGCGTAAGGCGGGAGGCGCTCGGCGCTGGCGCCGGGCGACTGACGACCGATGCGAGCGATGAGGACCGGCGACGAGGGAACTTCCCTTCTCAAGACGAGACCGAGGGCTCGCTCCCCTCGTGCCAGTCCCGCGTGAGATCGAGCCAGAGCGCGAGACCCCGGTGGGCGCCGAACCTGGCGTACCGGCGAGCGATCGCGGCGTCCGTCTTCTTTGCCGGCCCCGGATGGAGCTGCCGGTATTTCTGGCGGACCCAGGAGTCGAGCGCGAGAAAGTCGTGGCGGCCGAGAATGCGCAGCAGCCCCTCGGCCGCATAGGGGCCAAAGCCGCGCTCCTCCAGAATTTCCTCCCGGATCTCCGACGCCGGCCGGCCCCTGTCCTCCCACCGCTCGAGAACGAGTCGGCCCGAGGCGACACGCCGCGCGAAACGCGCCAGAGCGGGGCCCCGATATCCGCAGCGCACCTCTTTTTCGAGCCGCGCCGCCGTGAACGGAGCGAGTTGCGCGGCGCTCGGAAAGGCGGCGCCCTCGGGACCGGCGAGCGCGATCAGGCGAGTGACCATCCCCCGCGTCGCCGCCCAGGAGCAGTTGGTCGTCAGAAGCATTTTGACGGCGTCTTCGAACAAAGACGGAGCGCGAAGCATCCGGCCGCCGCCTCTCTCCAGGCTGCGAAGGAGGTCGGGCTCCACCGCGAGCGAAAGCGCGAAGGAGGAAAGGTCGAGGTCGAGGGAAAAGACACGATTCGCGGCCGCGGCCAGAGAGCGAGCCGGGATTCCCCGCGACGAGGCCGCCAGGACGCCGCCGCCGGCCTCGAACCGGATCACCACGGCGCGATCTCCCGCGGCGACCCGGGTCTCGAGCCGGCGGGAGGCGGGGGTGTACTGAAAAGGCGGGAGGTCGTACCACCCGTGCGAACGGACGACGCCGTCAAAGGAAAAAGAAGCCGGTAGCGGAATCTCGACTCGGACGGGTCTAGCCCTTCTTCTCTTCCGCCTTCGCGAGCGACGGATCGTAAATCTTGATGTACGCCTCGCGCCGCAGGTGCTGAATGAACTCGGAAAACCGCTTGTCGTAGAGGTTTTCGCCGATGCGCTTCTTCAGATCCTCGCTGACGTCGGCAAACGGCTTGAACCCGGCGATTTTCCGGTCGATGACGCGAAAAAGGTGGAGGGACGCAGGCAGAAGGACCGGGGCGGGATACTCGGCGGGCTGGTCCGAAAAAACGGCCGCGTCGAGCGCGGGGAGAAGCTCTCCCTGGGAGACCGTGCCGAGGTCTCCGCCGCGGTTCCTGGCGTTGCCCTCCGAGTATTCCTTCGCCAGGTCCTCGAATTTGCCCCCCGAGGCCAGGCGCGCGCGGACCTCCTCCATGCGGGCGACGGCCTTCTCCCGGCCGGCCGGGTCCGAGGCCGTGAAGCGGATGACGATCTCGAACACCCGGGCCTGCGGGGGCACGCGATAGAGCTTGTCTTTCTGGCGCTCGTATTCGCTCCGCAGCATGTCGTCGCTGACGTCCATTTTGCCGGTGACGTCGCGCCCGATCACCTTCTGAAGCGTGATCGTCTCGCGCATCTGCCGCTTGAGATCCTCGCGCGTCATGCTCGAGGAAGCCAGCGCGGCGTCGAATTCCTGGTCCGTCGCGAGGTTGTACTGGCGCTTCACCCGCTCGACGGCTTCGTCGACCTCCCCGTCGGTCGCTCCCACGGTCGGGCCGAGCTCTTTCGCGCGCTCGTCGATCAGCCGTTCGCGAATCATGTCGTCCAGGACGTCTTTCTTCAGCTGCGCCTTGTCCGGCGGCGCGTTCGGGGCGTTCTGGGCGGCCGTCAGGCGCTTGTCGAATTCCGTCTGGGTGATGAGCCGGTCGTTCACGCGCGCCACGATCCTCTCGACGAGCTCGCCGGCCGGAGCCGTGGCGGAGATCGCCAGAAATGTGACCGCCAGACAGGCCGCCGCGACCGCGGGTCGTATGTTCATGTTCAGGGTCATAACAGCGCAACTTTATCGGAATTTCCGCGAATCCCCGGTTCGCCCGGGTCCATCCCGTCACCCCTCGCCTTTCCCCGGGGCGGGGATGGACGGGGAAGGCCCGACCCGATCCGTCACGCGCCCGGCGGGCTACGAAATCTCGGCCAGCCAGCTCGTCATCGCGGGGAGGAGCGACTCTCCCGGCGGGGAGGGCACCGTCAGGATCCTCGCGGGAGAAAGCCGCGCTCCCCGGGTCTGCCGGACGAATTCCGTCAAACGCGAGGCGTCAATTCGAGCGTCCTCGGCAAACCGGAGATGCACCTGGCCGGCCTGCCGCGTCAGGGACGTCACCCCCACCCGCTCCGCCCGCGAGCGCAGGCGCGCGTATTCGACCAGGCGGCGCACCGCGGCAGGAGGCTCCCCGAAACGGTCCGCGATCTCGCGCGAGGTCTCGTCGAGCTCGCGGTCATCCCGCGCGCGGGCGATTTTCTTGTAAATCATCATCCGCCAGTTCTCGTCCGCCACGTAGGACGGCGGGATCGTCAGGTCGAGGCCGAGCGAGAGAGTCACGGTCCGCTCCGGAATCGGCTCTTCGCCCTGGATCTCGCGAATCGACTCCTCGAGCAGCGAGAGATAGGTCTCGAAGCCGACGGAGGCGATCTGGCCCGACTGCTCCCCTCCCAGGATGTTGCCGGAACCCCGGATTTCGAGGTCCTTCGCCGCGATGCGGAATCCGGCGCCGAGATCGCAAAACTCCTGGATCGAGGCGAGGCGCCGCCGCGCCGTGTCGGACAGCGCCGCCGTCTCGTGCACGAGCAGAAAAGCGGAAGCCGGCTTGTCGCTGCGGCCGACCCGTCCTCGCAGCTGGTAGAGCTGAGCGAGGCCGTAGGCTTCGGCGCGGTCGATCAGGATCGTGTTGGCGGATGGGATATCGAGTCCGTTCTCGATGATCGTGGTGGCAAGAAGAAGGTCCGCCTCCCGCGTCGTGAATCTGAGCATCGCTTTCTCGAGCTCGTTCTCGCGCATCGCCCCGTGCGCGACGGCGATGCGAAGCTTCGGGAGAAGCGTCTCGAGCTCGTCGCGCACCCGTCCGATCGACTCGACGCGGTTGTGCACGAAGAAGACCTGCCCGCCGCGCTCGAGCTCCGCCTCGATCGCCTCGCGAATCACCTCGGACTTCCGGGGGACGACCTGCGTCTCGATGGCGAGCCGGTCGCGCGGAGGCGTCTCGATGATCGAGAGATCGCGCAGGCCCGAGAGCGACAGGTGGAGCGAACGGGGAATGGGTGTCGCGGACATTGCGAGCACGTCAATCGACGTCTTCCACTCCTTGAGGCGCTCCTTCTGAGCCACGCCGAAGCGCTGTTCCTCGTCCACGATCAGCAGGCCGAGATCGCGAAACGCGAGATCCTTGCCCAGCATCCGGTGTGTCGCGATCAGGATGTCGACCGTGCCGTCCGCGACCTTCTTGACGATCTCTTTCTGCTCCTTCGGGCTGCGAAATCGCGACAGCAGATCGATCGAGACCGGAAACGCGGCGAAGCGCCGCCGGAAAGTGCGGAAGTGCTGGTCCGCCAGGATCGTCGTCGGAGCGAGGAGGGCGACCTGCTTTCCGTCGAGCACCGCCTTGAACGCCGCCCGCATTCCGACTTCGGTCTTTCCGTAGCCGACGTCCCCGCACAGGAGGCGGTCCATCGGCTTTGAGGACTGCATGTCGCGCTTGACGTCCGCAATGGCCTGCGCCTGATCGGGGGTCTCGACGTACTCGAATGCGTCCTCGAACTCCTTTTGCCAGGGGGAGTCCTTCGAGAAAGCGAACCCGTCGGCCAGAGTGCGGCGCGCATAGAGCTTCAAGAGCTGATCGGTCATGTCGCGCATGGCCTTCTTCACCGAGGCCTTGCGCTTTGCCCAGCCGGCGCCGCCGAGCTTGTCGAGAGCCGGCTCGACGCCTTCGAGACCCGAGTACCTCTGCACGAGATCGAACCGCTCGACGGGAAGCAGGAGGCGCTTGTCGTCGGCGTATCCGATCTCCATGAACTCGCGCTCTTCGCCTTCGACCGGCACGCGCTTCAAGCCCTGGAAGACGCCGATCCCGTAGTCGCGATGGACGACGGCGTCGCCGAGCTTCAAGTCCCGCAGGTCCGAGAGGAACGCTTCGGAGGGACGCCGCCGGGACGTGGAGACCGGTTTCTCCTCCCCGAAAATCTCGCCTTCGGAGTACACCGACACGCGCGGGTCCCGCATGCGAAAGCCGCCGGAAATATCGGCCGGGACCGAGATCAGGACGCCCGCGCTTCGCTCCGAGGAGACGTGGAGCCCGTATTCGAGCGCGAAGCGCCGCAGCTTCTCGGCTCCGCCAGTGGGACGCACCGCGACGAAGACTTCCTCTTCCTGGGCGAGGGCTCGCGCAATTTCCTCCGATGCTTCCCGGGTGCGCCCGGCGTGGCCCGGGATCGGTTCCGCCGGAAGCCGCAGGAGGGCACGGTCTCCCGAGAGACCGACCCGGTCGAAGCAGACCGCGGCGGAGGAGAGCGCCGCGCGAATGCGCTCGGCGGGGTGCGCCAGTTCCTCGGGAAGGAACGGATCGCGGTCCGGATCGCGGTCGGCGGCGAGCCGTTCGACAAACCCGGCGAGCTCCTCTTCGACGGCCGCGGGCTCCATCAGGACGAGAGCGGCGCCGGCGGCGTGGTCGAGCCATCCGGCGGGCATTGGCGAGACCGCGGGAGCGAAGACGATGCGCTCGACCTCGGAAGGATACCGGCCCAGCCTCTCGGTGAGCATTTCGCGCTCACTCTCGGACTCGCGGGCGATCGCGAAGGGCGGCAGCACGACGGACGGAAGCCGCTCCCTCGAACGCTGGGTGTCGGGGTCGAACACCCGGATGGACGCGACGCGGTCGCCATCGAGCTCCACGCGCACGGGCAGTTCGCGATCGGGGGCAAAGACGTCGAACAGGCCGCCGCGCACGGCGAGGTCGCCGGTCTCGACCACGAGGTCGGAGCGGCGGTAACCGACGGCGGTTAGGCGCGCGACGAATCGGGGAAGCGAAATCTCCTCGCCCTCGCGCACGGACATCACGAGCTCCCCGAAGACCTCGGGCGAAGGAAGCCGGGCGAAAAGGGATCTGGCGGGAAGGACGACAGCGCGGACGGACCCCGGATCTCGCAACGCCGAGAGAAGACCGAATTCGTCGCGGCGCGCTTTCAACGATGGGGGGATGCGCTGGTAGGGGGTCAGGGTCAGGGCGGGCGCGTGAAATACCCGCGCGACTCCCGCGGCGACGAGATCTCCCGTCAGGGACTCCGCGGCTTTTTCGTCCGGGACGACGATCGCGAGCGGCCGTTCGAGATCACCTGCGAGCGCCGCTAACAAAACTCCGGGCAGCGCGCCCGCCGCTCCGGCGACGACCGGGCTGTCGCCGCGTCGAACGCGGGCGAGCAGATCGACATACGAAGGAAATCCCCGGACGAGATCCGCGAGCATGACGGAGAAGATCGGAGGCCTAGGCGCGCTCGACAGGGCCGGCGGTTCGCGTCGAGAGCATCGGGGACATCTCGCGCAGCCGGCGCACGGCCGAGGCGGTCGCCGCGACCGCGAAGTCGATCTCCTCGACCGTCGTGAAGCGGCCGAGCCCGAACCGGATCGACGCGTGCGCAAGATCGTCCGCGACGCCCACCGCCTTCAGAACGTGAGATGGCTGAAGCGAGGCCGACGTGCAGGCCGACCCGGAGGAGACGGCGATGTCTTTCAGCCCCATCAGAAGCGCTTCGCCTTCGACGCCTTCGAACGAGAGATTCAGGTTCCCGGGCAGGCGCTCTTCGGGCTCGCCGTCCGCCACGCGGCCGTCGGCTGCGATCGCCGGCAGGGGCGCACCGTTCAACGTGACGCCCGGAATCCCGGCGAGAATGCCGTCGAGGAGCCGCGCCCGAAGTAACCTCAGGCGGCACGCCTCGGAGTCGCGTTCGGCCACCGCGATCCGAGCGGCCGTCCCGAGCGCCACGATTCCGGGCACGTTCAATGTTCCCGAACGAAGACCGCGTTCCTGACCCCCGCCGACGACGAGCGGAGCCAGCTTCACGCGCGGGTTGCGCCCTCGCACGTAGAGAGCGCCCACCCCCTTGGGGGCGTAGACCTTGTGGCCGGACACCGACGCGAGATCGAC
>JBDUBI010000235.1:0-14164 GCA_040004225.1 Acidobacteriota bacterium
GAGCACCAGGCGACGGGTCGTCCGATCCTGTACACGTCCGGGGATTCGGTGTTCCAGGTCGCCTGCCACGAGGACGTGTGGCCTCCCGAGCGCCTCTGGGACCTGTGTCGGCGCGCGAGAGCGATCCTGACAGGAGAGCACAACGTCGGACGCGTCATCGCGAGGCCGTTTACGGGCGGGCCCGGCGCCTACGCGAGAACGGCGAACCGCCGGGACTTCACGGTCGCCCCCACCGGCGAAACGTGGCTCGACCGCCTGACGGCCGCGGGGCGTCACGTTTACGGCATCGGGAAGATCGTCGACATATTTTCGGGCCGGGGGATTTCCGATTCCGTCCACACGGGCTCGGATGCGGAAGGCATCGCGAAAACGGAGGAGGCGCTCCGGGACGGCCGGGCGGACTGCATCTTCACCAACCTGGTCGACTTCGACAGCAAGTACGGGCATCGCAACGACCCGGCCGGATTCGTTTCGAACCTGGCGTCGCTTGACTCGCTCCTTCCGGCGACTCTCGCGGCCCTCGGGCCGGAGGACCTCTTTCTGTTGACGGCCGACCATGGCTGCGAAACGACAGACGCGTCCACGGACCACACCCGGGAGCTGGTCCCGCTTCTCGCCGCCGGCCCTCCCGTGCGCGACGAGGCGGACCTCGGCATCCGGGAGGGGTTCTGCGACCTCGCCGCAACCGCGGGTGAGTGGCTCGGAGTGCCCGCGCCGCGGGGTACGAGCGCGCTCGACCTCTTCCTGCGCTGACCCGCCCGTTGCTGCACCTCCTCCTGATCGTGTGCGCCGCGTACGGCGCTCTGGTTCTCCTGCTGGTTCTCCTGAATCTCGCCGCGTTGCCGCGGCTCTCCCGGGAAGCGCCGGGAGGGGCGGAGCTCCCCTTCGTATCGATCGTAGTCCCCGCGCGCAACGAGGAGCGGGCGATCGGATCGGCTCTGAGATCGCTTCTGTCCCAGGATTACCCCTCGCTCGAGGTGGTGGTGGTCGACGATCGCTCGACGGACGGAACGCGGCGGGTGCTGGCGGCGTTCGCGGGTGACCCGCGCCTCACGATCGTCGACGGCGCGGAGCCGCCGGCGGGTTGGCTGGGAAAGCCACACGCGCTCTTTCAGGGGTCTGGCGTGGCCCGGGGGGAGCTTCTCTTCTTTATAGACGCGGACGTCCGGTACGGTCCGGACGCCGTCTCCCGGGCGGTCGCCTTCCTGATCCGCAACCGCGCGGATTTCGTCGCGCTCCTGCCGCGCCTCGAGACGTCCGGCTTCTGGGAAGGCGTGCTGATGCCGAACCTCCTCTGCGCGGTGTTCTTCGGCCCGTCGTTCCTCGTCAACCGCAGATGGCCCCGCTGGCTTGCCGTGGGCGGGGGAGCGGGGAACCTGATCCGGCGGAGCGCCTACAACGTACTGGGCGGGCACGAAGCGCTGCGGACCTCCGTCATCGATGACGTCCGGCTCGCCCTCGCCGCGAAGCAGGCCGGGTTCACGACCCGGGTGGTGCTCGCGCACGATCTCGTCGCGGTCCGCATGTATTACGGCTTTCGAGAAGTGTGGAACGGGTTTACGAAGAACATCGCTTACGCGCTGGGCGGCATGACGGGAATCGCCTTCGCGGCGATTTCGGTCGTCTGGACGGTGGTCGCGCTGCTTCCGCCGATCGCGCTTCTCGCGGCGCTCGGCGGCGCATCCGTTCCCCCGGCGGACATCGTCCTGGCGGGGATTTCCGCGGGCCTGCTGCTCCTGGCGCGCCTGACGATTTCCGTGTCACTGCGCGACCGACTCTGGCCGGCGTTCACGACCCCCCTCATGACGGCCGTCTGGGCCGCCCTGCTCGGACGGTCCGTCTACCAGCGCCTCGTCCGCCGCACGGTCCCGTGGCGCGGCCGGGAGTTCGACGCCCGGAAAGCCGGGTTCTAAGGAATCGTCCCTCACTCGACTCGGATTGCTCCCGACACCTCCGGAAAACTGAGAATCGGGAACTGAGCTAACATCCCGGCCCGCAAACGTCAGGCGTCTCTCTGCCCCCTCGCCCGCGGAAAACGCGTCGGAGGAGGAATCAATGCGCTGGATAGGCCTCGTCGGCATGGCGGTCATTCTCGGGATCGCGTTCGCTCTGTCGAACAACCGCCGCGCCATCCGATGGCGGACGGTCGGCTGGGCGTTCGCTCTGCAGCTCGCCTTCGCGTTTCTGGTCCTCTACTGGGAGACGGGCAAGAACGCCATCCAGGCTTTCTCGGACAAAGTCTCCAACGCGATCGGCTATGCGGATCGCGGCTCGGCGTTTCTCTTCTCCTGGCTCGCCGGGCCCATGAACGACCTGGGTTCGAAGACGGGACTCCCGATCGGCGGCTTCATCTTCGCGTTCAAGGTCCTGCCGATCATCATCTTCATCTGCTCCTTCTTCTCGCTCCTCTATTACTTCGGGATCATCCAGATCTTCGTCAAGGGCATGGCCTGGGTGATGCAGAAGACGATGAAAGTCTCCGGTGCCGAGGCGCTCTGCGTGGCCGCGAACGTCTTCATCGGACAGACGGAGGCGCCCGTCCTGATCGCGCCGTACATTCCGGCGATGACGCACTCCGAGCTCCTGACCATGATGACCGGCGGGATGGCCCACGTCTCCGGCGCCGTAATGCTCGCGTACGTCACCATGGGCGCCCCTCTGAAGTACCTGATCACCGCCTCGGTCATGGCGGCGCCCGGCACGTTTTTGATCGCGAAGATCCTCTGGCCGGAAACCGAGACCCCGGTGACGATGGGCACGGTCAAAATGCATGTCGAGAAGACCAGCGCGAACTTCATCGACGCGGCCGCGTCGGGAGCGACTCAGGGCATGGCGCTCGTCTTGAACATCTCGGCGATGCTGATCGCGTTCGTCGCGTTGATCGCGATGCTGAACGGATTCCTCGGTTGGATCGGCGGCTTCTGGGGACAACCGTCCTTCGCCCTTCAGACCATTTTCGGATGGGTCTTAGCGCCGCTGGCCTTTATCCTGGGCACCCCCCCACAGGACATCGACAAGGTCGGGAACCTCATCGCGAACAAAACCGTGATCAACGAATTCTTCGCCTTCTCGATGATGAAAGACATGGTGGGTCAGCTGTCCGAGAAAGGGAAGCTCATCGCCACGTTCGCGCTCTGCGGGTTCGCCAACTTCTCCTCGATCGGGATCCAGATCGGAGGCATCGGAGGGCTCGCGCCGACTCGAAAGTCCGACATTGCGCGGCTCGGGTTTCGAGCGCTCCTCGCGGGGTCACTCGTGAGCTTCATGACCGCCTCGATCGCCGGCCTGATCTGGGAGTTCGCGGGAGCCCCCGTAAAGTGAAGACTCCCGGCGTTCTGCAGACTCTGGATGCGGCTGTCGCCCGCATCCGTAAGATGGCGAAGACCGATCCGGTCGTCGGACTGGTTCTCGGATCGGGCCTCGGCGCCTTCGCCGCGCGCCTTTCCGACCGAACCGTGATTCCTTATGGAGAGATCCCGCACTTTCCCGCCTCGACCGGCGTCGTGGGCCACGCGGGCGAACTCGTCCTCGGCCGCGTGGGGAAGATCGCGGTCGCCGTGCTCTCGGGCCGCGTGCACTTCTACGAAGGCCACTCCATGGCCGACGTCGTCTTCCCGGCGCGCGTCCTCGCCCGGCTGGGAGTCAAGGCGGTCATCCTGACGAACGCCGCGGGAGGCGTTCGCCTCACGTTCAAGCCGGGCGATCTCATGGTGATCTCCGACCACATCAACCTCTTCGGCCACCACCCCTTGATCGGCCCGAACGTCGACGAGCTCGGGCCGCGCTTCCCGGACATGAGCTACGTCTACGACACCGAATTACGGCGCGTCGTGAAAGCCGCCGGTCGCGCCGAGAAGATCCCGCTGCGCGAGGGGGTGTATCTCGGCAACTCCGGTCCGTCGTACGAGACCCCGGCCGAGATTCGCGCCTTCCGGCGCCTGGGGGCGGACGCGGTCGGCATGTCCACGGTTCCGGAGGCGATTGCGCTCCGCCATGCCGGTGTGCGTGTCGCCGGCATTTCCACCATCACCAACATGGCCGCGGGGATTCTCAAGCAGCCGCTCGAGCACCTCGAAGTCCTCGAGACGACGCGCCGCGTCGGCGACCGGTTCGTGCGGCTCCTGATGGCCGCCGTCCCCGGGATCGCGGGAGTCCTGAAATGAGCGGGGCTCCGCCTGTTTCCGAAGACCGGCTCGTTGAGGAAGCCGCCCGCTACCGGGGTAACGCCCTGTCGAAGCGCAGCGGGTTCTCCGTCGGAGCGGCGATCGAAGATTCCGAGGGGCGCGTGTGGGGCGGATGCAACGTCGAGAACAGCACGTACGGGCTGACTGTCTGCGCGGAGCGCGTGGCGATCTGGAAGGCGCTCTCGGAAGGCGTTCGTTCTTTCCGGTCGGTTGCCGTGGTGACCGGCGCGGAGCAGCCCACGCCGCCGTGCGGCGCCTGCCGACAGATTCTCTGGGAGTTTGCGGGGGACGTTCCGGTCGTCATGGCGACTGAGAGCGGCAAGCGCAAGAGACTGCGCCTGGCGGAGCTCTTCCCGGAACCGTTCGACTTCTAGGAGCCTGTCCGAAATGTCCGTCGCGAGCGCACCGAGGCCGAACCGGGAGCGGGGGCGCGCGCTCCGCCGTCCTGTTTTGTTCGCGGCGGTTCTTTCCGCCGGCCTGCTTCTCGTCGCCGCGTCTCCCCGACGCGCCCCGCGCCGCCCCGCGGTGCAGACGGCGCCGGCCTCGGAGGCGGCGGACCTTCTCGTCGTCGGCGGCCGGGTCGTGACCATGGACGCTTCTTTTTCCGTCATCGACGATGGCGGACTCTTCCTCTCGGGCGGGAAGATCGTCGCCGTGGGGCGCTCGGCGGACCTGAAGGCAAAATACGCCGGCAAGCCGACCTGGGACGCGCAGGGCCGGATCCTCCTTCCGGGTCTCGTCAATACGCACGGGCACGCGGCGATGACTCTCCTGCGCGGCCTCGCCGACGATCTGACGCTCGATCGCTGGCTGACCGAGCACATCTTCCCCGCAGAAGCGAAGAATGTCTCCCCCGAATTCGTGTACGACGGAACGCTTCTGGCCTGCCTCGAGATGATCGAGGGGGGAACGACCACGTTCGCGGACATGTACTACTTCGAGTCGGAGGCGGCGCGCGCGGTGGACCGGGCGGGGCTGCGGGGAGTCCTGGGGGAGACGTTCATCGACTTTCCGGTCCCCGACCACAAAGACCTGCCGGCCACGCTCGCCCTGATGAAGGCGTTTGTCGCGCGGTGGAAATCTCACCCGAGGATCGTTCCCGCCGCGGCCCCGCACGCTCCCTACACCTGTTCGAAGGAGACACTTCTCGCCGCGCGCGACTTCGCGCACGCCGAGAACATCCCTCTGCTCATCCACGTCGCGGAGACCCGCAAGGAGGTCGACGACGCGCGCAAGGCCTGGCAGCAGACGCCGTTCGTGCGCCTCGCCTCGGTAGGCTTTTTCGATCCCGGTCCGGGGGGCCGACGAATTCCGATTGTGGCCGCCCACGGGGTGTGGATGGACGAGGGCGATATCGCGATCGTCCGGCAGTATGGCGTCGCGCTGTCCCACAACCCGGAGTCGAACATGAAGCTCGCCTCGGGGATCGCGGACGTGCCGGCGTGGCAGAAAGCGGGACTCTCCTGGGGGCTTGGCACCGACGGACCGGCCGGCTCCAACAACGACCTCTCGATGTTCGAGGCCATGGACTTCGCGGGCAAGCTGGCGAAGGTCTCGAAAATGGACCCGACGGTGCTTCCGGCGCGCGAGATCGTCGCCGCGGCGACGCGAGGGGGCGCGAAGGCGCTGGGGCTCGACGCGAAGATCGGGTCCCTCGAGGCGGGCAAACAGGCCGACTTCATCGCCGTCAGGACTCGAACGGCGCATGAGCAGCCCTTTGACGATCCGTACTCGGCGCTCGTGTACTCGATCAAAGCCTCGGACGTCTCGGACGTCTGGGTGGACGGGCGGCGTCTTCTCGCGGACGGGCGGCCGACGACCCTGGACGCCGGGGCCATTCTGGACAAGGCCGCGGCATGGCGCCGGCGAGTGGATGCCTCGCTCGCGGCGCCGAAAGGGGAGAAGCAGCCGTGAAGAGCGTTTACGAGATCCTGCGCGCCAAACGCGACGGTCAGGAGCTCTCCCGCGAGGAGATTGCCTTTCTCATCCAGGGCATCGTCTCGGGAGACGTTCCGGACTACCAGGCGGCGGCCTTCCTCATGGCGGCCGTCATCCGGGGACTCTCGACGCCCGAAATGGCGGCGCTGACGGAAGCGATGCGGGATTCCGGCGACTCCTGGGACCTCTCGGACCTCGCGCCCGTGGTCGACAAGCACTCGACGGGAGGCGTCGGAGACAAGGCCACGCTCGTCCTGGCTCCCCTCGTCGCCGCGGCGGGCGGGCGGGTCGGGATGATGTCGGGCCGGGGCCTCGGGCACACGGGCGGAACGCTCGACAAGCTCGCCGCGATCCCGGGGTTCCGCACCGACCTCGACCTGCCCCGAGTGCGGCGGGCGTTGACCGAAGTGGGGGCGGCGCTCTTCGCACAAACCGACACGGTGGCGCCGGCGGACCGCAAGCTCTACGCGCTCCGGGACGTCACGGGCACCGTCGAGTCTCTCGGCCTCATCGTCGCTTCCATCCTGTCGAAAAAGCTCGCGTCGGGAACCACGGGGATCGTCTTCGACGTGAAGACGGGCAACGGCGCGTTCTTGAAGACCGTTGCCGAGTCTCGCGCGCTCGGCCGGGCTCTCGTCGACACGTCGCGGGCCGCCGGCCGGGAGGCCACCGGATGGATCACCGACATGTCCCGGCCCCTCGGGCGCGCCGTCGGCAACGCCCTCGAGGCGGAAGAGTCGATTCTGGTGCTGCGCAACGAGGGCCCCCCGGCCGTCAAGGAGCTTTGCCTGGTTCTCGGGACCGACATGTTGCGGTTTGCGGAACCCGCCCTCTCCGAGCCGGAGGCGCGGAAACGCCTCGAGGACGCCCTCTCGTCCGGAAAGGCCGCGGAGCGGTTCGGGCGGCTCATCGAGTTTCAGGGCGGAGATCCGCGCGTGATGGACGATCCTTCGATCCTTCCTCAGCCGAAATCGCGCACTCCGGCGGTGGCGGCCCGATCGGGCTTCGTTCAGGCCATCCAGACGGAGAAGATGGGTTTTCTGTCGATCGACATCGGATGCGGTCGGCGCAAGCGCGAGGACGAGATCGACTTCGCGGCCGGTTTTTTAGTCGAGAAGACCGTCGGCGATCGGGTCGAAAAGGGAGAGCCGCTCGCGATCCTCTGCCTCGGAAATCGGGCCGCGCCGCGTCCGGCGTTCGAGCGGGAGCTCGCGGACCTCTTCGAGATCGGCGACGCGCCCGCCTCCCCGCCCCCGCTCGCGATCGAGAAGCTGTAACGATTTTCGATGACGGTGTGACCGGTGACGGTGTTCGTTTTGGCCGTCCCTTCCCGGTCGCAGTGACGGAGTCTGTCCGCGCGGAAATCCGGACCCGGGGCTCACGATGACGATGCTCGGCCGGGCGAACCCTCTCGAACGAATCGTCCGCGCTTTGCGGGGACGTCTGTGGCCCGCGCGCGCCCCCTTGCCGGTCTCGCCTCGCGCGTGCCGGGTGGTGGCCCACCGAGGCGCGGCCCGGGTGCGGCCCGAGAACACGATCGAGGCGTATGCCACTGCGATCGATCTGGGCGCGGATGCGGTCGAGGCGGACGTCTGCGTCACGCGAGACGGCCGATTCGTGATCTGGCACGACGCCGATCCGGGCGATAAGATTGCGCTCGCACGGCAGACCGGCCGGGAGAACCTGCTCTGCACTCCCGACGTGCCGACCCTCCTCTCCCGGTGGAGGCGGCGCGTTTCCGACCTCGATTTCGAGGAATTCCGCTCCCGCTACGGCTATCGGCCCCGCGAAGGCGGCCTGGCCGATCTGATTGGCAACGACGACCCGCCGCGGATCCCGGCCGCGACGCTCGATGACCTGATCGCGTGGGCGGACCGGGAGCCGCGGCTGGCCGCCGTCTGCCTCGACATAAAGCTCGCGCCGGATCAGTCGGCGGCCGCGGTCCGACTCTTCGACCTGTTGCGGCAAACGTTTTCGGAGAGGCGCGGGAAAACGTTCCCCTCGATCGCGCTGCTCACTCCCCAGCGCGAGATCCTGGAGGCGTTTCAGGCGGAGGCGGCGCGGCGTCTTCACGACGAGCGGCTCACGATCTATGGAGACTTCGAGCTGCCGGGCGTTCTGGCGGCGGCGGCGCGTTTGAAGCTCCGTCACGCGAGCATGGGACTCGGGCAGCGTTTGTGGCCGGACTTCCGGGACGAGGTCGCCGACGTTCTCCGGTCGCGCGAACTCGGCGCGCTCGACTCCGTCATCCTCTGGACGATCAACGAGCCCGATCAGCTGCGGGAGCTCGTCGCATTCTCGCCCGACGGGATCCTGACGGATGACGCCCCTCTCCTCCGCCACCTGCTCTCCGAGCATCGCGCGGGAGGGGTTCCGCCTCGGAACTCGGAGACCTCCGCCCACGGTTAGAATCCGGACGTGCTCTATCGATTCGACCACGTCCGCAAGGCCTATGGACCGAAGGAAGTGCTCCGCGACGTGACGTGGCAGCACAACCCCGGACAGAAGGTGGGCCTCGTCGGGAGGAACGGCGCCGGAAAGACGACGCTTCTTCGCATCGCGCTCGGCCGCGAGGAGCCGGACTCCGGGGAATTCGTCAAGGCCAACGCGCTCCGCGTTCAGACAGTCGACCAGGCGTTGAATGCCGACGCCCTTTCGGAGACGCTCCACGACTACACCGCGGGGGCGTTCGCCGACCTGCATCGGATCGAGTCGGAGATGCGGCGTCTCGAGCACGCGATGGCGGACGGCGACAACTCGGCTGCGGTGCACGACCGATACGACGCCCTTTCGCACCGGTTCGAAAACGAGGGCGGGTACGACATGGTCGCCGAGGTCGAAAAGGCGCTCTCGGGGCTGGGTTTCGAGAAGACCGATTTCGAGAGGCCCCTCGCCGAGCTCTCCGGGGGCCAGAAGAACCGGGCCATGCTGGCGCGGTCCATCCTTTCCAACCCGGACGTGCTCCTTCTGGACGAGCCGACGAACCACCTCGACTTCAACGCCGTCGAGTTCCTCGAGGAGTATCTGTCGCGCTCCCGCCGCGCCTATCTCGTGGTCACGCACGACCGCAGATTTCTCGATCAGGTCGCCGAAGAGATCATCGACCTCGAGAACGGCCGGCTTTCCGATTACAGCGGGGGTTACAGCGCGTACAAGAGGCAGAAGGCCGAGCGGATCCTGACTGCGACGAGGGCGTTCGACAAGCAGCAGGAATTCGTGGAGAAGGAGAAGGAATACATCCGCCGCAACATCGCGGGTCAGAACTCGCGGCAGGCGAAGGGGCGGCGGACCAAGCTCGAACGCGTCGATCTTCTCGAACGGCCCATGGACGACACGACGACCGTGGCGTTTCGCTTCGACGCGGCGCGAATCGGCGGGCGAAGCTTTCTTCGGACGAAGCACTTGAACGCGGGATACGAAGCGGGATCTCCGATCGTCCGGGACGTCAGCTTCGAGATCCTCCGGGGCGAGCGTCTCGCGATTCTCGGGGAGAACGGCACCGGGAAGACGACTCTCCTAAAGACCCTGGCGGGAAGGCTTCCGGCGTTGTCCGGCTCGCTCTCGACCGGCCACGACGTCACGATCGGCTACTACGACCAGGAGCTCAAGGACCTCGATCCCAAGGGCCGCGCCATCGACGCCGTATGGAACCTCAATCCCAATGCGACCGAGCAGGCGATGCGCGGCTATCTCGCACGGTTCGCGTTCCGCGGCGACGAAGTTTTCGCGCAGATCGCCGGGCTGTCGGGAGGCGAGAAGGGCAGACTGACTCTCGCCGTCGTGATGATGCAGCGCCACAACCTGCTGCTCTTAGACGAGCCGACGAACCACCTGGACCTCGATTCGCGCGAGGCTCTCGAGGAATCGCTCGACGGCTTCCCCGGCTCGATCGTCTTCGTCTCGCACGACCGCGCCTTCATCGACCGGCTGGCCACACGGGTCCTCGATCTGCGCTCCGGGCGCGCCGTGGCGATGGACGGCAATTACTCGGAAACGGCATCCGCGCGCGCGGAACGCCGCCGCCGGCCGGAGCCGCCAGGAGGGTCGGCCGCGCCTCACTCTCCGGCGCCCTCTCTCGGGAGAGACGCCGCCGCCTCCTCGCCGACGAGCGCGCCTCGCGCGGCGCCTCCGATGTCGGCCGCGACGATCGCCCGGGAGAATCCGGAGCGCGATGGCAAGCGGCGGCGGCGGATCAAATCGCTCGAGGAGAAGATCGCGTCCCTCGAAAGTGTGGTGGCCGAGCTCGAGAACCGGTTATGGCAGGAGGCGCTGACTCTCGGCCCCATCGCCTCCCGAGACCTCGCGGCTCAGAAGGCGGCGCGGCAGCAGGAGCTCGACACGCTGGTCGAGGACTGGGCGAAGCTGTCCGAGGAAGAGGCGCAGGAGGCGGGGCGCAGGTCGTGAGCGAGCCCGTCGAGACAAGCGCCGCCATCCTCGCGATCGGCAGCGAGATGCTGGGACCGGAGCGGCAGGACACGAACTCGCTCTGGCTCACGGCGCGCCTGGAGGAGATCGGAATTCCCGTCGTGCGCAAGGCGATCATCGGAGACGACCCCGACGCCATCGTGCGGGAGCTCGCGACCTCCTCGCGGGAAGCGTCCCTCCTGATCTCGACCGGGGGCCTCGGGCCGACCGCGGACGACGTCACCGCCGCTGCGGTCGCGCGATGGCTCGACGCGCCGCTCGTCCGGAATGCGGAGTTCGTGGCCCGGATGCGCGCCCGCTTCGAAGCGCGCGGCGTGCGAATGGCCGCCGTGAACGAGAAGCAGGCAGATTTCATAGAGGGAGCGCAGGTCCTCGAAAACCCGCGCGGAACCGCGCCGGGGTTTCGCGCGAAGAAGGGGAGCTGCGAGATCGTCGTCCTCCCTGGCGTTCCCTCCGAGATGCGCGAGATCATGCAGCAGAGCGTTCTCCCGGAGCTCGCCCGCCGCGCCGGCGGAGTCGTGTCGCGCCGCCGGGTGCTGCGGATCGCGGGGATGGGAGAGTCCGCCGTCGAGGAGATGGTGGAACCGGTCTATGCCCGATGGAAGGCGCATCCGGTGACGATCCTCGCCTCTCCGGGAGAGGTGCAGCTTCACCTGCGCGTCCGGGGCGCGCCGGCCGACGCCGAGGCGACGATTGCCGCCATGGAGCGGGATTTCCGATCGGTCCTCGGCGCGCGAGTCTTTGGCGACGAGACCGAAGACCTCGCCTCCGCGGTCGGAAGGTTGTTACGCGATTCCGGGAAAACGCTGGCCCTCGCGGAATCCTGCACGGGCGGGATGGTGGCCTCGCTCGTCACGGACGTGCCCGGATCGAGCGAGTATTTCTTAGGAGGCGTGGTGTCCTACGGAAACGGCGCGAAGGAGAGCCTGCTCGGCGTCTCGACCGAGACGATCCGCGCGCGCGGAGCCGTGTCCGAGGAGAGCGTTCTCGAAATGGCCCGCGGGGCCCGCGAGCGATTCGATGCCGACGTCGCGGCCGCGGTCACGGGAATCGCGGGGCCGGGCGGGGGAAGCGCCGAGAAACCGGTGGGCCTCGTCTGGTTCGGGATTTCGGACCGCGGCGGCGAGGCGACCGCGAAGCGCAGGTTCTTCGTCGGGGACCGCGGGCATGTACGGCGGTCTGCCTCGGTTCACGCGCTGGAGCTCGTGCGGCGGCATCTGGTCGGCTGGAAAACGCCGGATGCCTGAGTCGGCTTCCGGCAGCGAGCCGCCGGAGGTGCGGGCTTTCGTCGCCCTCCCGAGGGACCCCACGTGGGCGGAGAGCGCGCGGCTCTTCGTCGAGGCGATGCTCCCGGTATCCCCACACACCTCGTGGAGCCGGACCGACACGTGGCACGTGACGGTCAAGTTTGTGGGCCGCGCGCCAGCGGCCGATCTGGAGACGTTTGCGCGCTCGCTGGCGCTGCTGGCGGCCGCAGTCCCCGCGGGGGACCTCCGCACCGACGGCGCCGCCGTGTTTCCGCCGCGGGGTCCGACGCGGGTGCTCGGCCTGGGGTTCGCCAGGACCCGAGCGCTCGAGGATCTCGAGGCCTTCGCCGCCGCGGCCGAGAAGGAGGCGCGGACGCTCGGCCTGCAGCCGGAGGACCGCGCGTTTCGTCCGCACGTCACCCTCGCGCGAATGCGCGCGCCGTGGCCCCGCGAGGCCGTCGACTTTTTCCGGCGAGCCGCCGCGGAGTGGAAGTTCCCCGACTTCGAGATGAGAGCGGGCGTCCTGTACGGCAGCCGGCTCGCGCGCGGAGGCGCGGTTCACACCCCGATTGCCCGGTGGCCGTTCCGGGCGACCGGAGAGGGGGCCTCGGCGTGAGCGCGCGCGCCCTCGGATTCGTGGCCCTCTCTTACCTGCTCGGCTCGATTTCCTTCGCCGTCCTCCTGGTGAAATGGAAGACCGGCACCGACATCCGCTCCGAAGGGTCCGGCAACGCGGGCGCGACCAACGTGCTCCGCGCGCATGGCAGGACCCTCGGCATCCTGGTCGCGTTGTTCGACGTCGCGAAGGGGACGGCAGCGGTCCTCCTGATGCGGCTGGTCTCCTCGGACCCCCGGGCCGCCGCGGCAGCCGCACTCGCCGCGATCCTGGGGCACGTGTTTCCCGTGTTCTACGACTTCCGGGGAGGCAAGGGGGTCGCGACGGCGGTCGGCGCCTTCCTCGCGCTCATGCCGATTCCCGCTCTCATCTGCGTGGGCGCCTTCGTGGCGCTCGTGGCGGCGACCCGGTACGTGTCCGTCGGATCCATCGTCGGACTCTCGCTGCTTCCGGCGGTCGCCGGGCTCTTTCACGCTCCGCTTCCGGCGGTGATCGCGGCGGCTCTCGCGGCGATGCTCATTGTCTTCAAGCACCTGGAAAACTTGAAGCGCCTCGCGGCCGGCACCGAGCGAAAACTCGGCCGCTGATGCGCGTCAGCGTTCTGGGAGCGGGATCCTGGGGCACGGCGCTCGCTCTGCACCTGGGCCGCGCCGGCCACGACGTCGTCCTCTGGAGCCGCGACCCGGAGGTCGCCGCGCACATCCAGTCGACCCGCCGGCATCCGCGCCGCTTTCCCGAAAGTCCCCTGCCGCCCGGCGTTCGGGCCACGGCGGATCTTCCCGAAGCGCTCGGCTACGCGGAGACCGCGCTGGTCGCGGTCCCCTGCGCGTCGTTCCGCCCCCTGTTCGGATCCATGCCGCCCGCGATCGCGGCGACCCGTTTCGTCTCGGTCGCCAAGGGGATCGAGCCCGACACGCTGCTGCGCATGACGGAGATCGTCCTGGAATACCGGCCGGGGGCGGCCGTCGCCGCGCTTTCCGGCCCCACCTTCGCCGAAGGCGTGGCCCGCGGCGATCCGACCGCGGCGGTGATCGCCGACGCCCGGGGAGAACTCTCGCGTGAGCTCCAGGGGCAGTTCTCCGACGGGCGGCTCCGTCTCTACAGCTCCGATGACCTCGTCGGCGTCGAGCTCGCCGGGGCTCTCAAGAACGTGGTGGCCATCGCGGCGGGGGTCGTCTCGGGTCTCGGCTTCGGCCCGAATACCGTCGCGGCCTTAGTCACGCGGGGCCTGGCGGAGCTCGGCCGCATCGTCCGCGCCCGCGGAGGTCAGGCCCGCACGGTCGCGGGACTCGCCGGCGTCGGCGATCTCATGCTGACCTGCACGGGCCGGGAGTCCCGCAACCGCCGCCTCGGGGAAGAGATCGGCCGTGGCGGCCGTCTTTCCGAGATCCTGCAGACGATGCCGGAGGTCGCCGAGGGGGCGCGCACCTGCCTCGCCGTCCCGCGAATGGCGGCGCAGGCGGGAATGGAATCGCCGATCGCGGACGCCGTCGTGCAGGTGCTCTACGAGGACGTTCCTGCAGCCGATGCCGTGGCCAGGCTGATGACGAGAACCCTGAGGAGCGAATAACCACAACGTCCGTCACGACGGCGCCCGCGACTTTCGATCCCATCCGTACTCCGCCATCCCATTCCCTCGAGCCCTCGCCCCGCGCCCGGGACAGGCGAGTACTTGATCACCGCAGTGGCGAATACGCAGCGCTTACCCTGCGGGCCCCCTCACCCCAACCCTCTCCCCGAGCGCGGGGCGAGGG
>JBDUBI010000041.1:0-14098 GCA_040004225.1 Acidobacteriota bacterium
CACCCTCGTGGTGGAGGCGCAGCTCTGCCCCCTCGCCCCGCGCTCGGGGAGAGGGCTGGGGTGAGGGGACCCGCAGGCAGGCCGAGCGCACTCACCCGTGTGGCGGATCAAGCCACCACCTCGGGCGGGAGTCCGTTGCTCCGGCTCCCCGTCCATCGCTTCAGAGGGTCGGATATCAAACGGGAGCGGGAGCGACGGATCACACGCGGCTGACGACGAGGGCACTGTTCTTCGAGCCAAAGCCGATGCAGTTGCAGAGTGCGTGCTCGACGGAGGCGGAGCGTGCCGTGTTCGCGACGTAATCGAGGTCGCACTCCGGATCAGCCCGGTCGAGATTGATGGTGGGGGGGAGAAACCCGTCGCGCATTCCGAGGAGCGTGGCGGCGACACCCGCCGCGCCGCAGGCGCCCTGCGGATGGCCGATCATCGACTTGATCGACGAGCCCGGAAGTTTCGTCGCGGCGTCGCCGAAGGCGAGGCGGACCGCCCGGGTTTCCACTCGATCGTTTAACTCCGTCGACGTCCCGTGGTACGCGAGATATCCGATCGCCTCCGGGGAGAGCTCCGCCTCGCGCAGCGCCAGAGTCATCGCGCGCGCCGGCTCCTCACCCGACTCGTCGAGCCGCACCCGGTGATGAGCGTCGCACGTCGCCCCGTAGCCGCGGATCTCGCCGTATACCCGCGCCCCTCGGGCGCGCGCCCTCTCCAGCTCTTCCAGGACGAACATCCAGGAGCCCTCTGCGAGCACGAATCCGTCCCGGTCCGCGGAGAACGGACGGGACGCGCGCGCGGGTTCGCCCTCCCGCGCCGTGGAGACGATACGCATCATCGCGAAACCCTCCATGATCCCGCGAACCACCGTGGCGTCCACGCCGCCCGTCAGAAACACGTCGGCCGTGGCGAACTTGATCGCGCGAAAGGCCTGGCCGAGCGCATCCGTGGAAGACGCGCATCCGGTCGAGAGGACGTGCGACGGACCGCGCAGTCCGAAGTGCATCGAGAGCTCGGACGAGAGCGTGCCGATGGTCCCCGACGGAATGGAATAGACCGAGGCCTTCTTGACCTGGTTCGTGTAATAGAGGTGGTACATGCGCTCCGAAAACTCGATCGGGCCGCCGCCGGTGCCGAGAACCACGCCCATCTCGCGACGCTCGGAAAGCGACAGTGCGCGAGCATCGATCCCGGCGTCCTCGAGCGCCTCGGATGCCGCGGCAATCGCCATCGGAACGGCGCGGGAGACGTGCCGGATGTCTTTGGCGCCGACCCACGCGGCGGGATCGAGCCCTTTCACCTCGCCCGCGATGGTCGCCGGCAGACCCTCGGGGTCGAAAAGTGAGATGCGCCCGACGCCGCTTCGTCCCTGCCGGAGGCCGTTCGCATAGTCTTCACGCCCGTTCCCGTTGGGGGACAGGCATCCGATCCCCGTTATGGCGACGCGGCGTGCGGACATGGCGGGATAGTAACAACCGGATTCCGGGAACCTTCCGATGTTCAGCCCGCGTTCATCGTGTGACAGCGGAAACGCGGAAACGCTGAAAAGGAAGCCTCCTAGGGCGGCGCGTTCCGCAAGAACCAGCCGTCGAGCACGCGCAGGAGCCGAAGCGGGACGTATTTGACGAGGGCATCCGCGTGCAGGTTCCCGGGGAGCTCCAGGTGGACGTATTCGACGGGCGGGGCCGCCGCTTCCGCCAGAAGCCGTCCGTGCGAGGGCGCCACGAGCCAGTCCCCCTCGGCGGTGATGATCAATTTCGGAATGGAAAGAGTCGAGAGCGATTCGGCGACGCCAGGCCTCCGCGCAAAGGGAGCTCCAGCGGACATCCGGGGCATCTGGACGGCCTTCCGCAGGCTGACCTGTCTCCGGGCCCCCGCGGACCAGGGCCGCGGACGAAGCGTCTTCAAGTCCGCCGGCGACGAGATCATGGCCAGGCCGCGGCAGGGCAGGTGGGGAAATTGAGCGAGCGCCCCCGCCGCGATCGAACCTCCGAGCGACAGGCCGATGACGGCAAACCGCTCGTAGGGACGTCCCTCCCCCACGAGCTGGTCGACGACGGCCTTGAGGTCGAGCGCCTCGAGAGCGCCGAACGAGTACGCGCCGCCGCTGTCCCCGTGCCCGCGAAAGTCGAGGGCCGCCACGTCGTAGCCGCGCCGGACGTAGTGGTTCGCGAGAAACAGGTTTTCGCGGGCGAGCCGGACGCGCCAGAAGCCCGGGGCGAGGATGAGCAGCTCCGCCGAGGGGCGCCGCCACCAGGTGTAGGCGATCGGCGTGTCATCGGCGGCGCGGACCCGCCTCTGCAGGACTTCCGCCGCCGGCTTTGAACTGCCGCTCATCGCGAGAGGAGAAGACAGGAGACGGAGGCGCCCTCTTCGAGGCGCGGAGTCCCGGCGGGCACGCAAATCAGAGCGTTCCCCTTCCCGTGCGCCGCCAGGTCATGACTCCCGGAGGTTCGAAGCGGCTCGACGCGCAGTTGGCCTCCGGATCGGTCGAGCGCGCCGTCGTGGAAGCGGTCTCGTTCGCCCGCCGGCCCGAGAGACCGGGTCAGGAGGGCGGCGACCCGTGGCGCGGCGGGGTCCGCATCTCCCTCGAAACGCGCGAGCGCCTCGCGGACGAAGACGTGGAATCCGACGGCCGCGGAAACCGGGTTGCCGGGCAGGCCCATCCAGAAAGCGTTCCGCCGGCGCCCGACCGCGATCGGCTTGCCGGGCTGCATCGCGACGCCGTGAAAGAGGATCTCGAAGCCCGCGGCTGCGGCGGCGGGAGGCAGCAGGTCGAAGTCTCCCGCGGAGACGCCCCCCGTGGTGATGAGGAAGTCTTCCCTCTCTCCGGCCTCCGCGAAGAGGCGACCGACCTCAGCCGCGGTGTCGGCCACGGCGTCTGCCCGCCGGGCGCTCCATCCGAGCGCGGCGCACTCGGCGAGAAGCATCGGGCCGTTGGAGTCCCGGAGTCGCCCGGGCCCCGGAGCCGCCGCGCCGCGAACGACCTCGTCGCCCGTGACCGCCACGGTGACGCGCGGAGCGCGGAAGACGCGGATCGGATCGTGGCCCGCGAGCGCCGCCAGAGCGACGTCTCCCGGAGAGAGGCGCCGTCCGGCGGGCACGAGCGCGGTTCCGGAGCGCACGCTCTCGCCCCGGCGACGGATGTGGGCTCCCGCCGTAACCGCGATGTCGAACCGGACGCGCCCGTTGTCCCGGAGGGAGCGTTCGACGGGCACGATCGCTTCCGTCCCGTGCGGCAGCGGCGCCCCCGTCATCACGCGCACCGCCTCGCCCGCCGCCAGGGGACGGGGAGGCGCGGATCCCGCCGCCACGAGCTCCGATCGCTCGGGAAGGTC
The DNA here is from genome assembly GCA_040004225.1 of Acidobacteriota bacterium. Classification (GTDB taxonomy): domain Bacteria; phylum Acidobacteriota; class Thermoanaerobaculia; order UBA5066; family Gp7-AA6; genus JALYUA01. The sequence goes on from JBDUBI010000041.1 coordinate 3,330, forward strand.
CACTCCCGCCGCGGCGTCGCCCACCCGGACGGCGTACCCGTCCATCGCCGAAGTGTCAAAAGGCGGCCAGTCGACGTCGGAGAGCACCTCGCGCGCGGCGACGCGGCCGGCGGCGAGCTCGAGAGGAACGTCCTCTTCGCCTCCGGGAGAAAGAGCGCCTGCGAGAAGAGAGAGCGCCTGCGCAACAGAGAGCACGCCTGGATTCTAAGTGGCGCCGCCTTCTTCCGCGGGCGGCACGGGCGAAGGCGTCTCCTTTGGTACCATCGCGACACCGCATTATGGAGAAGAAGTTCGAGTACCGGGGTGACCTCGCCGTCACGCCGCTCGCCGAAATCCTCGCCACCATTCACCGCTATCGGGTTCCGGGCGTCATCACGCTCTCCCGGGAGGGGCGGGTCCGCAGGATCTATTTAGACGATGGCCTCGTCGTTTTTGCGACGTCCAATGAACGAGACGTCAGCCTCGGCTTCTATCTCTTGAAGCGCGGACTCCTGAAGCCGGAAGCGGCCCGGGAGGCGGAGGAGCGCAGGACGCGGGAGGGGCTCCGGCTGGGACAGGTTCTTCTGCAGATGGGCTTTTTGACACCGGAGAAGTTGAACGACGCGGTCGACGGGCAGATCCGGGAAATCCTGTGGGGCGCCTTCGAGTGGGAGACGGGCGACGTCCTGTTCGAGATCGGGGGGAAGCGGACGGGCGAGCTCGTGCGGATCGACGCTCCCATACCCCGGGTGATCCTGGAGGGCGTCCGGCAGTCCGCCGACGTGCGGCGTCTGATTCTGAGGCTCGGGAGCTCGAACACTGTTCTCGAGCGCACGCGCAACTCTCTGCTGGATCTGTTCACCGGCCCCGAGCGGCAGTTTTACGAGGCGATCGACGGGCGAACTCCGCTGCAGCACCTGGCCGGCCGCGGGCCGGGGAGCGTCTCGGAGAACGCTCGAATCCTCTATGCGTTCTTCTGCCTCGGGCTCGTGCGGAAGGTGCGCGGTTCGGGCGCCGGCGCGCGCCGGATCCAGTACAGGACCGAGGGCGGCTCGCTCGGGAGTTAGACTCCACCCGCATGCCGATTTACGAGTACGTCTGCCAGAAGTGCGGCCGGAAGACCGAAGTTATCCAGAGCCATTCGGACCCCCCGCCGAAGAAGTGCCCGCACTGCGGCGGCGCGGTGAAGAAGGCGTTCTCCGCCCCGGCGATCCAGTTCAAGGGCAGCGGCTTCTACATCACCGACTACGGGAAAGGCGACTTGGGAGCCGCGAACAAGGGGGGAGAGGGCTCGGACAAGTCGGAACGCGCGGAAAAGACGGAGAAGTCCGACAAGGCCGAAAAGTCCGAAGCCGCCGGCAAGTCGGACTCCGCCGGGAAGTCCGAGAAGTCCGAGAAGTCCGAGAAGTCCGAGAAGGCCGAGAAGGCCGAGAAGGCCGGAAAGAAACACTCTCCGGCTCCCGCGAAGGCCGAGAAGAAGAACAGTTCGCGAAAGGGCGGCGACTGACCCCTTCGCCCTTCGCCCTTTCTCCTTCTACAGTTTCATCCCCCGCAGGTACTCGCGGAATGCGGGACCGAGATCCGCGCGGGAGAGCGCAATCTCGACCGTCGCTTTCAAGAACCCCAGTTTGTCTCCCGCATCGTAGCGCGTGCCCTCGAACAGGTAACCGTCGACCGGCCTCTTTGAAAGGAGTGCCTTTAATCCCGACGTCAGCTGGATCTCACCGCCCACGTCCGAGCGGGTCTCCTCCAGGATCCCGAAAATCTCGGGGGGCAGCAGGTACCGCCCGATGATCGCCAGATTGCTGGGCGCCCGGTCCGCGGGAGGTTTCTCGACCATGTCGGAAAGCGCGACGACCCGGTCCTCGACCTTTTCGCCCGCCACGATCCCGTAGTGGTGCGTCTGCGTCGGGGGTACTTCCTGCAGCGCGATGACGGGATTTCCACGACGCTCGTACAGCCGGATCATCTGGCCGATGCACGGATCGTCCGCGACGATGATGTCGTCTGAGAGCAAAACGGCGAAGGGCTCGTCCCCCACCTGATGGCGCGCCTGGAGCACAGCGTGCCCGAGTCCCAGGGCCTGCGCCTGCCGCACGGAGGAGATCCGGGCGAGGGAAGACACGGCGCGCACCTGCCGCATCAGGTCCGTCTTGCCGCGCTCCTCGAGCGTCTTTTCGAGCTCATAGGAGAGGTCGAAATGGTCCTCGAGCGCGCTCTTGCCGCGGCTCGTGACGAAAACGATGCGCTCGATGCCCGCGGCGACCGCCTCCTCGACGACGTACTGGACGAGGGGCTTGTCGACGAGCGGAAGCATCTCCTTCGGCTGCGCCTTCGTCGCGGGAAGAAAGCGCGTGCCGAGCCCGGCGGCGGGAAACACGGCGACGCGAACGGAACCCATGGCGGCAGGAAGGTAGCAGAAGTTGAGACAAAGAGGAGAGAGTTGGGATTTGAGAGTGGAGGGTTAAACGTGAACACCCGGGTCCGGGTCAGACAGGGCATAGCCCTTGCCTCCCGCCTGCCGCCTCCCGCCTCACGCTGAACGTCCCTCAGGGCGTAAAATGAAGAGTTCGATGAGCAGCGACGCCGCTTTCTTCCGGGATCTGACCTCCGAGCTCGAAGCCCGGGGGCGCCTGGCGCTGGCGACCGTCACCGAGACGCGGGGCTCCGGGCCGTCCCGCGTGGGGCGCCGTTTCCTGGTTTTCGAAGACGGGCAATTTTCGGGGACGATCGGGGGCGGCCCTTTCGAAGCGCTCGTGATCGCGGACGCCGCGGCGCTGTTTCGGGAGGAGGGCGGGCCCGGCCGCTTTCTCAAATGGTACGACTTCTTCGAGCGGGAAATCGCGCCCGGCCAGGAACGCGAGATGACGAACATGATCTGCGGAGGGTCCGCGCGGGTCTCAGTCGAGCTGCTCAGGGCCGCGCCGTCGCTCATCATCCTGGGCGGGGGCCACGTTGGCCTGGCGCTTGCTCGTCTGGCTCTTCCACTGGGTTACCAGGTCACCGTCGCCGACGATCGCGAAGAATATTCGCGTCCCGAGCGCTTCCCCGAACAGGCCGAGGTCGTGCGGACGGGGCGCGACTACGTCCTGCCGCAGGAAGCCGCCCGTCCGGGGCGCGACCGCTATGTGGCCGTCGTGTCCCGCTGCTGGGAGAGCGACCTTGCGGCCCTGCGCCCGTGGCTCGCCGACGCGGCGGCGCCCGCCCGGTACATCGGTCTGATCGGCTCCGCCCGCAAGGTGCGCGGCGTGTTTGCGAAGCTCGCGGCCGAGGGGATCTCAGAACACAGGCTGTCGCGGATTCACGCGCCCATTGGTCTCTCGATCGGGGCCGTCACGCCGGAGGAGATCGCGGTTGCGATCCTCGCGGAAATGATCGCCGTTCGCCGCGGGGCCGACGCGCCTGCCGGGGTTCGCCCCCCGGCGCTGGCGCGAGAGGGGAAATCCGTTTGAGTCTTTTCCGGGCGTTCCGTCTTCATCTCCTCGCCGCCGTTCTCCTCTTCGCGTTTTCCCGATCGGGAGGCGCCGCGACGTGGTGGCGTCTGCCGGTCTGGGGCGCCGAAGTGCGGGTGCTGACGCTCGACCCGTTCAACGGCCACACCGTGTATTGCGGTACCTCCCGCGGCAATTTTTACGGCTCGGAGGACGCGGGAGCGACGTGGAAGCCTCTCCGGGCGGGCCCCGCGTTTCCGGGATACGTCGTGACCGGCCTGGTGGCGGACCGCGCCGCGCCCGGCCGACTCTGGGCGTCCCTCGCGGGGCAGTACGCCGGCGGAATCGTGGCGCGAAGCGATGACAGGGGAGAGAACTGGACCGTACTCGCCCTCTGGAAGACGGTCGTCGCCACGCGCGCCCTCGCCCTCTCCCCCGAGAACACGAACCCGCGGCTTCTCGCGGTCGGCGGGGACGACGGCGTTCACCTGTCACGGGACGGCGGCGCCACGTGGGTCCGGACGGGCGAGGGCACCGAGGGCCTTTTCCAGGTCGAGTCCCTCGCTTTCGATCCGCGGGACGCGCGGACGTTGTACGCGGGCACCTGGCGGCAGGCCTTCCGGACACGCGACGGCGGAAGCACCTGGGCGCGGATCGCCGAGGGCATGGTCCTGGACGCCACGGTGTACGCCTGGGACTTCGACGCCGCCAACACGAAGGACGTGTGGGTCTCGACGTGCGGCTGGGTCTACAGGACGCGGGACGGCGGCGATCGATGGACGCGCTTCAAGAACGGATTCACGAACCGCCGGTCGCACACGATTCGCCGCGACCCGAACCGGCCCGGAGTCGTCTACGCCGCGACCGTCGGCGGCCTTCACCGGTCTGTAGACGACGGCGAGACGTGGGCGCGGGTCTCACGCGAGTCGCTCGTGGTGACCGCCCTCGAGGTGGATCGCCGGACGGGCCGGTTGTACGTGGGCACGGAAGGGGAGGGCGTCTTCTATTCGGACGACGGCGCCGCCACCTTGAAAAGCGGTTCGGTCGGACTGGCGGAAGGCCGGGTGTCAGATCTCGTCGCCGATCCGAACGACCCCTCGCGGATGCTCTTCTTCCGGGCTTACGGCGGCGACGAGAGCGGTGTCTGGGAAGCTAAGGGCATGCGTGTGCGCCGCGTCTCGCGGGATCCGCTGCCCGCGGCCGCGTCGCTCGCGGCGTTCCGCGACGCGGATGGCAAGACCGTTCTCATGCTGTCCTCCTCCTCCGGAGTCAAGATTTCGCGCGACGGAGGGGAACGCTGGGCGCCCCCGGCCGCTCCGGCCCCCGGAGTTCCGCTCTCGCTCTTCGGGCTCCCGTTCGCGTCTCCGGTCCTCGTGACTTCCGCGGGCGTTTTCCGGATGGCGGAGGGAGGCCGCGCCTTCCGCTCGATTCCCGGTTCTCCCGCCGCGCCGATCGGCGCGGAGCTGCTCCAGGACGGGGGCGGAGCGCCCATCCTCGAGGTCCGCACTTCGGATGGCCTTTTCCGGTGGAACGGCCAGAGCTGGAACAACCGAAAGCAGGGGGTCCTGAAGGGCGGGATGTTCCTGCAGGCGGGTGCCTCGACGGGACCCGCGCCGCAGTACAGCTCCCTCGAAGACAAGGAAGGCACGCTCGTGTGGGAAGAGGGCGGGAAGCGCCTGGCACTCACGAGCCCCCGGCCGGGGCTGGCGCTGGCGACCGCGGCCGCCGCCCCTGGCGGGCGGCTCTACGTGGGCACGACCGGCGACGGGCTGTTCCTGTTCGAGCCTTAATTCAGTCGTCAGCCAGGAATGGGCGAAAGGAGCCGCGGATGCCCACGGAGATCTGTCAATACGGCCACAACCATAACCGGCATAACGTCTCAATTCCGATCAAGGCGGGCCGGAAGTATCACTGCCCCTCGGATCTCAGCCCGACGAAACACCTCAAGGAGAACTGGAAGGAGGCGAGTCTGGCCGACGCGCAGCGGGCGGGCCTTACGGCTTGTCAGAAGTGCTTCGGCTGACCCCGTTCAGGGGTTGAGAACCGGGCTCTACTTCAAGTTCACGAACCGCAGCGTCGTTCCCACGGCGACCTTCTCCCGCACCGCCATGCCTCCGGCGATCTCGAGGACGCTCGACGCCGGAGCATCGGGGCCGTAATTCGCGCAGGGGTCCGCCTTGCAGGGCGGCGTGCCCGCGTTGACGAAGAGCACCTTCCCGCCGGCGTCGAGCCAGATCATGTCGAGTGGGATCATGGTGTTCTTCATCCAGAACTTGTGCACGGCGGCGTCTCCGAACACGAACAGCATGCCGCTCTTTTCCGGGAGGCTCTCCCGGAACATGAGGCCCTGAGCCTGGTCGTCGGGCGTCTTCGCGAGCTCCAGACGGTAGACCGATCCGGAAGGCATCTGGACGCGCGGCCCCGCGGTGACCGAAACCGGGGAAGGCGAGGAGGATCCGGGGGACGCGGCGGGCTGGCAGCCGGCGGCGCCGGACGCGGCGATCGAGGAAGAGAGAGCCAGGAGAAAAGCCGGATTCGCGATGGCGGAACGCTTCACGGCGCTTCCGCTTCCGTCGGCTCCCCGCCTTCTTCGTAGAGATCTTCCTTGCGGACCAGGTTGTACTTTTTGGCGTAGTAACGGAAGGAGCGGAAGGACATGCGGAGAAGCTCCGCGGCCTTCGTCTGAACGCCTTCCGAGCGGTCGAGGGCCTCCCGCATCAGGCGTTTTCCGACGGCCTCGAGGTACGCCTCCAGGTTGATGCCCTCCGCGGGAAGGCTTTCGAAGTCGGGGACCCGGGACCGGACGCCGAGGGCGATCGATTCCGGAAGGCTCGACGCGGTGATCACGGGGCCGGCTTCGAGGGCGACCGTGCGCTCCAAGGTGTTCTCGAGCTCGCGGACGTTTCCGGGCCACGGATAGGCCTCCAGCAGCCGCATGGCTTCCGTCGAGATCTTCTTCTCCGGGATCTTCTGCTCCTTGCAGACCTTCACGATGAAGTGGGAGGTCAGGGGGGCGATGTCCTCGACGCGGGACCGAAGGGACGGCAGCACGATCGGGATCACGTTGATTCGATAGAAGAGGTCCTCGCGGAATTTTCCTTCGCTGACGAGCTCGGTCAGATCCTTGTTGGTCGCCGCGATGATGCGGACGTCGACGCTGGTCTCCTCGTTGCCGCCGACCTTTCGAATGACCTTCTCCTGGATCGCGCGCAGGAGCTTGACCTGCATCGTCGGTGTCGTCTCGGAGATTTCGTCCAGGAAGAGCGTCCCGTTATCCGCTTCCGTGAAGAGCCCGCGTTTCTCCTTGACCGCGCCGGTGAAGGCGCCTCGCTCGTGGCCGAAGAGCTCCGACTCGAGAAGCGTTTCGGGGAGCGCGCCGCAGTTGATGGAGACGAATTTCCTCTCCTTGCGGATGGACGTGTAGTGGATCGCCCGGGCGATGAGCTCCTTCCCTGTTCCGCTCTCGCCGGTCAGGAGCACGGTCGAAGAAACCTTTCCGATGCGTTCGACGGTCCGGAAGATCTCCTGCATCCGCGAACCTTTTCCGATGATGTTGGCAAAGGTGTAGCGGGCGGCGAGCTCCTGCTTGAGATACACATTTTCGTCGTGGAGTGCCTTCTCTCCGAGCGCCCGATCCACGATCATCGCGAGCTCTTCGACGTTGAAGGGCTTGGCGATGTAGTCGACAGCGCCGGCTTTCATCGCCTCGATCGCGTCGGAGGTCGACGTGTGCGCCGTGATCATGATGACCGGCGTCTTCGGGCTTTCCGCCTTGACCTTCCGCAGGAGATCGAGCCCGTTTCCATCCGGCATCTTGATGTCGGAGAGGATCAGGTCGGGATTGGAGCGCGCCGCGCCGGCAGTCCCTTCGGCGAAGGAGGAGGCGGTGACCACCTCGAAGCCGCGCTTGTGAAAAAAGATCGCCAGCATGTCGCGAATCGAGGACTCGTCGTCGACGATCAGGATGCGCGGACCGCTCATGCGACTCCCGTTTTCTCGTCGCGCGCGGGCCAGGGCTCGATCAAGGGAGCGGCGATCGGGCGGTCATCCGCCAAGGATGTGACGAGCGCGCGGCGCGGCAGCAGCACGGTCACGGTCGTGCCCTCGCCGGGGATCGATTCGGCATCAATGGCGCCTCCATGGTCTTCCACGATCCTCCGGACGATCGCCATTCCAAGCCCCGTCCCGCCGTCAAACGCCGTAGAGAACGGCGTGAAGAGACGCGCTAGCTCTTCCTCGCTCATGCCGCGGCCGGTGTCGATGAACCGGATGCTATACCAGGCATCGTCCTCGCGGCCGACGACGCGCAGGCTGCCACCCGCGGCCATCGCGCGCACCGCGTTCTTCGCGACGTTGTAGACGATCTGGCGGATCTGATCGCGGTCGCCCGAGAGCTGCGACGCGGCCGGGGAGACTTCCACCTCGATCGTGTGGCCGTCCGAGACCTCGTCCGAGAGGCGGAACAGGTCCATGACCTCGGTCAGGTTCACGGCCATGTCGAATTCCGCCACCCGCCGTTCCTGCGGCCGCACGAAGCGCAGGAAGTCCTCGAGGATTTTGGAGAGGCGATTGGATTCGGAAACGATGATTTCCATGAGCCGCTTCTCGGCGGATCCGACGGAGAGATCTTTCGAGAGGACCTGCACCGAGCCCGAGATCGAAGCGAGCGGGTTGCGGATCTCGTGCGCGATCCCCGCGGCGAGCTCTCCGACGGCGGCGAGCTGCTCGTTGAAGCGGGCCCGACGCTCGAGCTTTTTTATCTCGGTCAGGTCCTGGAAAAGGATCAGCGTGCCCTCCTCCTCACCCTCGGATTCCTTCAACACACGCAGGGAGAATCCGACCACCCGGCGGGCGGAGTGCCGGTCGATGTCGATCTCGCCGCGGTAGGTTTCACGCCCGCGGGCGTGGCTCCGAATCTCCGTCCACTCGTCCGGGAAGACGAAGCCGAAGTCCGAGATCGGCCGGCCGGGGGCCGCCGCGGGATCGACGCCCAGCAGATCGCCTCCAGCGCGGTTCAAGAATGTGATGCGCTGGTCCGCATCCGTGGTCATGAGACCGGACGCCATCGTCGCGATGACGTTGCCGTGGAGGCTCTGAAGGCGTTGCAGCGCGCGCTGGCGGAGCTCGAGCTCGACTTTCGCGGCGAGAAGCTTCTCCGAGAGGTACGAGACCATGAACGCGACGCCGTAGAAGCCCGCCACGGTGATGGCGAGGTTGAAACGAATGCGCGCCGTGCTCCACTCGGCCACCGGAGCCAGCGGCGGGGGAGGGAGAACGCCGTATGCCATCAACTGCACCATGCCGCCGTAGAGAATGGCGGCGATCGTGGCGACGATGACGGCCCCGGTCCGATAGAGGAGAAATCCGGACGCTCCGATGACGACGAGGTAGAGGAAGTTGAAGACCGAGTCCGGCCCGCCCGAGGAGTAAACGAGAACGGTCGCGATGCCGACGTCGGCGAGCAGCTGAATGTAGGCGGACACCCGCGGCGGGAGGCGCCTTCCGACGGTCCAGTGGAAGAGAGCCAGAAGCACGGCCGCCGCCGTGAGCGCGTAGAGGAACGTGATCTCGATGTGGATCCCGGCGCCCGCCTGGACGAGGATCGCGGAGAGCAGGATCAGGCTGAGGACGACGATTCGGATCGTCGTCAGCCAGCCGGTGGACCTCTTGAGGGAGTCGGTCACTGGGGCGTGAGGCGTCGGGCGAGAGGCGCTGGGCGAAGCGCCGGCCGTTTTTCGCCCAGCGCCCAGCGCCGAACCTTTAGCGCCGCCTCCTACCCGATCTTATTGATCAACGTGAACATCGGCAGATACATGGCGATGACGATGCCGCCGATGATGATCCCGAGGATAAAGATCATGACGGGCTCGAGCAGCTTGACGAGACCCGCCACGGCCGCGTCCACCTCGTCCTCGTAGAAGTCGCCGATCTTGTTGAGCATCTGGTCGAGGGCGCCGGTCTGCTCGCCGACTCCGATCATCTGGACCACCATGTTCGGGAAGATGCCCGCGTCGCGCAAAGGCTCGACGATCGTCTTTCCGCCCTCGACGGCCTTTCGGACCTCCTGAATGGCGTCTTCGACGATTGCGTTGCCGGACGTCCTCGCGGTGATGTCGAGCGCTTCTAAGATCGGGACGCCGGAAGACGTCAGGGTCGCGAGAGTGCGGCAGAACCGGGCGACGGCGATCTTCTTCATGATCATCCCGAGCACCGGAAGCTTCAGGACGAAGCCGTCGATGACGCGGCGGCCCCGGTGGGTCGCGTAGTACCGCTTGAAGAGGTAGATGAACGCGCCGATGCCGATCAGGAAGAATATGAAGTACCGCGCCAGGAAATTCGACGCGAGGATGACCATCCGGGTCGGGAACGGGAGCTCGGCCCCGAGGCTCGTGAAGAGCGCCGCGAACGTCGGGATGACCTTCAGCAGGATGACGGCGACCACGATCATGGCGATCACGATGACGGCGACCGGATAGATCAGCGCCGACTTGACCTGCGAGGAGAGTTTGACGGACTTTTCGATGTAGACGGAAAGCCGCTGCAGGATCGTGTCGAGAATACCGCCCGCCTCGCCGGCGGCGATCATGTTGACGTAGAGGTTGTTGAAGGCCTTGGGGTGGCGGCGCATGGCGTCCGCGAGGGTGGATCCCGCCTCGACGTCCTGCCGGACCTGGAGAAGGATGCGCTGGAAATTCTTGTGCTCCTGCTGATTGGCCAGGATCTCGATGCACTGCACCAGGGGAAGACCGGCGTCGATCATGACCGAGAACTGGCGAGTGAAAACCGCGAGCGTTTTGGGGGGAACCTTGCGGCCGACCTTGGTGAGCGAGATCTCCTTGCCGCGTTCCCGGATGCCGGTGACGACGATGTTCTGGCGCCGGAGAGAAGCGAGAGCGACGTCCTTGGTGTCGGCGGCGAGCACGCCCTCCTGGACCAGCCCCGTGCGGTTGCGGCCCTTCCAGACGTAATTCGGCATGATCGGCTCCTTGGTGCCTGCTTAAGCGCGTTTACCGGCGGTCGCGGCCGGCGGAGCGACGTTCAACCCGGCTCCGCGGTTGATCAGCTCCTGGAGCTCGTCCGGGTTGGACGACCGCGAGAGAGCGATCTCCAGGGTGATCAGCTTGCGGTGGAACAGCGTCGCTAGGGACTGGTTGAAGGTCTGCATCCCGAACTTCGACTGGCCCGTCTGCATCATCGAGTACACCTGATGGATCTTGTCCTCGCGAATCAAGTTCCGGATCGCGGCGTTCGGGATCAGAATCTCCATCGCCATCGCGCGGCCCTTGCCGCTCGAGCGCTCGAGAAGCGACTGGCAGAGGATGCCTTCGAGCACGAACGACAGCTGCGTCCGGATCTGCG
>JBDUBI010000067.1:0-14030 GCA_040004225.1 Acidobacteriota bacterium
CCCCTCGCCCCGGGCTCGGGGAGAGGGTTGGGTGAGGGGGCCCGCAGGTCGGTGCTGCGCGTTCGCGACCACGATCGGCGCTCGGGGAGAGGGCTTCAAATGAGGGCCGTCCCTCCACCCACTACCTTAACTGCGGCTCGGTTCCGGTTTCGGGCTCCTCGGGGAGGGTGAACGCGAACCGGGCGCCTTCTCCTGGTTTGCTCTCGACTCGGGCGCGGCCGCCCTGCGCTTCGACCAGCTGGCGAACGATCGCGAGGCCGAGCCCCGTTCCCCCGGAGCGGCGCGCCCGCGAGGGGTCGGCGCGATAGAACCGCTCGAAGACGTGCGGCAGATGCTCGGGAGCGATTCCAGTTCCGGTGTCGGAGACGAAGATCTCGACCTCGCGGCCGCAGCGCGTGGCGCCGACCTCGACGCGCCCCCCCGGAGGCGTGTGCGTCACCGCGTTCGAGAGCAGATTGCCGATGATCTGGGCCAGCCGCGCCGGGTCCGCGCGAACGGCGGGGATGTCCTCCGTCGAACGGACGGACACAGCGACCCCGTCATTCTGCGCGCGCGTGGCGATCGCCGCGGCGGCGGCGGCGAGCGCTCCGGCGGTCTCGATGCGCCTCGGCCGCAATCCCAGTTGACCGGTCTCCGCGGCGGCTAAGTCCTGGAGATCGTCGACCAACCGTTCCAGGAGCAGGGCGTCCTCGTGGATGGAATCCACCACCGAAGCGTCGGGCCTCGTCAGTCCGTCCTGAATTCCTTCGATCTGCGCGCGGATGTTGGTGAGCGGCGTGCGCAACTCGTGGGCGACGTCGTGAACCAGCGCGCGACGCAGCGCTTCGTTTCTCGACACCGCGTCGGCCATCGCGTTGAAGGACCGCGCCAGCTCTCCGATCTCATCGCGTGAAGAAACAGCCACACGCCGGCTCAAGTCTCCGCGCTCCATCTCTCTCGCCGCGGCCGTCAGCGCTTCGATGGGTCCCAGGACCCTGCGGGCGACGGCGGCGACGAGGAGGAGCGCCGCCACGCCCGCGGCCGCGACCGCGGCGGCGAGCCATCGATTGAGAGAGCGGACGTCGGGGGGACCGTCCGGCTCCCGATCCAGAGAAAACACTCTGCCGGCCGGAAGGCCCGCGGAGTCTGTGACCGCGACCCCGGGTGCCCTGAGCCACACCATCCGCCGCGCTCCGCCGCCCGCCCACTCGACCCGGATTCCTCCCCCGGGGCCCTTTTCGATCGAGGCACCGGCCAGACCCGGAGAGCGGCCGACGGGGTGGTCCGCCGCGTCCAGGATGAAGATGTCGCGCCGCAGTGCGGCGGCCGCCCGCGCGGCGGCAGCATTCGCGTTCTTCCAGCTTCCGGCCCGCCGGTATTCCCCTTCGACGAGGGACCGGAGAGCGGGAGCGATGTTGTCGTGGCGTCCGGCGACGACGACGTCCTGAAATTTCCGGAACTCGACGCGTGTCAGGCGGCTCGAGACCAGCACGAGCGCGCCGAGGACGATGGCGAGCACGGCGGCCGTCGTGGCGAGGAGCCGAAAGCGGAGACTCCGCATCACGAAGGCTCGTCCGCGAGCTTGTAACCCACCCCGAACACGGTGACCACGAGCGAGTCCTCGTCGGCGACCTCGATCTTCCGCCGCAGACGCATGACGTGGGCGTCCACGGTGCGGTCGAGACCGTCGTACTCCGCCCCGAATGCGCGTTGGACGAGCTCCTCCCGGGTGAACGCCCGGCCGGGGGACCGCGCCAGAGCCGCGAGGATGGCAAATTCCGCCGGGGGGAGGAGCACGGCGCGCCCGCGGACTGAGGCCTCGCGTCGGTCGAGGTCGACGAGGACGTGGCGCGTTCGCAGAACACCTTTGACGTCGCCCTCGTCCCGGCGGGAGCGGCGCAGGACCGCCCGGATGCGCGCCACCACCTCCCGCGGCGAAAAGGGCTTCGTCACGTAATCGTCGGCGCCGAGCTGCAGCCCCCGAAGCTTGTCGTCTTCCGTCGTCCGAGCCGTCAGGAGCACGATTGGCACGTCCGATTCGGAGCGCAGCGCGCGGCAGACGGCCAGCCCGTCGATTTCCGGGAGCATGCCGTCGAGCACGATCAGGTCGGGATGCTCCTGCCGCGCCGCGCGAAGACCGGCTGCGCCGTCGGTCGCCACCAGCACGCTGAAACCGCCGTGTTCGAGGTAGAGCCGCAGCGTCGCCGCGGTTTTCGGCTCGTCCTCGACGATCAGGATGCGGACGGTGGCAAGAGTCCGGGACATCCCGGAAGTGTAGTGGGAGGGGATGACGGGAGTGTGACCGGTGACCGGTTGTCCCGCCGGGTTTGCCGCCTTTTCAGGAGATCGCCCGCCGGGTGCCGCATGCGCGCGCGGCGCGCGCACCCGGAGGATGGCGAAAAGCGGAAAACCCGGCGACCTCCGGGTACTCGCCTACGACTTCAACGCGTTCATCGCGTCCGTGATCCTCTTCTTCTGCGGCTCGGGCGCCATCTGGAGAGCCCTCGCGTAGGAGTCGATGGCCTCTTTTTTCTGACCTTTCGCCGCCAGCCCCTCGGCGAGGCTGTCATAGACGTTCCAGGAGCCCGGATGATCTTTGACGTTCTTCCGGAAGACCTCGATCGCCTCGTCGGCCTTCTTCTGACCGAGAAGCTGGTAGCCGTACTGGTTCATGTCGACTTCGGTCGCCAGCTTGACCGATCGGGCGCGAAGAGCCGCGGCGGTCTTCGTGTCGCCCTTTTTCTCCAGCAGGCCGGCCTTCGTCCGCAGGTTCTGGAAGTTCTCGTTGAGAGCAAGGGACTTGTCCGACCACTCGAGCGCTTCGTCGAGGTTCGTGTCGTTCCGGAGCGACCATCCCGCGGCCTGATTCCAGCCCTGCCAGGAGAAGCGGGGGAGACCGCGCAGCTGCTCGCGCAGGCTCGCGACCGTCACCGCCTTCGAATCGGCCGTCACGGTGAAAGGCACCTCCAGCTTCTCCCAGTGGAGGACGACGGTCGCCGAATCCGCGGTGGGGTCATCGAAGCGGTAGCTGAGGCGTTCCGCGAACCCGGCTTCGCGCGTTTTGGCAGGGATGCGCAGCGCGTCTTCTTTCGCGTCGTAGCTGAAGCTTCCCCAGGCGTTGTGCTGGCGCGAAAAGACGATCACCCAGTCCCCCTCGGAGGGGACCATGTGGAGGCCGTAGGTCCCGGCGGGCAGCGGCTGCCCTCCGACAGAGACGGGCGTCGAGAAAGAGATGGTCGTGTTTTCGTTGGCGCCCGCCCTCCAGACGTCGTTCCATGGGACGAGCCCGCCCCAGATCCGGCGGTTGTTGACGGCAGGGCGGTGGTACGAGATCGCCAGGTCCGTGAGGCCAAGACTCTGAGTCACCGACGCTTTGGGGCTCGCGTCCGGAAGCGTCAGGGGCGCGGTCTGCGCGAGGGAAGCCGCCGCGGCGGTCCAGACGAGCGCGATGGCGGAGAGGACGCGGGGAATCGACAGTCTCATCGGAACCTCCTGGTTCGATCGGGTTTTCAGGTGAGTACGGGAGACTCCGGTTCGGGGTTTTGCATCTAGGATCCGCCCATGTCTCGACCGCGCGTGGGAGCGCCACCCGAAAGGCCGCTCGTTCTGTTTGACGGCGATTGCGGTTTTTGCCGCGTCTGGATCGCGCGGTGGCGAGAGCTGACGGGTGACCGGGTCGACTACGCTCCTTCGCAGGGACTGGCGTCGCGCTTCCCGGAAATCTCAAAGGACGAGTTCCGGCGGTCCGTTCAGCTCGTCCTGCCCGACGGGGAGGTCGTCTCGGGCGGCCGCGCGGTCGCCACCACGCTGCATCTTGGAGGCCGCTCCTGGCCGCTCGGCCTCTACGAGCGCGTCCCGGGCGCGGGTCCGATCGCGGAGATGGCCTACGCGCTCGTCGCCGCGAATCGCAGGAGCGCATCGTGGGTGACGCGCGCCCTCTGGGGAGCCGACGTCACGGCTCCGTCGTACCGGATTTCGACGGTGCTCTTCCTCCGTCTTCTGGGCCTCGTCTTCCTGGCCGCTTTTGTGTCCGCCTGGTTCCAGATCGATGGGCTGATCGGGTCGCGCGGAATCCTTCCCATCGGAGAGCTGCTCGGATGGGTCCGGTCGGCCATGGGCCCGGAGAGATACCGGGTCCTTCCGACGATCGCATGGGCGGCCTCGAGCGACGGCGCTCTCCACGCGTTCTGCGCCGCCGGATCGGTGCTCTCGATCGTGCTGGCCTTCGGCTTCTTTCCCATCGCGTGCCTCGCCGCTTCAACCCTGCTGTACCTCTCGATTTCGGTGGCCGGCCAGACGTTCTTCGGCTTTCAGTGGGATTTCCTGCTCGTGGAAACGGGATTCCTGGCGATCTTCCTGGCCCCTTTCGCGCGCCGTCTCCGGGACGCGGAAGTCTCTCCGCGGCCGGTCGCTCTTTTTCTCCTGAGGTGGCTGCTCTTCCGACTGAGTTTCTCGTCGGGAGTCGTGAAGCTTTCGAGCGGCGATCCGACGTGGCGGCGTCTGACGGCGCTCTCCTACCACTACGAGACGCAGCCGCTGCCACCGTGGACCGCGTGGTACGTGCATCAGCTTCCGGTCTCTTTTCACAGGGTCTCGACGCTCGTCTTGTTCGTCCTGGAGCTCGCCGTCCCGTTCCTGATCTTCGCCCCTCGCCGCCCGCGCCTTGCCGCCTTCGGTCTCCTGGTTTTTCTCCAGCTCGGAATCGCAGCCACCGGCAACTACGCCTTTTTCAACTCCCTGGCCGCCCTTCTGTGCGTGCTACTTCTGGACGATCGGACCCTGAACGCGCTCCGGCGCCGGTCTTCCGCTCCAAAGCCCTCGCGGGACTCCGGAGGGGGGCCGCGCGCCTGGCCCCGCGCGGCCATCGCGGCCCTGGCGATCTTCGTTCTGCCCGTGAGTCTCCTTCACCTCGGCGTGCCGATGCCCTTCCCGGTTGCTTTCGTTGCTCGCGCCGCAGCGCCGCTGCGTCTCGTCAACGGGTACGGCCTCTTCGCGGTGATGACAACGCGTCGCCTGGAGATCGTCCTCGAGGGCAGTGACGATGGCGCGACCTGGAAACCCTACGAATTCCGATGGAAACCGGGCGATCCGCGCCGCAGGCCGCGGTTCGTGGCGCCGCACCAGCCCCGTCTCGACTGGCAGATGTGGTTCGCGGCGCTCGCTCCGTACGAGTCGAGCCCGTGGTTCACCGCTCTCGAGGCGCGTCTTCTCGAGGGTTCTCCCGCCGTGCTGGCGCTCCTCGCCGGGAATCCCTTTCCGCAGCGGCCGCCCCGCTTTCTCCGCGCGCGACTCTTCGACTACCACTTCACCGATTCCGCGGCGCGTCGCACGAGCGGCGCCTGGTGGAGACGGGAACAGGCGGGGGCGTTTGGTCCGACGCTCTCGATGAAATGACCCGGGCGGACATCGCGGTCTCCGGCGCGGCGCGCACGCGTCCCGGGACGCGCCCTCTGTCACTTTTCGTAACGAAAGCAATCCCCCGACTCGACTCGTGCGCGCGCGGCCGGGCGGATCGGGGCCGTGTCCATTCCCCGTAAGCGCCCTCCTTCGTGCGGCATGGGTGCAGTGGCCCGAGAGATCTCCCCGCACCGGGCGACCGGAGCACACTCCTTGCAGCAGCAACCTGCGACGGAGGCCGTCCATGAACATCACCGCAGGAGCTCGCCGGGCCCACAGCGTCACCTTTCGACCGGATCAGGTCCGCCGGACCGAGATGGGGTCCGCCCCCGTCGGCACCCGGGTGCGATGCACCGTCCCTCTCACGGGGGACGTGGACGAGGCGTGGAGGACCGCTTTCCGCGCCGTTCAGCTCGAGGACACCGGTTTCTTCCGCTTTCGTCTCGAAATGGGAAGCAACACGATCGCCTTCGTCGTCAGCCAGTCGCCGGGCGGGGGCGAGGCGAACGCGGAGCTGAAGACGCTCTCTTTCCTGCTCGACGCGGTGAACGCGCTCGCCAACAGGAGCTGATCCGGGTTCAGCCGTTCTTCTTCTGGAATTCCTGCATGAAGGCGATGAGGGCGCGGACCCCCTCGAGTGGGAACGCGTTGTAGATCGAGGCGCGGACGCCGCCGACCGAGCGGTGGCCCTTCAAGCCGTCGAGACCCTGCGCGGTCGCCTCGGCTACGAAGCGTTTCTCGAGGTCCTCCGACGGGAGCCGGAAAGTCACGTTCATCTTTGAGCGGCTCCCGGGCCTCGCGTGGGGCCGGAAAAATCCGCCGGACCCATCCATCGTGTCGTACAGAAGTCCGGCCTTCTCGGCGTTTCGCCGGGCGATTCCCCCGAGGCCGCCCTGCTCCAGGAGCCACTTCATGACGAGCCGCATGACGTAGATCGTGAAAACGGGGGGCGTGTTGTAGAGCGATTTCTCTTTCGCGTGGGTGTTGTAGTCGAGCATCGTCGGGAGGTTCCCGGGGCTTCGCGCGAGCATGTCCTCCCGGATGATCACGAGAGTCGCCCCTGCCGGAGCCAGATTTTTTTGAGCTCCCGCGTAAATCAAGGCGTACCGGGAGACGTCGATCGGCCGGCTGAAGATGTCCGACGACGCATCGGCGACGAGCGGAACTCCGCGGGCGTCGGGCTCGGTCTCCCATTCGGTGCCGAAGATGGTGTTGTTGGTCGTGAAGTGCACGTAAGCGGCTTCCGGATCCAGCTGGATTTCGGATGCTTCGGGGACCCGGCAGAAATTCTCGGATTCCGTGGAGCCGGCGATCCGGACGGTGCCGACTTTCTGAGCCTCCTTGACCGCCTTCTTCGACCATGTGCCCGTCAGGATGTAATCCGCTTTTCCTCCCGCGGGGAGGATGTTCATTGGCACCATCGAGAACTGAAGCGAAGCGCCCCCCTGCAGGAATAGGATCCGGTAGTTCGCGGGGATGTTCGCCAGCTGCCGCATGTCGGTTTCGCACCCCTGAATGATCTCTTCGAAGGCTTTGGAGCGGTGACTGATCTCGAGGATGGACATGCCGACGCCCGGCAGCGCGATCAGGTCGCGTCGGGCTTCCTGAAGCACGGCCTCGGGAAGCACCGCAGGGCCCGCCGCGAAATTGAAGATGCGAGCGCTCATGTTCCCCTTCCCTTTCAGACTGTGAGGAGCGTCACTTCGATGATGTCGTCCGTACTGCGGCGGATGCTCTCGAGAACGGACTCCGAGGCGGCCTGATCCAGTCGAATCCGCGCCACCGCGGCGCGCGCGCCCTCGAAGACGATGTTCTCCGTCTCCTGGACATTGATTCCCGCTTCTTTCAAGGCGTCGAAGACGGCCGCCAGCACACCCACGCGGTCGAAATGGCGGACCACGAGAAGGTGGGTCGCAGGAGAGACGCGCGCGAGATTCACGGCGTTCGGCGGGCGACCGGTGGCGGCGTACTCTCGGACGATGCGCACGGTCTCCGCGGCGATGGCTTCCTGCGCCTGGTCGGTGGACGCGCCGATGTGGTGGGTGCCGATGACGCCGGGCAGCTGAAAAATGGGATCGTCGACCTGGCCCGTTGCGGCGGAAGGTTCGCCGGCGAAGACGTCGAGGCCCGCGCGAAGATTCTTCTCGCGGATCGCGCGTTCGAGAGCGGACTGATCCACGACCTCGGCGCGCGAGGTGTTGATGAAGAACGCTCCAGGCCGCATGGCGGCGAAGAACTCTTCTCCGACGAGGCCCCTCGTTTCCGGCTTCAGCGCCAGGTGCACGCTGACGATGTCGGCGCCGCGGGCCACCTCGAGAGGTGAAGTCGCAAGTTCCACTCCCAGGTCTCGCGCCGCCTCCGGGGTGAGGCTCCGGCTCCAGGCGATGACGGGCATACCGAAGCTGCCGGCCCGCGGGATCATTTCCCTTCCGATGCCGCCTGTGCCCAGAAGGCCGAGGGTCCTGCCGAAGACGCCCTTTGCCCTGCTGTACTCCTTCTTGTTCCAGATGCCGCCCCGCAAATCGGCCGCGTTTTCCGAGACTCTCCGATCGAGGGACAGGATCAGGGCGAAGGCGAGCTCGGCGACCGCGACCGAATTTTTCCCGGGGCAATTCGCCACGTAGATCCCGAGCTCGGAGGCGGCGTCGACGTCAATCGTGTTGTACCCGGCGCCGGCCCGGATCACCAGAGAAAGGCGGCCCGCCGCCAGGGTGGGACGGGACACTTTCGTCGAGCGCACGATGAGGATTTCGGCGCCGGAAGCGCCCACGCGGGACGTCAGCGGTTCGTCCTTGAGGTCCGGCTCGTAGAGGACGTCGGAGCCCCCGGCCGCCAGTCCCTCGAGACCCAACTTCTCGAATTTGTCCGCGACCAGAACCCTCATGGGGCGGATTCTATGCGGGGTTTCCCGGGTGAGATTCCCCTGCGGACGGCGCGCCGCGCCGGCCCGAGCTCAGATCAGGTGGACGAGCAGTCCGTCGCGGAGCTTCGGCTCGAACCACGTCGATTTCGGGGGCATGATCTCGTTCTCGTCGGATATCGCCATGAGCTGGTCGAGAGAGACCGGATAGAGCGAAAAAGCCGCCGCCCCGGTCCCGGAGTCGACGATCCGCTCGAGCTCCGCGGTGCCTCGTCCGCCGCCCACAAAATCGATCCGCTTGTCTGTTCGAATGTCGTGCACGCCGAGGATCTGAGAGAGGACAGCGTCCTGCAGCGCCGTCACGTCGAGCGTGCCGGATGCGGCCTCGCGCGGAACGAGTCCGTACCACCGGCCCGGGAGGTACATGGAGATTTCGCCGCGCCGCGCGGGCGATGCCGGAGCGTTCTCGACCACGGTGAACGTCTTTCCGAGCCGGGCGAGAAGCTCTTCCGGTGTGAGTCCGTTCAAGTCTCGAACGATCCGGTTGTAGGGCAGGATCCGGACCTGGCTCGCCGGGAAGAGCACGGCGAGAAAATAGTCGAACTCGTTTGAACCGTTGCCGTCCCCCGGATTGAGCCCGCGGAAATGGGCTCGCGCCCGGCTCGCGCTGGCGGCGCGGTGGTGCCCGTCGGCGATGTAAATACGAGGGACATCCGTGAACGACCGGACGAGAGCGGAGGTCGGCTCCGGCTTCATTCTCCACAGCGTGTGCCGCACGCCGTCTTCCGCCGTGAAGTCGTAGAGGGGAGGCTCGATTTTCGCCGCGTCCACGAGCGCGTTGGCAGCGGCGACGTCGCGATAGGTCAGAAAGACGGGGCCCGTCTGAGCCGAGAGGTCGATCATGTGGCGGGTTCGATCGTCCTCCTTGTCGCGCCGGGTCTTCTCGTGCTTACGGATGACGTCGGAGTCGTACTCGTCGATCGAGCAGCAGGCGGCGATGCCCGTCTGCTCGTGACCGCCGACCCGCAGGCGATAGACGTAGATCGAGGGCTCGTCATCGGAAACGAGCGGCGCTTCGCGCTTCAGGGTCTCGAAGTTTTCCGCTCCCCTTCGATAAACCTCGTCGGCGTGAGGGTCCATGCCTTCCGGCAGATCGATCTCCGGCCTCGAGACATGGAGAAAGGAAAGAGGATTTCCTCCTGCGAGTCGGCGCGCTTCCTCCGTGTTGACGACGTCGTAAGGCACGGCGGAGACCCGGGCGGCGGATTCCGGCGCCGGACGCAAGGCGGAAAAGGGATGAACGGTTGCCATGGACCGGATTCTATGGGAGCCGCAACGCGCGCGGGGCGACAGGCGGACCGGCGTTGTGATGCCTACGAATCTGTGTTCCGAGACTCTTCAGCACGGAGGGCCGGGACACTACGGCACGGTATCCAAAACCGCTCTGGCATTGACAAAAACGATTTCGGAGGAAGCTCGTGAAAAGCAAAACCGCGGGCGAGGCGAGCCGTACCTCATGACGGAGGCCGGGGAGGTGCTCGATGCGTCGAATCGTCCTGGCAATATTTTCCGCTGCTTTTTCTGTCGCAACCGTGTCATCTGCGGAACACGCGCTCGCGTCCTCTTCCGAGGGATCCGCTCCGGCGATCCGGTTCGAGCCGTACTCGATCATTTCTCCGTGGGGAGTCGCGATCGTCCCCGCCGAGCTCGGACGGATCGTGGTCCCGGAAAGCCGCAGCGGGGATTCGCTCCAGCGGATCGAGCTCGCGTTCGTCCGGATTCCGAGCACCGCCCGCCGTCCCGGCTCGCCCGTGGTTTGGCTCGCCGGGGGGCCCGGCTGGTCCGGAACCGCCGACATCGACACTCCCGTTCTTCGGCTGCTGCTCGAGTTGCGCGCGCTCGGAGACGTGATCGTCCTCGACCAGCGGGGCACCGGGCTCTCGACACCTCGCCTCGATTGCCCGGGGCGAATCGAATTTCCGCTGGACGTTGCGCTCGATCGGGCCCGCGCTCTGAATGGTCTCGAGGCGGGCGCAACGGCCTGCGCGCGCCACTGGCGCGCCCGGGGGGTGGATTTGTCCGCCTACAACACGAGGGAGAGCGCGGAAGACATCGAGGATTTGAGGCGCGCGCTCCGCGTCGAAAAAATGAGGCTGCTGGCGAGCAGTTACGGCACGCACCTGGCGCTGGCGGTCATCCGGAGCCACGGCTCCCGCGTCGAAAACGCGACTCTCATCGGTATCGTCGGACCCGATCACCTTCGCCGCGTGCCCTCCGCCTCGGATCGCCAGCTGGAGGAAATCGGCCGCATGGCAGTCCGGGACCCGGACCTCCATGGCCGGGTTGCCGATCTTTCGGGACTCGTCCGCAGAGTCCGCGATCGCCTCGACGCACATCCGGTTGCGGTCCCGCTGGAGACCCGGGAGGCGGGCCGTGTGACAGTGGTCGTGGGCAAATTCGACCTCGAGTGGTATGCGCGCGGACTGCTTTCTTCCCGGGATTCAATCGCGCGGCTGCCCGCCGTCTACGCGGCGATGGACACGGGCGACTTTCGGGAGCTCGGAGCCGCGGCTCTCGCCTGGCGCTCGAGTCCGATTCCGCCCGCGGCGATGTTCACCATGCGCTGCGCCTCGGGGGCGTCCCGGGGTCGGGCCGCCCGGATCGAGCTCGAACGCGAACAGGCCATTCTGGGAGACGCCTCCGATCTCGCCGAGGAGAAAATCTGCCGCGCGTGGGGCGTCGGTCCGATGCCCGAGGAATTCAGATCCCCGGTCGTGTCGAGCGTGCCGGCCCTTTTCGTCAGCGGCACTCTGGACGGCGACACACCGTTGGCCAACGCGGAGGAAGTTGCGCGAGGATTTAAAAACGGTGTCCGGCTCTTAGTGGACGGGGGAGCGCACGGACTGCTCGGATTCGAAGACCGCGCGACCCGCGCCGCGTTGCTCCGGTTTGCCGGGACGGGGCGGGGGCGAAACGGGAGAATCGTCCTTTCGAAGCTCGCGTTCGAAACGGTGGCTTCGGAGCCTGCGGGGTGGTTTGCCGGGGGAGGCTCTTCTACCGCGGCTCTCTTCGGCGGGAGGCCCTGAAGGGGTCAGGTGCGGGGCGCGGCGAGCTCATCGTATTCGGGAGGATGCTCGGGTGTGACGCGCAGCACAAACCCGGACGGGATCAGACTGCGGAGTGCGCCGGGAGCTCGGAACGTCCGGACCACGATCCCTTCCACGGTAACGGTGCCTCCGCCGGGAGCATGCAGAATGGCGCGAATGATCTTGCCGATCCGCGGGATGCGGATGGTGCGCACGAACATGCCACTGCGGGAGAGATCGTTCGTAAAACCGGTCGTTCGCGACAGGGTCGTGTCGAAGTCGACTAAGAGGCGGCAGCGGCGGCGCGGAGATTCACGCTTATCGGCCATCGGGGGTCAGGAGTTCAAGAAACAGGCCAGATCGACGCTTCCCTCTCGCGGGCGCCGCCTCGGGAACTGGTTTTCCCTGACAGGAGCGAGAGTTCCTGAAAAAAAGAGCGCCCGCGCGGGCGCTCTTTTTTTTGGGTCGACCTCGATCCGCGGGACTAGAACACCCCGGGACGCCGCCCGCCCGACGAGAGGTTTCTGGCGATCGATGCGATCGCCATCGTTCCCAGAATTTTGACCAGCGTCGGGTGCTGGGCATAAAAGCCCATCGCCTTGTGAAAGATGTCCGGCTGGTTGTCTTTCGCGTAGGTCGCCACGCGGGCCACATCCTGAGGGGTTGCCTGAGTCGGGTCGGTGGCGACGTTCGGCGAGGCCCCGAGGCTTCCCAGCAAGCCGGGCAAGCTGGCTCCGGACGCGCCGAGCCCGCCGAGCAGGGTCCCGAGAAAGCTGCCTCTCTGGGTGGGAGTCATCTCCTGGGCGCTCTGTTCGATCCTGCGTTCCACATGAGGGGTGTCGAGCTGGCCGACGGCGGGTCCGATGGCGGCAGCGAGCTCATCCTGCGGAACGGCATTCGCGATTTCATCGTAATGCGCGCGGGCCTGCTCGCGGTCCGGCGTCGCGTCGCCCTGGTACTGCTTCAAGATGTTTCCGATCTGATCGACGATGGCCATGGAAATCCTCCTGAACGGAAACCAGAGCAAGACGCGAACCAGATTCGTCCGCTGCTAGGACAGCCGGGTTTCCAGGCTTTCGAGACGTCCCGCGAGCTGGGAGCGCAATCCCGGGCCGAGAGCGCCCGCACGGAGCGCGCGCTCCAGGCGGCGGCGGTCCAGGGGCTCGAAGTACAAGAGCGAGAGGAGCTCCGAAATCATGAGAGGGTTCGTCTCTCTGTCGGTCCTGTCGATCGCATCCCCGGCGCCGACCTCGCCTTCCTGAAGCACGCGACAATAGAACCCGAGCCGGCCGCTCGCGAGGAATGTCTTCAGAAATCTCGCCGAGCCGACACGCAGGCCCATCTTGAAGCAGGGCACCCGAGGTTTCGTGACCTGAACGACCGCCGTGCCGACTCGGTACACGTCGCCCACCGCCGCAGCGTCTTCCAGAAGACCCCGGGTCGTGAAGTTCTCCCCGAAGAAGCCCGGGGGCAGAGGCTCGCGCGTTGAGAGCTCTCCGGACCAGTATGCCGTGTGCTCGGCGCTGTACGCGTAAACGGCCTGCTCGGGACCGCCGTGATACCGGCGATCCACCTGAACGTCCCCGACGAGAGACTCTCGTCCCAGGTGGACGCGGCCGTGGGCAGGCTCCTTGAAGATCCCGGTAGAGATGTCATGCCCCCGCGCCTGGAGCACTCGGGGCACGGCGAGGTTCACGGAGAGCAGAGTCGCGGCCATGTCAGGAGAAACTAGGCTTGCGCGAGCGGAGAGGATTCAACGGAAGCCAGGGGGAGGAATCGCATGGCGGACCAGGTCGGACTCGGATTCGTGGGAACGGGGAACATGGGAGAGCCGATCGCGCGGAGCCTTCTGCAGGCGGGGCACCCGCTGACGGTCTGGAATCGAACGCGCGGGAAAGTGGCTTCGCTGGTCTCCCAGGGGGCCAGGGAGGCCTGGGACCCCGCCGAAACCTGCTCCGCTGGCGGGGTCGTGTTCACGATGCTGTCGGACGACCGGGCGCTCGAGCAGGTTGTCGAGAGCCGAGGATTTCTGGAACGCCTGGCGCCGGGCGGAATTCACGTGTCGATGAGCACTGTGTCTCCGGAGACGAGCCGGCGCCTGGCGGAGCGGCACGCGGAGGAACACAGCACGTACGTCGCCGCCCCCGTTTTTGGTCGTCCCGACGCGGCAGCGGCTCGCAAGCTGTGGGTCTGTGTTTCGGGCTCCGGGCCCGCGCGCGAGCGCGTGGCGCCCCTCCTTCGCGCGGTCGGCCAGGGTCTCTTCGAGATGGGCGAGGATCCGGGAGCCGCGAACGTCGCGAAGCTCTGCGGAAACTTTCTCATCGCCGCCGCGATGGAAGCGATGTCCGAGGCATTCACGCTGGGAGAGAAGAACGGGATCGAGCCGCAAAATCTCGCCGACCTGTTCGGCCGGACTCTCTTCGCCTGCCCGATCTACCAGAACTACGGGAAGACGATCGCGGAGGGCCGGTTCACGCCCGCGGGCTTCGCCCTGCCGCTCGGGCTCAAGGATCTGGGGCTCGTTCTCGCGACAGCCGTGTCGTCGAAGACGCCGATGCCAGTGGCGAGCCTGGTGCGGGATCGCCTTCTTTCCGGGATGGCGCGCGGCCGCGAGGACCACGACTGGAGTGCACTGTCCCTCGGCGCGCGAGAGGACGCGGGCCTTTAGGGTTACGAGCCGATGTCTTCGAAGTAGCCGTGGAGCTTGC
>JBDUBI010000088.1:0-14009 GCA_040004225.1 Acidobacteriota bacterium
CCTTTCGGCTAAGATCCGCCGGGCTTTTAACCCCTATCGAACGAAGTGAATGAGTACGACAACCTCCTCCAGCGCCACCGGCCCGGTCCGGATGTCTCTCTCCAGCCGTTTCGAGAACATCGAAATGGCGCAACACCTGTGCGGAAAGCTTCTGGACCCCGAGAATCTGCCCGATGAGACTCGCCACTGGATCCTGATGGCGTTGCGGGAGGCGCTCGCGAACGCCATCAAGCATGGGAACGGACAGGACCGGTCCAAGCGAGTTCACCTCGAGATGGACGTGACGGGTGGGATCTTGAGGATTCACATTCGAGACGAGGGCGAAGGTTTCGATCCGGCGAAAGTGGAAGACCCCCTGGCGCCCGAAAACCGGTTCAAAACGTCGGGACGGGGGATCTTTTACATGAAAACGTTCATGGATGAAGTCCGCTTCCAGAGGGCGGAAGGAGGCGGAATGGAGTTGTTTCTCGTCAAGAATCTGGCTGAGGGGAAGGAGAAGGAGGAAAAGGGATCATGAAAACGAGCGTGCGCGAAGGCCAGGGCGGGGTGCAGATCCTCGACCTGAAGGGAAAAATCACGATCGGGTCGGGCGACGTGCAGCTGCGCGAGACCATCAACAAGCTGGTGGACGAGGGTAAGAAGAACATCCTGATCAACATGCAGGATGTGACGACGATCGACTCGTCCGGAATTGGCGAGCTCGTCGGGTGCTACACCTCCGTCACGAACAAGGGCGGAAAGCTGAGGCTCCTGCACCTCCCGCCGAAGATCAACGACGTTCTCACGGTGACCCAGCTCATCACGGTGTTCGACGTCTACGAGTCGGAGCAGGAGGCGGTGGCGAGCTTCGCGGGATAAGCAGGCGCGCGACTCGTCGACAGGCGGGAACGCCTCCGCCTTCGATCGTTTCGCCGTGGAGGTGCGGCCAGCGATCGAGGAGGCGCTCGCCCGGATCGTCCCGAGGGACCTGCGGGGGACGGACCTCGCCCGGGCCATGGCCGAGGCGGTCCACTCTCCCGGCAAAAGGCTTCGGCCGCTCGTCGCGCTCGCGGCGGGTGCTGTCTTCCGGGGGCCCCGGCGCGCCGTGATGCCGGTGGCAGCGGCGATGGAGCTCGTCCATTCCGCTTCGCTCGTGCTGGATGACCTCCCTTCGATGGACGACGCGAGGCGTCGCCGGGGCCGCCCCGCTCTCCATGTCACCTGGGGAGTTGCGAACGCGGAGCTCGCGTCCGTCGCCCTGCTCGCGCGCGCTTTCGAAGTCCTCGCCGAAGCCCCGGAAGTACCGGCGGGAAGACGCGCTCGTCTCGTCGCCGAGCTGTCAAGGGCCGTCGGGGCGCAGGGCTGCTGCGGGGGACAGGCGGCGGACCTTTCCGCGGATCCCGCGCGCCTGACCTTAGAAGAGATCGAGAGCATCCATGCGCGCAAGACGGGAGCGCTCTTTGTCGCGGCGGTGCGCGGAGGCGCGATTGCCGGCGGAGCGGCGAACGCGGAGATCGAGCTTCTGGGCGTCTTTGCGCGCAACCTCGGGCTCGCCTTTCAGATCACGGACGACCTGCTCGACGTGGAAGGCGATCCCGAGGCGATGGGCAAGGACACGCTGCGCGATAAACGGCGCGCGAACTTCGCCACTTTGTTCGGCGCGGAGCCCGCGCGGCGGCTGGTCGACGACCTGCTCGAGGCCGCGGTCGGAGCGCTCTCCTCTTTTCGATCCCGCGGCGCCGTGCTGGCGGATCTCGCCCGGGTCGTCCGGGACCGGCAGTCGTGACCGCGGGAGCTCCGCCTCCTCTCGATCTCGACGAGGCGCGCCGGAAGCTCCGGGAGCTCGGATACCTGGACGGGGGCATGGAGCGATACATCTTCCGCCGCGTCTTCGAAGGGCGGGGAGGTCCCTTGGTCACGGTCTCGATCGCCGTCGCGGTCGCGTGCGGCGTCGGAGGAGTCGCGGCCGTGCTTTCGGCGGAGCCCGAGTTCTTGAAGTCCGGATCGGGTCCCATCGTGCTGCTTGCCCACCTCGCCGGCGCGTTCGTTCTGCCCACCTTGCTCGCCGGCGCCGTGGCGGCGGTGGTCGCCGACCGCTCCCGTGCCCCGGGCCGCGGCGCGGCCGCGTGCGGATTTCTGGCGGCATTTGCGGTCTTCTTCCTCTGGATCGCGGGCGCGTGGGAGCTCGGCCGCCCTCTTCGGGGATCAGGACTCCTCTGGGGCTTCCCGGTCGCGCTGGCGGCGCTCGGAGCGGCCCGGAGCACCCGCGCGGGCTATCTCGCGCGCGCTTATGCCCACTCGGGCGTCCTGCCCCGGGCGCGGCGCCCCGGAGCGCTCTTCGGCATTGCGGCGGCTGGCCTCATCGTCGCGGCGGCCGTATTCGCGGCGCGTCCGGATGAGATCGTCTCTCCGCCGCTGCACGTCGCACCGCGCCGCGAGCGACTCGAGGTCGTGGCGATCGACGGAGTTCGCGGAGGGGAGGCCGGGGCCGTGGATGACCCGAACCTTGGGCCTCTGCTGGCCGGAGCGTCGGCGGGATGGTGGTCGGAGGAGCCGGGCGCGCCTCCGGAGCTGTGGACCACGGTGGCGACCGGGGTCGGTCCGGACCGGCACGGGGTGCGGGCGCTCGAGCGGGTGCGTCCCGTGGGCTCGCCGGCGGCGCTCCGAGCGTCCCTCGGGACCCGGTGGTATCTCCGCGGAGTCGGTCCGCTCCTGTCGCTCGTGACGGCCTCTCCTGTGTCCGCGTCGGATCGCCGCTCGCTGGCCTTCTGGGAAGTGGCCGCGTCGGCGGGGCTGCCGTCCGCGGCGATCGGCTGGTGGGCGTCGGGTCCCTGGCCCGGAGCCGTCGTCATCGACAACCGCCAGGTGCTGGCGGCGGCGCGATCCGGAGAAGAAGCCGATGCGGTTGCCATCGCGCGGTGGCCCGCCGTTCGTGGAGCGGCGGTCAGCGCCGTTTACCTGCCCGGGCCCGACATCCTTCGGCACGCCCCTTCGCGGCGCGCCGCGGAGATCGCCCGCATCGCCCGGTTCCTCGAGGGAGAGATCCGCAGGGCGCGCGCTGGCGAAAGCGTGCTGATCGTTCTGACGGCGGACAGCCACGCGCGGGCCGGGTCGCTGGCGCGCGCGACCGTGTTCGACGGCCCTGCCGCCGGACTCGTCCGCATCCGCGCGTCGGACATCGCCCCTTCCGTGCTGGCGAGAGCCGGGCTTCCTGTCGCGGCGGATCTCGAAGGCCGCCCGGTGTCCGCCCTTTTCCGGACGGGTTCTCTCGAAGGCCTCGGGGTCGCAACCTATGGCGGCCGCGTCGAACCTTCCACCGCGGCGGGTGTCACGACGGACCGGGAGTATCTGGGGAGGCTCAAGGCGCTGGGGTATTTGAATTAAGCGAAGGGGAAGGGCGAAGGGGAAGGGCCGGGGCGAATGACGTCCGTTACGATAGCCGGATGAAGGCCGTCTTCTTCCGCCAGCACGGCGGCAGCGAGGTCCTCCAGTACGGCGACTGGCCGGAGGCCGAGCCGGGAGCCGGGGAGGTGCGGGTTTCGATCCGCGCGGCGGCGTTGAATCGTCTAGACGTCTTCGTGCGCAACGGGATTCCGCACGTCCCTCTGCCGCAGGTCCCGGGAGCGGACGGCGCGGGGGTGGTGGATCTCTCCGGTTCGGGAGTCCAGGGCTTCGCCACGGGGGATCGTGTCCTGATCCAGCCGGGTGTCTCGTGCGGGGAGTGCGAGTTCTGCCGCGCCGGGGAGCAGAGCGTCTGTGTCAAATACCGGATCTTAGGAGAGCACCTCGCGGGAACGTTTGCCGGAAAAGTCGTCGTGCCCGCGCGCAACCTGTTCCCGATTCCGGAGAGGCTCTCGTTTGAGGAAGCGGCCGCCTTTCCCCTCGTCTACCAGACGGCGTGGCGCATGATCGTCACCCGCGCCGCCGTGCGTCCCGGAGAAACCGTGCTCGTGCATGGCGCGGGCGGAGGGGTAGCGGGCGCGGCGGTCGAGATCGCGCTCCTGTGCGGTGCGCGCGTGTGGGCGACGACGAGCGGCGAAGAGAAGGTGCGCCGCGTGAAGGAGTCGGGCGCGGAGGTCGTCCTCGACTACAAGGCCTCCGACGTCGCCAAGGAGGTCCGCGCCCGCACCGGAAAGCGCGGCGTCGACGTGGTTGTCGACTGCGTGGGCGAGGCCACCTGGATGACATCTCTCCAGTCCGCCGCCAAGGGCGGCCGGATCGTGACCTGCGGCGCGACGTCGGGGCCGAATCCGAAGGAAGAAATCCGCCTGATCTTCTGGAAGCAGCTCTCGATCTTAGGCTCCACAATGGCCAGCGACCGCGAGTTCCGGGCGCTCCTCTCCGCGGTATCGTCCGGCCGGCTCTCTCCGCGGGTGGACGAAGTCTTCCCTTTTTCTAAAGCGGCGGACGCGTACCGGCGCCTGGAGGAGGGGCGGCAGCACGGAAAGATCGTTCTGGTCCCCGACTCCGAATAGCGTGGCATCCCCCCGGCCTCTCTCGATTCTCCAGATCCTCGAGAAGGGTCTTTTCTCGACAGGGAGCGTCGTTCAGATGTTCCAGCTCGCGCGCGGGCTGTCGCGCCGGGGCCATTACGTCGCCGTGGTGTCCCGGGAAGCGGGGGACCTTCCGGCGCGGGCACGGGAGGAAGGCGTCGACTTTCGCGCGATGCCTTTGAAGCACGAGTTTGACTTCGGGAGCGCGAGGGCCCTGGCCTCGATCATCGAGGAGCGGGAGGTCGACGTCATTCACGTGCACAAAGGAATCGCGCACTCGGTCGCGCTCTTTGCCACCCTCTTTACCAGCCGCCGTCCGGTCCTGGTCGTCAACCGTGGCGTTTCCTTCCCGCTCGACCCGTTCAACCGGATCAAGTTCCACGTGCGGATGGATGCCGTGGTCACCGTTTGCGAGGACATCAAGAAGGTGATCGTCGTGTCCGGCCGGCTCTCCCCGGACATCGTGCACGTGATCTACGCGGGCGTGGACATGTCCGTGTTCGATCCCGGAAAGGCGCAAGGGGAGAAAGTCCGCCGCGAGTGGGGGGTCGCGCCCGGCGATACGCTCATCGTGCAGGTCGGCGCGCGAGAGTGGAAAGGCTGGAGAGATCTCGTGTCCGCGACGGCGCTGCTCGCTCCGGAATTTCCGAAGGTGAAGACGGCGGTCGTCGCCTGCGAGGACGACGCGAAGAAGGCGGACGTCCTCGCGTTCGCGCGCGCGCAGGGAGTGGAGGACCGGCTGTTGCCGATCGGGTTCCGTTCCGACATGCCGGACGTTCTCGCGGCGGCCGATTTCGTCGCCGATCTTTCCTACGAGGGCCTGGGAGTGACGGGAACTCTGCGCGAGGCGATGGCGCTCGGAAAGCCGGTCCTGGGAAGCGCGGCCGGTGGAAACCCGGAGCTCGTCGTCGACGGCGAGTCCGGTGTGCTCGTGCCGCCCCGCGATCCTCCGGCGATGGCCGCCGCGGTGAAACGGCTCCTGAGCGACCCGGCTCTCGCGTCCCGGCTCGGCCAGAACGCCCGCGCGCGCGTTCGAGCCGGGTTTTCTTCGGAAGTGCGCCTCGACAGGATCGAGGAGCTCTACCGGCGCCTCATCGCCGGAAAAGCCAGAGGGCCAGGGAGAAAAGAAGCGACAGCACCAGGCAGGTAACCAGCGGGAACGCGAAGGTCCAGTTTCCGCGGCGCACGACCAGATCTCCCGGGAGGCGACCCGCCCAGCGGGACAGGACCGGCCAGAGCACGGCCGCGGCGATCATCATCAGTCCTCCCGCCAGCAGCAACCCTCGGATCTGAAAGGGCATGTTTCTCAACGCCCCCTCCCATCTCCGGCCCTCGCCGTTTCCGCTTCGCCTTTCCACGGATCCCGTGACATCATTCGCCCTCCTCTTCGGGGCGCGCCGGGCTCTCCCAACGCACGCCATGACCGAAAGCACGTCTTGCGCCCGCCGCGTCCTGCGGATCCGGGATCTTCCCTGCGAGGAACGTCCGCGGGAGCGCCTCGCCCGCGTGGGGGCGGCGGCGCTCTCGAACGAGGAGCTCCTGTCTCTCCTCCTCGGTTCCGGCACGCGGGGCGAAAACGCCCTGGACCGGGCCCGAAGCCTGCTCGCGGAGCATGGGGGGCTCGTCGCGCTGGCCGGCCTGACGGGTGCGGAGCTGCGCCGGGAGCGCGGCATCAAGGGAGCCCGCGCCGCCGTGATCGAGGCGTCGCTCGAGCTCGGCCGGCGGCTGTCGACGGAATCGCTCGCGCCGCGGGACCTCTTTCACGAGCCCGCCCTGGTCAAGGAGTACCTTCGCCGCACCCGGGGCGACGGCGCGCAGGAGCGCACGGGAGCCCTGTTCGTGAACGCGCGCAACCGCCTGTTGAAGGACGACCCGGACATCTATCGGGGCACGCTCGACCGGGCGGTCGTCGAACCCCGCGAAATCTTGAAGCGCGCGCTGCTCGCCAACGCCGCCGGGGTCATCCTGTACCACAACCATCCTTCAGGGGACCCCGCGCCCTCGCGGGAAGACCGCGAGTTCACGCGGCGGCTGTCGACCGCCGCGGAGTCGGTCGGCGTGCGGCTGCTCGATCACATCGTCGTCGGCCGCTCCGGCTGCGTCTCCTTCCGGGAAGCAGGGCTGATGTGAGCCCTCGGCCCGGGATCCCGGCGGCTCGAAGCGCTAACGCCGGCGGGACTCGGTGTATGTTCACGCCCGTGCCGGACCTCTCGACCTTCGACTCCTGACCTGGACCTCGCTTGAACCGCTTCTACGCCACGACGCCGATCTACTACGTCAACGATCTGCCCCACATCGGGCACATCTACTCGACGGTCGTGGGAGACACCGTGACTCGTTACCACCGCTTAATCGGCGAGCCGACCCGCTTTCTGACCGGGACCGACGAGCACGGCCAGAAGATCGAGAAAGCGGCCGCGGAGCAGAATCTCCGTCCGATCGAGCTTGCGGACCGGGTGGTTGCCCGGTATGCGGAGCTCTGGAAGACGTACGACATCGCCAACGACGATTTCATCCGGACGACCGAGCCTCGGCACCGGAGCGGCGTCGAGGCCCTGATCGGCCGGATCGAGAAAGCCGGCGACTTCTATACCGCGAAGCACGAGGGCTGGTACTGCTCGGGGTGCGAGGTCTTTTACACGGAGAAGGAGCTCGATTCCGAGAAGCGATGTCCGGTGCATGCCACCGTCTGCACATGGGAGTCGGAGGAGAACATCTTCTTTCGACTCTCGCGTTTCTCAGAGCCGCTCCTCCGCCACATCGAGGCGCATCCCGAATTTATACGGCCCGAAACCCGCCGCGCGGAAGTCGTCTCCTTCATCAAAGGGGGATTGAACGACCTGTCCGTCTCGCGGACGAAGCTCCAGTGGGGGATTCCCTTTCCGGGCCACCCGGGGCACGTCGTTTACGTCTGGCTCGACGCCCTGGCCAACTACATCACCGCGCTCGGATTCGGTGCCGACGACGACCGGCTCTACCGCGAGTTCTGGGGCGACCCGCACTCGCGGCGCGTCCACCTGATCGGAAAGGACATCCTCCGATTTCACGCCGTTTACTGGCCGGCGTTTCTGCTCTCCGCGGGTCTGCCCCTGCCGACGACCGTCTGGGCGCACGGCTGGTGGCTGCGCGACGGGAGGAAAATCTCCAAATCCGTGGGAGGAATCGTCCGCCCCGACGAGCTCGCCGCCACCTTCGGCCCCGACGCGGTGCGTTACTTCCTGCTGCGGGAGATGGCGTTTGGCCAGGACGCGAGCTTCTCCGACGAGGCGTTCCTGGTCCGGTACAACGCCGACCTCGCCAACGACCTCGGCAACACGGTGTCCCGGGTCGCCGCCTTGTGCCGGCAGTCCTTCGGTTCGGCTCCGACGGTCCCCTGCGGTGTCAACGAGATCCACACGGCGTACCGGCCCCTGCGGCAGGAGTGGCGCGAGGCGATGGAAGAGCTCGAGTTCCACCGAGCCCTGGAGGCCGTGTGGAAGCTCCTGTCGCAGATCAACGGCTATGTGGTGAGCCGGGAGCCGTGGAAGATCCGGAAGGAAGAGGGAGCCTCCGACAGGCTTCACAGGATCCTCTACGGGGCGGCGGAAGGGGTCCGACTGGCCGCAGTCCTCCTATCGCCTTTCTGTCCCGCGACCGCGCGAAAGATCTTCGAGACACTGGGTCTGCCGCCTCGGGATCCCGACGAACACGACCTGCGCTGGGGTGGCCTGGTCCTGGGAGCGGCCCTTCCCGAGTCTCCCGCGCTCTTTCCCCGCGCCGACATCGCCGCGTATCTGAAAGGAGAACAAAGTCCCATGGAAGAGAAGCCCGAAACCCCCGCCCGGACGCCGGAAATCGCTTCGGCCTCGCCGGCCGCGACCCGCGAGGCACCGCCGCTCGAGACCACACAGGCGGCCTCGCCCGCCGACGCGCGGATCGGAATCGACGAGTTCCAGAAGGTGCGGCTCGTGACGGCGAGAGTGCTCACGGCCGAGCGCGTGCCGAAGTCCAACAAGCTGATGAAACTGCAAGTCGATCTCGGAACGGAGCAGCGTCAGATCGTGGCCGGGATCGCCGCCCGCTACGAGCCGGAGGCGCTGGTGGGCCGCAACGTGGTGGTCGTGGCCAACCTGAAGCCCGCGAAGCTGATGGGCGTCGAATCCAACGGGATGGTGCTTGCCGCGGCGGTGGGCGACGCGGGAGAACCATCGCTGCTGGAAGTGGCTTCCGACGTTCCACCCGGGAGCCGGGTGAAGTGAGGGCTCGAAGTCTCCGGTTTTCCTTTTTCGAGACGCCCTTCGTGTGACGGAGTTCTCCGGGCTCGTTTTTTCCGACTCGCACTGCCACCTTCAGCTCCGAGGCCGCGAGGGCGAAGCTTCGGATTCCGGCGCGCTCCTCGCCCGGGCGCGCGAGGCAGGCGTCGCGCGGTTTCTGGTTCCTGGAACGACGCTTACGGACTCGGAGGAAGCGGTCGAGATCGCGCGCCGGCATGCGGATGTCGTCGCCGCCGTCGGAATTCACCCGCACGAGGCGAAGGACTTCGACCCCGCGCGAGACGGCGAGAGGCTGGAGGCGCTCGCCCTCGATCCGAAGGTCGCGGCGGTCGGGGAGGTGGGGCTCGATTTCCATTACGACCTCTCGCCGCGGGACGTTCAGATTGCGGTTCTCGAGTGGATGCTGGATCTCGCGCGCCGCGTCGGCAAGCCGGCGATCCTGCACAACCGCGAGAGCGGGGGCGAGATGCTCGCGCTCCTCGCCCGGCAGGCCCCGCGAGAGAGTCCCGGCGTCTATCACTCGTTCACCGAGACCGCGGAGTACGGCCGCCGGGCGATCGACCTCGGCTACCGGATTTCTTTCTCCGGGATGATCACTTTTCGTGCTGCGGAGAACATTCGGCAGGCGGCGGCGGGGCTGCCGCTCGAGGCCCTTCTGATCGAGACGGACACGCCCTTTCTCGCGCCGGTGCCGCATCGTGGCAAGGCGGGGGAGCCGGCCTTCGTGATCGAGACCGCGAAGGCGCTGGCCGCCGTCCAGAAGAGAGACCTCGAGTCCGTCGCGGCGGCGACGACCGCGAACTTCGACGCTCTTTTTCTCCCGTGAGACCGGGTCTCTCTCAAGAAGAGTTCGATGCGTGTGTCGAGGAAGCCATGACGCAGGTCCCCGCCACGTTCCGCCGGTATATCGAGAACGTCGTCGTGATCGTCGAAGAAGAGCCGGCGGTCCATGATTACGAGGAGACGGACACGCCGGACGACGAGGAGCTCTTCGGAGTTTTTCGCGGCATGGACGTTTTCGACCGCCAGTCGGCGATCTCCCACCTTCCCGGACAGATCACGATTTTTCGCGGGCCGATTCTTCGCAGCTGCCGGACGAAGGGGGAAGCGGTCCGCGAGATCCGCGACACCGTCGTGCACGAGATCGGGCACGTGCTGGGCCTGTCGGACGAGGAGATGCCTTATTGACAGGCGAAGGGCTCGCGCCGGCGCCGGGCGGGGCACGAAGCAGGCCTCCTCCCTCTCCCCGGGCCCGGGGAGAGGGTTCGAGTGAGGGGTCCGGCCCCGCCGCCTACTTTCCGCCCCCGCCGGACTTCTTGAGCTCGGCCCAGCGCGCGAGCGTCTTATCGAGCGAGTCCGAGAGCTCTTTCCACGCGGCGACCGCCTGGGTGGTGGGTGGCGTGTCCGATCCCTCGACCACGGCGTAGAGGCTCGCGAGCTTTCCGTTCAATCCGGCGAGGTCGTCCGAGTGCGCTCCGCGGCGGCCACCGCCCGTGCCCTCGAGTGACGCCAGCTCGTCCTCGTAGGAGGGGGACCCTTTCCGGCCTCCGGCGGCAGACGCCTGGAGCCGCGCCCGGGCGGCCTTCACCTCGGTCAGAGCGGCGAAATCGCGGGACAGGGCCTGCGAAATGTCCGTCGCCAGGCGGAACCGTTCCGCCAGTCCCTCCGGAGACGTCTTCACCCTCGGGTCCATCCGGACAGTGAGCGGTGCGGTCTCGGTGCGGCCTCCCGCGATGAGCCTTACCGTGTAGGTCCCCGCGATCACCGCAGGCCCGAGCGGATGGCGAGGCGTGTCGTTAAGAACGGCCGAGATCGGGTACTCGTGCTCAAGGACGTCCGGCGGGGGAAAGTGGAGATCCCAGACGAAGCGGTGCATCCCGGGCTCTGCCGACAGGGCGGCGGCAGGACGGGTCCAGTAGGTGGGGACGTTCAGATCGGGGTCGAGTGGTTCCGCGCGATCGGCGCTCGAGAAGCGCCGCACGCGCTTTCCGGCGGCGTCGACGATCTCGAGCACGACGGGCTTTGAGGGCCGCGCCTTCAGCAGATAGTTCACGATGGCGCCGTCGGGAGGGTTCTGACCGGCGGGCTCTTCGGGAGGCAGCGGAGTGTCGGGCCACTGGCTGCGCTTGACCCGCGTCGCGGTCTGCGGCCGGAAGAGATGGACGTCCGCGGAGGTCGTCTGCGCCGCAATCTGGCGCAGAGGCGTGATGTCGTCCAAAATCCAGAAAGAGCGGCCGTGCGTTCCGACGACGAGGTCGTCGCCATGGACGACCAGATCGCGCACGGACGTCGCCGGCAGGTTGTTCCGAAGGCTCTGCCACTCGTCGCCGTCGTCGAACGACACGTACACGCCGCGCTCCGTAGCCGCAAAGAGCAGGCCGCGGCGTTCCGGATCCTCGCGGACCGCGTTGACGACTTCGTTGGCCGGAATTCCGCGGACGATCTCCTGCCAGGTCGCTCCGCCGTCGCGCGTGCGGTAGATGTGCGGGCGCAGGTCGTCGAGGCGGAAGCGGTTGACGGCGGCATAGGCGGCGGCGGGATCCGAATGCGATGCTTCCATCAGCGAGACTTTGCTCCAGGGCGTCAGCGCTTTCGGGGTGACGTCCCTCCACGTCTTTCCCCCGTCGGCCGTGACGTGCATCAGCCCGTCGTCGGTGCCGACCCAGATGCGTCCGGACTCCTTCGGCGAGGGAGCGATCGTATAGATGACTCCGCGGTGCTTTCCCTTCTCGGGGTCCGCGGCCGCGAAGATGCCGACCGAGCCGGGCATCTCCCAATCCAGACGCGTGAGGTCAGGGGAAAGCACGCTCCAGCTGTTCCCACCGTCGTGCGTGGCGAACAGCACGTTCGAACCGAGGTAGAGGGTGTGAGGGTCGAGCGGCGAGAAAAGCACCGGCATCGTGCGCACGAACCGATACTTCCCTCGAATCGGAGCGGGCGAGATGTCCACCGTATCGCCGGTGCGCCGGTCGTGGCGGCTGATCTTGCCTCCGTAGAGGATGTCGGGATCGAGAGGGTCTGGCGCAATGTACCCGTACTCTTCGACCCCGACGGGATGCCAGTCCCCGAAGTGAATCGACCCGTCGTCGCTTCGGCTGGCCACTTCCGCCGACCCGCTCTCCTGCTGAGCCCCGTAGACCCGGTAGGGGAACCCGTTGTCGGTGATCACATGGTAGAACTGCGCCGTCGGCTGGTTGTACCAGGAGCTCCACGTCTTTCCGCCGTTGACGGAGATCGTCGCGCCCTGGTCCGCCGCGAGGAAAAGGATCTCGGGGTGTTCCGGGTTGATCCAGATCGTGTGGTAATCGTCGCCGCCCGGCGCCCCCTTGATCGCGGTGAACGTGCGGCCGCCATCCGTCGAACGGTAGGTGGAGGTGTTGGCGACGTAGATGATCTCCGGGTTCTTCGGGTCGACTTTGACTTCCCCGAAATCTCCTCCTCGGCCCCAGATCCGGACCTCGGAGTTGACGCGCCGCCACGTCGCGCCCGCGTCGTCCGACCGATACGTGCCGCCGTGCGCAGCATCCGCGTCGACCTGGGCGTAGAGCCGCGAAGGGTCCGAAGGCGAGACCGCGATGCCGATCCGGCCGAGCCCCTCCGCGATCGACGGCAGGCCGGCCGTCAGGGGCTTCCAGGTGGATCCCCCGTCGGCGGACTTGTACAGCCCGCTCCCCGGCGCCTGAAAGGAGGCGCCGATTTCCCACGGCGCCTGGCGGGCGGCCCAGAGGTCCGCGTAGACGATTTTCGGGTTCTTCGAGTCGAACGCGAGCGCGATCGCTCCCGTGTTCTCGTCTCTGTAGAGCACCCTTTCCCAGTTCTGCCCGCCGTCATTCGATCGGAAGACGCCGCGTTCCGTGTTCGGACCGTAGGGGTGACCCAGCACCGCGGCAAACACGCGATCGGGATTGCCGGGATCGACGATCAGCGCGCCGATCTGCTGCCCGTCGCGCAGGCCCAGGTGGCGCCAGGTCTTCCCGCCGTCGATGGATTTGTAGATGCCGTCGCCCGTCGAGAGATCCGGCCGCTGCAGCCCTTCTCCGCTGCCGACGTAGATGACATCCGGGTTCGAGGGAGCGAGCGCGATGGCCCCCACGGACTGGGTGGGCTGATCGTCGAAGAGAGAGACCCACGTTCTGCCGGCGTCCGTCGTCTTCCAGACGCCGCCGTTGTTGACACCCATGAAGAACACGTTCGGCTGGGAAGGAATCCCCGCCGCGCCGACGGTCCGCCCGCCGCGGAACGGACCGATGCACCGCCACCGCATCTCGGCGAAGAGCCGTGAATCCGTGGACGGAGCGGCCTGCCTGGAGGCCGCGATGCAGGAAAGGGCCAAAAATCCCGCGGCGATGCGGTGCGTACCCGTCACGTTGCCTCCTCGAGCGAGTGCGAGTCTAGCGAAGTCGTCGAGAGGTCGGCGGTCCGAAGCGCGAGGCGAGTCAAGCCCGGCGGACGAGGCGTGTCAGAAGTGCCGGATGGTCGACGCGGGCTCGACCAGGGAGGCCCATCGAGCCGGGAGCCAGGTCGCAAGAAGCGCGACCCGGCGGCGATTCCCGGAGTCACCGCCAGCGCCTGCGCTCGAACTTCGTGGGAGTAAGCCTTCCGCGTGGTCGCGTCGGCGCCGGGCCGATCGTGCGCCGGGCGGCCCGAGAATCGAGTCAAGCCGCGAAAAGGGCCGCCGTCTTCGAAGGGGACGGCGGCCCCGCCGCGATCGGGAGTGCTACTGGGCCTTTACGGCCTGAAAGAATACGTCCTGCTGAGAGTGAGTCTGGCCGGAGATCGGATCCAGGGCGTTGATCGGTTCCGTCACGTTGTTTCGGCAATCTCCCCAGAGAGCGTAGACCGCGCCGTTCCCCGATTTCACGCTCAGGTATTCGCCCAGGCTGTACCCGGAGACGATCAGGCGATCGTAGTTGGTGGTCGGCGATGGAGCCGCGGTCAGCCGAATCACCGTCGGCGGCAGAACGAAGTTCGTGCTCGTCACGCGCACCGTCCGGTCTGTCGGGAACGAGTTGCCGAGGTTATGAGAATTCGCGAGGTCGACGTCCACGCTTCCGTCGTCGTGCTGCGTGTAGAAGCCCACGTGAACGTCGTTCGGATCGTTGTCGATCGCGAGCGACGGCAGAACGTGGTGCACGTCTGATGCGACGACAGGATTCGCGCCGACGGCGGGCGTCCACGTCGCTCCCCCGTCGTCCGAACGCACGAAGAGAACGTTCGAGCCCGCGGCCCGGTCGCCGAAGAAGGGGCTCGTCGACTGCGACCACGCCAGATAGAGCACGCCGTT
>JBDUBI010000151.1:0-13971 GCA_040004225.1 Acidobacteriota bacterium
CCATCGTCGTCCGCGTCGGGCAGGAGTCGGACCGCGGCCTCGGCTGCCGGTTCTTCCGGCTGACCGCGGGGTCCCGGACGCATCTCGAAGAGTGCCTGCGGCTGCTGGAAACCGCGGTCCCTGCGGGAAGAAGATAGCGGGCTAAACGATCCTCTCTCCCGGCCCCTTTCCCTTGCCGAGATCGATCAGCTCGATCCCGGCCTCGCGCGCGACCCGGAGAGACCTCTCGTCCCGGTAGAACTCGCCGTAATAGACGCGCGAGATCCCGGAGTTGGCGATCAGCTTGAAGCAGGGCCAGCACGGGCTCGCGGTGGTGTACAGCTCCGCGTCGCGGATCGCGACTCCGTTGCGCGCGGCCTGGAGCAGGGCGTTAGCCTCGGCGTGGACCGTCGACACGCAGTGGCCGTCCTCGACCACGCAACCGACGTCCTCGCAGTGCGGGAGCCCGCGGATCGATCCGTTGTAGCCCGTCGAGAGAATCGTGCGGTCGCGCACGATGACGGCGCCCACATGTTTTCTTTCGCAGGTCGCGCGCGTGGCGACCTGTCCCGCGATGTTCATGAAGTACGTATGCCAGCCGACGCGTTCGTTCATGCGTCGATTATGTCGCGGCGAGAAAGAGGACGAGAGCGCTGGGCGCTGGGCGCTGGGCGCTGGGCGCTGGGCGCTGGGCGCTGGGCGCTGGGCGCTCAAGGTAGATCGTCTCCTTCGCCTTTCGTCCCTCGCCTCTCGCCTCTCGCCCGTCGCGTCGCCCGTCGCGCTGTAGAATTGCCAACCTTATGGACAAATCCCGGCGCGTCGTCGTCACCGGTCTCGGAGCGGTGACGTCGATCGGCACGAACGTGACGGATTTCTGGAAGGCCCTCCTCGAGGGGACCTGCGGGATCCGTCCGTTTTCTCTGTTCGATCCTTCGGGCTACCGCACACAGACCGCCGCCCAGGTGCTCGAGATCCCGGACGCCTTCCTGACCCGGGCCGAAAAGAAACGCACGTCCCGGGCCGACCGCATGGGGCTCGCCGCGGCGCGCGAAGCCATCGCTCAGTCGGGTCTCGATCTCTCCCGGGAGAACCCGGCCCGGATCGGAGTGATCCTGGGCGGCGGAACCTCCGGACTGCTCGACTCCGAGGCTTATTACGAGCAGCACCTCCATGGCAAAAAGGGCCGGCCGTCCCATGTGCTGAATCACCTTCCGGACGCCATCACCGACCGCGTGGCGCAGCGCTTTCGGGTGGAGGGCATCAAGTCGACCATCACGACCGCGTGCTCGTCGTCGGCGAACGCCATGGGCTTCGCCCACGATGCGATCGCCGCCGGGCTCGCCGACGTGGTGATCACCGGAGGCTCCGATGTTCTCGCGCGCCTGACCTATGGTGGCTTCAACTCGCTGCGGTCGGTCGATCCCGAGCCATGCCGGCCCTTCGACCGCGAACGGCGGGGACTTTCCATCGGCGAAGCGGCGGGCATTCTCATTTTCGAGGAATGGGAGCGGGCGAAGCGGCGCGGCGCGCCGATCCTGGCGGAGTTCCTCGGGTACGGCGTCACCTCAGACGCGTACCACATGACCGCCCCCGACCCGAGCGGGGCCGCGGGAGGA
The DNA here is from genome assembly GCA_040004225.1 of Acidobacteriota bacterium. Lineage (GTDB taxonomy): Bacteria > Acidobacteriota > Thermoanaerobaculia > UBA5066 > Gp7-AA6 > JALYUA01. Next base: position 1,596 of record JBDUBI010000151.1, read on the forward strand.
CGCACGGTCCGCTCCGCGCTGGCGGCCGCCGGAGTCAACGCGGAAGACATCGACTACGTCAACGCCCATGGAACCGCTACGCCCCAGAACGATTCGGCGGAAACGGCGGCGCTGAAAATGGGCCTGGGCGAACGTGCGAGGGACATTCCGATCTCCTCGATCAAGTCGATGATCGGGCATTGCCTGTGCGCCTCTGGCGCGATCGAGGCGGTCGCGACCGTCATGACCGTGCGGGACGGGAAGATCCCGCCGACGATCCATTACGACAACCCCGACCCGGCCTGCGACCTCGACTACGTGCCGAACTCCGCGCGTGAGGGCAACATCGAAGTCGCGCTTTCGGATTCCTTCGCGTTCGGGGGTAACAGTTCGGTCGTCGTCTTCGCGCGTCAGGCCGGCGTTTACTGAGCTTGGCGTCGAGAGCGTGGATTACAGGGACGGGCGCCGTCTCGCCTCTCGGGCGCGGCTCGGGGGAGTTCTATCGGCGTCTGATCGCCGGAGAGACGGCGGTGCGCCCGATGACGCCCGAGGAACGCTCGGGACTCCAGGCCCTGGAGGTGGCGCGGTGCGACGGCTTCAGCCCTCAACCGGAGATCCCGCCCATGAAGGCGCGCCGCTTCGACCGGGGAAGCCAGTTTGCGATCGTCTCGTGCCTGGAGGCGATCCGCGAAGCCGCGTTCGACATTGCGGCCGCGCCGGAGGAGATCGGGATCGCGATGGGGACGGGCTCGGCGGGAGCGGGAGCGCTGACGGAGTTTCTCCGGGTGCTGTTCCTGGAATCGCCGGAGGCGGCGCCGCCCTTTCATTTCCCGAACACCGTCGCCAACGCTCCCGCCTCTCAGGTTTCTATCGAGCTGAAACTCTTCGGACCAAACGTGACGATTACACAGAAGGATCCCTCCGCGTTGAACGCGCTCCTGTACGCGGTGCTGGCGCTCGAGTCCGGGCGCGCGCGCGCGATGCTGGCGGGAGCCGTCGACGAGTGGAACGCGATCTACGCGCTCGGGTTCGACCGAGTCGGCGCCCTTCGCGGCGAGAAACGCCGGTCCGGAATCGTGCAGGGTGAAGGAGGATTTGCCGTGGTGATCGAGGCCGAGTCGGCGGCGCGCCGGCGTGGCGCACGACCCCTGGCGAGCCTGGCCGGCATCGGGTTCGCCGGGGTTCCCACGGACCCGTACCGGTTCGCCCCCGATCGGGCGGCCATCGACCGGACGATCCGGGGCGCGCTCGACGACGCGGGAGTCCCTCCATCCGACGTGGGCCTCTGGCTGCCGTCGTCCAACGGCGTCGAAGAGATGGACCGCGCGGAGATCGAGGTGATGCGGGAGATCTTCGGGGAGCCCCCCCGCGCGCTCGCCGTCAAGCGCGCGATCGGCGAGGCGGCGGCGTCCGGCGGCGGACAGCTCGTCGCCGCGACCTGCGCGATCGCGGACCCGGAAGGCCCGTTTCGCTCCGACGGGCGGCCCCGGCGCGCTCTCGTCAATTCCTTCGGCGCCGGCGGCAATTTTCTGGCCGCGGTGCTGGAATCCCCGCCGGAGGCGGCGGCATGAGCGGAATTCGCGGAGGCGCCGCCGCCCTGAAGGGCTTCGAGATCCAGATCCCCGTCCGGTTTGCGGAGTGCGACTCCTACGCGGTCGTCTGGCACGGGCACTACGCTCTGTATCTCGAACAGGTCCGCGAGGCGTTCACGCGCCGGTTCGGATTTACGGCCAGCAAAGCGCTCTCGATCGGGTATCGCGTGCCCATCACCCGGATGGAGATTTCCTATCGCCGCCCGGCGCTGGCGGACACCGAGGTCCGGGTGTGCGCGCGCCTTCGGCCCCCCGGCGTCGCCCGGCTGGTGATCGATTACGAGATCCGCGACGCCGGAGGCGAGCTCCTCGCCACCGCGGTGACCGAGCAGGTCGTCGTCAACGCCTCCGGCACGCTTCTTCTTAGATTGCCGGCCGACCTCCGGACGCTCGTCTCCGAGATGGTCGCCTTCCAGGAAAGTCAGGACGGAAGGGGAAACGCGTGAAGGCGGCGCGGACCGGCTCGCCCGAGGGCTTCTCGGACGCGGCGGCAAGACGCCGGCGGTCGTGGCTCTTCCTCGCCCGGTTCCTCGGCCTGCTCGTCGGCTTTGCGCTTCTCGTTTCGTGGAAGCCGGTGAACGATCACGTCATCGTGCCTTTCACGGCCGGGGTCGCGCACGCGTCCGCGGCGATCTTGAACGTGCTCGCCGAGCGGGTCACGGTCGTCGGCACGGAGATTCGCTCTCCCAACTTCGGAGTGGACATCGAGAACGGCTGCAACGGCGTGGAGACCGCCCTTCTCTTCTGCGCTGCGGTGCTCGCGTTTCCCGCTCCGTGGAGAGCCCGCGGGGGCGGGCTCCTGCTCGGGTTCCTGGCGATCCAGGCCATCAACCTGATTCGAGTGGTCTCGCTGTTCTGGATCGGCCGGCACCACCCGGCTCTCTTTTCCAGCGCGCACACGGTGATCTGGCAATCGGCGGTCGTCCTCGCGGGCGTCCTGCTTTTTCTCCTGTGGGCCTCGCGGCAGGGGAGCGGGACGTCTCCCGAAAAGGCGTGACCCTGTCTAAGGCGGCGCGGCGAGCGCTCCTCCGCGGAGCGGCCGGGTTCGCCGCGGGCCTTGCCCTCTGGGTCGCCTTTTCGGCGCCTTACGAACGAGTCGTCGCGGGCGTCGCCGAATCGGTTCTCCGGCTCGGCGAGCACCCTGCCGTCACGCGCCTCGCCGCTCGCGGCCGGGAGTTCGTGGTCGATCGAAGCGATTTTCCTCCGGCCGCGCCCCGGCCGGGGCTGCCCGCCGCGGATCTCGACTTCAACCTGGTCGTCCTCGCCACACTCCTCGCGGCTCTGCCGCCCGCCCGGGGGTCCCGCGTTCTGCTCGCGTTCGGGTTGCTCCTGGGCGTCCACGTCATCGCCCTCTGCTGCCAGGTGGAGTCGCTCTACGCGACGCGCCTCGGCGCGTGGAGCGAGGCGAACTACGGCCCCTTTGCGCGCAACGCGTGGGCGGCGGCGTTCCATGTGTACCAGATTGCTGGAAGATTCGCGGCGCCTTTCGCGATCTGGTGGCCCCTCGCGTGGCGGGAGCCCGCGGAACCGGAAGTCAAAAAGGGGCCCGCGAGGCGGAAGAAGAAGAGCCGGGGCTAGACGGGCCGCAAGGCCGCAGGGTTTACGTCCGCTTGTGGCGGTCGCGGCGGAGGTACCGGTAGTCTGGGACCTGATACTCCTTCAACTTCGCGATCAACGAGCCGCGCGAGATGTTGAGGACTTCGGCGCCGCGGCTCTGGTTTCCCTGCACGCGCCGCATGGCGCGGTCGATGACTTCCCTTTCCACCGTCTCGACGATTTTCTTCAGATCGTCGGTCTGGCGAAGAACGGCGTCGATCTCGCCCGCGTCCGGCGGCTCGACGATCACCGCGGCGGGCGCCGCGACCGGGCCCCGCTCGGACCGGCGGATCGCGATTCCGGCCAGCTGAGCGGCTTCTTCCAGAAACAGGATGGTCCTCGCCGGGAGGCGCGGGCTCTCGCGCACCAGGATCGCGAATGCGCCCTCCGAGGAAGCGTTCTCGACGACCAAGGTGAGCACGCCGGCGACGCTTTCGGATCGGACCACCCGCTCTCCGCCGCGAACTTCGTCGAGCAGGCTCGGCGGAAGCGCGGGCTGATCGACGAAGGTCGAGGCGAGGAAGCGGAACCCGGCCGCGGCCGAGACGTGACCGACGGCCCATTCCCTGGGCGCGAATTCCTCATCCAGGAAGTCGGTCAGTGCGATCGCGACCTCTTCCGGGGTGTCGTGCTGCCGGCAGAGCCGGTAGACCGACAGACGCAGGGCGCGGTATTCGACCTCGGTGGCAGGGGTTGCCGCGGGGTCGGACGGCGATACAGAGTCGGTGATCGGAATCTCATGGACCGGCCCGGGCCGAAGCGGGCTGCTGCCGACCTGGACAACGGTGATTGTGGCCTCGCCGATCGTGATGCGGTCGCCCGCGGCGATGGGGCCGCCCGAAAATTCGCGGCCGTTGACGGTGATCGCGTCGACGCCCTTGTAGAGATCGAGCTGGTAGCGGCCGTCTTTCTCAACGAACCGGACATGCCGGCCCGCGACGCCACGCGCGCGCACCACGACTTCGTTGCCGGAGGAAGCACCGACGGTGATCGCGGCGCCGAGCACGCGATGCAATTCCGCCCCTCCCGCGCGTTTGCGGACTTCCAGGTTCAACATCGTTTTGTATTCTTGCGCCAATAACGTACATCAAAGTTCACTCGATCTGGACAAAATTCGAACCGCCGCGCCGCAACCGCGCCGGCGGGACCTGGCGGAAGGTCGAGGGCACCGGATCTGGTATCTCCACTGGCCGGAGCCACAATAAGTTGTGGCACCCCCCCTCGGGTTTTGCTAGATTCCTGAACACGATGTTCAAACTCGAGCGGGTGCAGATCTCCGGCTTCAAGTCCTTCTACGAGAAGGTGGATCTCGCTTTCCCGGGCAGCGTGACCGCGGTCGTCGGGCCAAACGGATGCGGAAAATCGAACATCAGCGACGCCGTCTCCTGGGCGCTCGGGGAACAGAGCGCGAAAACGCTTCGTGGAGAGCGCATGGATGACGTCATCTTCAACGGATCGGCCAAACGCCGCCCGCTCGGGATGTGCGAAGTCATCCTGACGCTTTCAACGCGCGGCCGGGTCAGTCCCCGCCAGGACGGAAAGAGAAACGATGACGGCCCCGGTCCCGAAGACGACCCGGAGAACGGCCACGGGGCCGGGAACGGAAATGGCGGAGGCGAGGCCGAGGGAGACCAGCTGCGCATCGGCCGCAGGGTCTACCGCGAAGGCACCGGCGAATATTTCTTGAACGACAAGCAGGTCCGCTTGAAGGACATTCAGGACAAGCTGCTCGGCACCGGGCTCGGCGTCCGGGCGTACTCGGTGATCGAACAGGGCCGAATCGATCAGGTGCTTTCGACCAGGCCCCAGGACCGACGCCGGCTCATCGAAGAGGCTTCCGGCATCACGCGATACAAGCTGAAGAAGCGGCTCGCTGAAGGAAAGCTCGAAGAAACGCGCGGAAACCTTCTCCGGATTTCCGACATCGTCTCCGAGATCGAGAAGAACGTCGCGTCTCTCAAGCGGCAGGCCTCCCGCGCCGCAAAATATCGGGAGCAGTCCGAGGCGCTGCGCGGGAAAAAGGCGTCGCTCGCGAGGACCCGGCACGACGTGCTTCAGGCCGCGGTCGCGGAAGCGGAGCGCACGAGGGACGCGCGGCGCGACGCCGAGGCGGCGGCCGCCGCCGCGCTCGGGCGCGCGGAATCGGCGCTCGCCGCGGCGCGGCTTGCGGGGACGGATCTGCAGTCGGAACGCGACCGCCTGCGGGATACGGTGTCCGCGCTCGAAAACTCGATCCAGCGCGACGACGCCCTGCTCGAGGGCAACCGCCGCGCTGCCGGCGATCTGGCCGACCGTCGCGCTTCTCTGGAGCGTGAGGGGCGGGACGTCTCGGCGGAACAGGCGAGATCCGCCGCGGAGCTGACAGAGCTCGAGGAGCGCCTCGAGCGCGCCGTCGTCGAGGCGCGCGCCCGATCTCTCGCGCGGGAAGATGCGGACAGCCGGGCGGCGGCCGCGGCCACGGCCTTCGCTCAGATCGAGCGCGAGCTCGACCGGGCGCGGGAAGAGGGGCTGCTCGCGGCGGGAGACCGGGTCACCGCGCGGAACGCCCGACACGAAGTCGATCTGGACGCCTCGCGCGCCGCCGCTTCGCTCGCGAGACTCGAAGAATCTCACGCGCGCGCCATGTCGGAGCTCGACCTGCGCGAACGCGAAGTGGAAGCCGCGCTCGAAGAGGAGCGCCGCCTGACGCGCGAAGCGTCGGACGCGAGGGCAGACACGGAGGCGTGGGAAGCGGAGCTCTCGAGACTGGCGGGCGCCCTCGCCGAATCCGAAGTCGCTCGCGAGACGGCTCGGGAGGGCCTTTCGATTTCGGAGCACCGGCTGGGTGCTTGGAAAGAGATCTGGAAGGGCCGGCAGGGCAACCTGCACGCGGTCCGAGGAGCGCTGGCCACGGCGGGGATCGCCGAGACGGGCGCGCTCGCGGACCGACTCATACCGGCGGCCGGGTGGGAAGAAGCCGTCGACCTTCTCCTTGGAGACGACCTCGAAGCCATCATCTGCGGAGGAGACCCCGCCGCGGCCGTGGAAGCCTCCCGAGGCCTCGCCTCCGCAAGCTTCGTCCGAAGCGGGTGGAGCGCGGAGAGGCGGGCGTCGGGCGTCGCGGGGACGGAGGGCGGCTGGGAAATCGCCCTCGAGAACTTCAGCCGCCTGACGCCGGCAGAGCGCGCCGCCCTCCCGCCGGTCGCTCTCGTTTCCACGCTGGCCGTGGCCCTCGACCTGTCGGGCTCCCATCCCGAGACCACTTTCGTGACCCGCGGACGGGAGCTCGTTCGCGGGTCGCTCGTCCGCGTCGTGCACACGCCTCCTGAAGCGTCAGGTCTCTTTGCGCTCCGTCGCGACATCGACCGCCTGGAGGTCGACACCGCGCGGGCGCGCGAAAGCGTCGCGGCGCTCGACCGCTCTATCGAGGACCTCCGCCGCTCCCGCCACGAATGCGAGGCGGCCATGCCCGCCCGACGGGATCGCGAGCGCGAGGCCAGCGGCCGGCTCTCGGGGTTCGTGGCCCGCTTCGAAGAGCGCCGCGCCGAACGGGACCGGTTGGCCAGAGAGCGCGACACGCTGGAGACCGAGTCAGCGGCCCTCCGCCAGGAGGCCGCTCGGCTCGCCGCCGCCCGGTCCTCGCTCGAGGCCGACGAACGCGCTCACGGCGATCGCGAGGCGGCGATCCGGGAGCGCGCCGAGAGGCTCGCGACGGTCCTTCCCGAGCACCGCTCGTTCACGGCCGCGGCGGCCGAGGAACTCGCGCATCGGCGGACGGAGGCGGAGGTCGCGGCGGAGAGACGCCGTTCGCTCGAGAGCGCGCGGGAAAAGCTGGTCGAAGCGCGAGGGGCCCTGGAACGTCGGATGGGAGACGCGTCCGACGAGAGCCGCCGCCTGACGGACCGCGCCGAGGAGCTCGCCCGGGAAGAGGCGGAAGCGCGCGCCCGCCAGGCAGAGAACCTGCGCAGCCGGGAGGTGACCTCCGGCGAGCTCGAAGCCGCCTCCGCGGCCGCCACGGAAGCGGGAGTCCGCGTGATCTCGGCCGAAGAGGGCACGAAGGTCGAGCGCGCGTTGCTCGACTCCACCCGCGAAGCGCGGTTCGAGGCGGAGGTCGCGGAGACCAGGGTCCGCGCCGACCTCGATCACGCGATCGCCCAGGCGCAAGAGGAATTCGGAGTCTCACCGGCCTCGCTCGACGCCCCGGAGGATCGGTCTCCCGAGGCCCTGGCGGCGCTCGAGGGAGAAGTGGCGATGCTGGCGGCTTCGATCGAAAGGCTCGGACCCGTCAACCTTCTGGCCCTCGAGGAGCATCGGGAGAGCTCGGAACGGCTCCTCTTCCTGACGGCGCAGCGAGATGACCTGTTGAAGTCGGTCGCCGAGCTCCAGGATTCCATCCGCAAGATCAATGCGACGTCCTCGGAACGGTTCCGACAGGCCTTCGAGGCGGTCAACGAAAACTTCAAGGCCATGTTTTCGAGGCTCTTTCAGGGCGGTGCCGCGGAGATGCGGCTGCTGGACGACAACGATCTTCTCGAGTCGGGTGTCGAGATCGTGGCGCAACCGCCCGGAAAGCGGAACCAGTCCATTCAGCTGCTTTCCGGCGGCGAGAAGGCCTTGACCGCCATCGCCCTGCTGATGGCGATCTTCCGTTACAAGCCGTCCCCGTTCTGCATACTGGACGAGGTCGACGCCCCGCTCGACGAGGCCAACATCGACCGCTTCACGAAGCTCCTGCGCGATATGACCGACGACACCCAGTTCATCGCGATCACGCACAACAAGCGGACGATGGAGACCGCCGACGTCATGTACGGCGTGACGATGGAGGAACCCGGTTGCTCGAAAATCGTCTCGGTCCGATTCGACTGAAAGCGCTTCCGTCTTCCGCGCCGATCCCGGACCTTCGACACCGTCGCCCGGCCTTTTCCGGCGCTGACAATCCGCAACCGCTCCTGCTAAGATCCGCCGTCCGGTCATCCGGCCGACGTAGCTCAGTTGGTAGAGCAGCGGTTTCGTAAACCGCAGGTCCCCGGTTCAAATCCGGGCGTCGGCTCCATTCCCCGAGGCCCTCGTGCGGCGGAGGCCCCTGCCTGAAGAGCCGATCCCCGAGGTCGAGCGGGCGCCATGCGCGCCTTCCAACGATCCCCCGGGGATCGAATCCGCCGGACCGGAAAGCTCGCGACCCTATCGATCATCGTGCCCCCGAGCGTTCGGGCCGCGCCACCCTCGGCGAGAGGTCTTCCCGGCACGTCTCCGAATCCCTGTTCGACGGTGATTCCGCCCGAGCAGGCTGCGGCCCGCATCACCGAGGTTCCGCGGCGCGGCAACTGCAGCGGTCCCTCGATCGCGCGGCACACAGACGAATGTGTTCCGGAAAAATCGCGGCCCTTTTTTTCTCTTGCCCTGGCCGGGCCGAAGTGCGGAAGGAAAATCGATGAGGTCGAGTCCGGTTCCTACCGATCTTCCGCTTCATAAACTCTTCCCGCTGCCTCGCGGCTGGTGTAATCTGATCTCCATCGAAGTACCGGCGGGTATCGCCCATCCGGCCTCACATGCCTCCGAGCGCTTGCAGCGCGCGGACCTCGATCTCGCGCCCGAACCCGCTGCGAGACGGAACAGGATCCCAATCGAGCGCCGGCGGACGCCCCGGGCGGAACCCTTCTCCGGGCCCGGAACCGAACGGAGGCGCGCCCCCGGGTCCGCGCCGGACGCGCGGGCGCTCGTTGTCGAAGACGATCCTGACTTGAATGAAGCGATCTGTTTCCTTCTCGAGAGCGACGGATTCCGGGCCGCGGGGGTCTTCAACGGCGCGGAGGCGCTCGCCTTTTTGAACGAGCCCTCGGACCCCCTGCCCTCGGTCATCCTGATCGATCTCGCGATGCCGGTCATGAACGGGTGGGAGTTTCGCGCGCGCCTCGAGGCCGACCTTCGCCTCGCGAAAATCCCGCTCCTGGTCCTTTCGACCTTCGTGGACGACAACGTCGCCCGATCAGGCGAGCGACCCGAACTGCAACTTGCCAAACCCTTCGGAGCGGAGATGCTCCTGCTCTGCGTGAACCGACTCGTGGGACCGCGGCCCGGATCGGGACGGGCCCGAATGTTCGAGAACCTCGTCTGCCGTCTCTCGAAAGACCAGAGCGCGGTCTGCTTCCTCCTCGACCAGGGAGATTCGCTGCCGCTCTTTTCCCTGCCGGCGCGACGCTTCGAATGGCGGGTGGTGCGCGAGATCGCTTCGGGATTCGTGCGCGCGAGCGTCGGCGCGCCGGAACTGGGTGGCATCCGCCGACTGGTTCTGTCGCGCACCTGGGGTGGGGCGCAGATTCTGAGCAGTTACGAGCTGATCCGGGTCGACGGCGACCCCTGATTTTCGCCCATCGGGTCCGCCGGATCGATCTGGCGCGGTTCTCGCAAAACCCGCGGTGTGGGCACGACCTTTCGCGAATTGACGTGTCGCCTGGAAAAGTCGGGGCACTCCCGGGTCGTCGTTTTCCATAAAGAGGACGGCCAGGAAGTTCTGGCGCTGCCCGCGGAGCGTCTCGAGCTCCGCCTGCTGCACAAACTGGAGTCGGAGGAAGTGCGCTGCGGCGTCCGGGGACCGGAGCCGGACGGAACGAGCGCGATTCAAATGACGAGCGTCGAAGGCGATCTGTTATTTCAGCAGAAGGTCTGGATCGGGTCGGGCACCTGGAGCCGGGTCCTCCGAAAATGAGCCGGACCCGGCGGGCTCGGTTGACCGGCTCAGCCGCCTAGATCTTCAGGATCGAATCGAATCCGCCAAACGGGTCCACGTCCCGCGCCGGGTTGCCCGGATCTTCCCGCCAGTGCACTCCATCGATCAAGAGCTTGTACCGGTAGCGCCCGGCGGCAGGAGTCTCGATCGAAACCCTCCACAGGCCATCGGCCTGTCGCTCGTATCGAGCGCTCTGCCCGTCCCATCCGTTGAAATCTCCGGCGAGACAGACCCGCCGCGCGTGGTCGTCGTGGTAAACAAACACGACCCGCTCCCCTTCGATTCGCGGCGTCTCGGCCTGCCGGCCGGCCCCCGCGTCGTGCGACTGCGAGCGCTCGTCCGCTGCCGCCGCGACGGCCCGGCCGGCATCCACGACGCCGAACCCCTGACGCTCCGCGGGCGCCCCCTCGATCCGCTCGGCGGTCGAGACGAGGAGCGACTTCACGGCGGCGGGAGTCAACGACGGATTCGCCTCGAGCATCTGCGCCACGATCGACGTCACGATCGGGGCCGCAAACGAGGTGCCGTCGACGTGCTGGTAATGCGCCGCGACGATCTTCCTTCCCCGGAGACACGCGTTCACGGCGGCGCGAACCGCTTCAGGCCCCGCGCCGCGGACCTCTTCGGAAAGATCCGCCGCGTCCCCCAGTTGAAGGGAGAGCGACGTCAGCTCGGCGTCCTCCGCCGCCGCCAGGGTCGAGAGGGCTTCGGCGGTTCGGTACTCCGGCGTGTCGATCGGGATCGGAGCGGCGACCTCCATGGCGGGCGCAATCAACTCCGGCTTTGCGAGACCGTCCGGCGTGCTGCCGAAGCTCGAGGCATAGAGGGCAAATGCATGGCCGTCTTCGGACCGCCAGTCGTGGTACCCGCCGACCGTGATCACGGAGGGTGCAGACGCCGGTGGCAGAGCGGCGTGATCGACCCGACCGCCCGCATTTCCGGCCGCCGCGATCACGATGAGGCCGCGGGAGACCGCCTCCTCCGCCAATTGATTCACGCGGCTCTCCGGGAGCGACAGGTTCTGGTCTCCTCCCAGGGAGACGTTGACGATCCGCACCCCGAATCTCTCGTAGTTGGCGAGGAGCCATTCGAAGGCCCGGGCGATCTCCTCGTCATGGATGGACCCCTCGCGGCCGACCTTGACCAGAAGAAGCCGCGCGGCGGACGCGAGACCGCGGTACGCCCCGTCGGAGAGGGCGCCGTCTCCCGCCGCGACGACCGAGGTCTGCGTCCCGTGCCACTCCCAGGGGCGCACCGGTCCGCCCGGTGAGAGCGTGGCGGCCGGATCTTCGACGTCGTGAAAAGCCACGACGCGCCCGCTCTCGACGAGATCCGGATGGGCCGTAAAGCCGGCGTCAAGGAAGCAGATCGTAATCCCCCGCCCGGAAAATCGCGGGTCCGCGTCCAGCCGTTCCGCTGTCGAGAGGACCGCGGCCGGCCCCGGCGAATGGGGAGGATGTCGGTTGTCGTCTTCCATGTTGTTCGAGCCGGCGGTCAGGTTACCCCGGCTCCCCGGCAAAAGAAAAAGGGAGCCACTCGGCTCCCCTGTTGAACCTGTGCCGCCGGCGTAGAAACCTCGTCAGCTTCTGGCCTTGTGCGTCCGGCGCAGCTCGGTGACCCACATTTTCCCATCCTTTTTGGTGCAGTCGAAATGAATCGAATCTCCGACCTGCAACTCGGGTAGGGAGACATTCTTCATCTTCGTGGTCTCCGTCCAGGAGAGGGACCACCTGTCGGACTTCTCCCCGGAAACGCCCCTCATTTTCGGATCCGTGTCGATCTGCACGATCTTGCCTTCGTGCGGCCGATGGTCGGCGAGGGCCGCAATAGAAGCACGAAAAGAGCGACCGACAGGGTAGTAACCAGGGTCTTTCGAATGCACCCCTCTGTTTGCATCTGGAGGCAAGAAACGAGCCAGTGACGACGAGTTCCTGAGCGGAGTGTTATCTTTACGTCGACTTCATGTCCATCGCTCTCGCCGAAGAGATTCCGGAAACACAGCACAAGTCGCAGCGAGCCAACTTCCGCTGGACGCTGGCACAGCCGTGGGACGAACAACGGCTCGCCGCCTTCCTCATGGTGAAACACCGCCGGAACGACGCCGACTGGACGCGCCGCTCGTCCCCGTTTTTCGCATCGCTCGGCCAGAACACGGTCGAGTGCTCGGTTCCGATCCTCGGGCCGGAGGCGCTCCCGGATCTCGAGAAGCTTTTGACGAGGGAATTGGTCGGAATCTTAGTCGGCGCCAGCCGGATCCACGACGAGATGGAATCCGGGTCAGACTGGCGGAGAGTCACACCTCCGTAGAGGTCTCTCAACGGCAGGACGTCTCCTCGGCGTTCCAGGGATCGCTCCGAAAAAGATGCCGCCGTCTCACCCCCTCCGACCTTCCTCCCCCCACCGTCTCCGATTACCCCTCCATCTCTCTTGGGCGGCGAATCTCTCCGCCTGCCTGCGGGCCCCCTCACCCCAGCCCTCTCCCCGAGCGCGGGGCGAGGGG